>JAQTMF010000046.1:0-15765 GCA_028714515.1 Chthoniobacteraceae bacterium | reverse complement strand
GCTGATGCGGAAGATGGTGTCGAGCGTCGGTTTGCGGATTCCCCGTTCCACATAGCTCACCATTTGCTGGGAAAGCGCCGCACGCTCGGCTACCGCGCTCATGGAAAGATTTTTGCGCAGGCGCTCTTCTTTGAGGGTCTGCGACACGGCGGCACAGAACGCTTGGACGGTGGAATCCTTGAGCATTCACTCAAAATATGAGTCGAAAGGATTGACAAGCGATCTCACTATAGTGAGGATTGTGTTGTCCTGAGGCCCTCGCTCGGCACCCTCCATGCGCCTTGCATGGGGGTGTTGAGGGCCGAGTCGCTACGCGGTTCCGCTTTTAGCGGCTGCCACGGTTTTCGAAGCTGGAGCTTCGAAGACAAGCGCGTTCCCAATCTGGAGATTGGGAACGAGAATGGCGATGGCTTGCCAACGAGAATGGCAGGGCATCTTACGCGTTTTTGGGCCTTTTGCGCTGGTTTTTTACAGCGGGTAGTCGAGGGCCTCGGGGATCATCACGCGGGCGAGGGACTCGGCGGCGCGGTCTTTGGCCAGGCGGGATCCGGCGAGGCTGATGTCCACTTGCGTGCGCAGGAGGGCGAATTCGGTGAAGTCGCTTTTTACTCCGTAGCCGTAGACGAGTTCGGCGCAGATTCTCCCCGCTTCGCCGGCGGCGCTGGCGGCGTGGACGTGGCAGAGGTCGAGCAGGAAGGCGACGGTGCCCGGCAGCCCTTCGGCCAGGGACGGGTCGGCCGCGCCTTTGGATTCGAGCTGGAGGATGTCGAGGAGTTGCTGCCGCGTGGCGATGAGCCAGCAAAGGGCGTCGGCCAGCGGGAAGGTGACTCCCTGGCGGCTCTTGTGGTAGAGCTTGGCTCCCTGGGCGTCTTTGGTGTTTTCCAGGAAGTGGAGGGTCCACCGCCACAGGCGCATGGCGCGGGCGAGGGTGTCGGCGCCGATGCCGGGACGCTCGGCGGCGATGTGTTCCACTTCGGCGGTCCAGTGTTCGAACTGGGCGAGGAAGAGCGGGTTGTTCATCGTCAGCGAGAGTTGCAGGCGCTGGACGGCTTCGGGCCCTTCGTAGGTGGCTTCCAACTGGGCGTCGGCCCATTTCTGGCCGAGGAATGCGGGGCAGTCTTCGGTGATCCCGTAGCCGCCCATGAGGCTGACGGCTTCGCGCATGACGGTGGCGCCGTGGCCGGTGTTCCAGAGTTTGCAGGCGGGGCAGAGGACGTTGGCCTGGGCGTCGATGAGGGCGAATTCGACGAGCGGGTCGGCCCGGAGCGCGGCGGCTTTTTCGCTGTCGCCAGCGGCTTCGGCGGCCAGGAGGTTGACGGCCTGGTGCTGGCTTTGCACGAGCAGTTTGAAGGCGGCGCGGCCGCTGAGGCCTTTTTCTTCCAGTATGCGGTCTTTGGTTTTCTCCAGTACGTCCACTTCGTCGTAGAGGCGCGAGGTGGCGAACCCGAGGGAGGCGCCCGCTTCGCCGGCGGCCCAGACGTCGACGAGCCGGTGGAGGGAATCTTCCTTCTGTTGCAGGCCGGAGTCGTAACGGGGCGAGCCGGGGCGCACGCCGTCGCCGCCGCGGAAGCGGTTGCGCTGGTAGCGGATGACGGGCTCGACGGCGGAGAGGAGTTTCGCGCTTGTCATGAGGCCGACGGGGACGCGGGTGCGCTTGAAGACGGATTCGATGACTTCGCTGTGGGTGTAGCGCGGGATGATGACGCCGTCTTTGACGGTGTAGCCGCCGACGATCCGGCTGGCGGGGACGGTGAGGTTGAACACCGGGTCGCGCGTGGAGGAGAGCTGATGGACGAGTTTTTTGGTCGGGACGCCGCGGTCGAAGACGCCGGGGTCGCCTTCTTCCAGGATGACCATGAAGCTCCCCTTGATGCGGGGGTCGGTCGATTCGACGGCGGCGGTGACGACGTCGGCGAAGGCCATGCCGGTGATGAAGCGGGCGCGTTTGTCGATGTGGAGGAGGGGTTCCTGGCCCTCTTTCCATTCGGCGATTTCGGCTTTGCCGCAAAGCATGCCGGTTTCGACGCCGACGAAGGGGATCGGTTCCGTGAGCGCGAAGGCGGCGCGGATCTGGCGGCGGTCTTCGCCGGGCTGTTTCGGGGCGGCCATGCCGAGGTAGTGGGCGCGCTGTTCGGGGGTGCCGCGTTCGTGGATGGGCGCGAGGCCGAGGTTGCTGGCCAGGCTGCTGGTGGCGGCTCCGGCGTCCACCCAGGCGAGTTCAAAGGCCATCAGGCCGAAGGCGAGGTTTTTGGGGCCTTCGATGAAGCCGCCCAGTTCCGTGTCGAGCCCGGCCGCCGTGATGCCGCTTTCGTCGTAGACTGCGAGGAGGGCGTTTTTGGCTTCCGTCCATTCGTGGGTGTTGCGGACCCCTTCGGCGACCATCCGCGCTACCGGCCCCCGGGCGACGCCGCGCGTGGATTGCACGAGCATGGCGAGGTCGTAGCGTTCGGCAATTCCCCAGAGGATCTGGCGGACGCCGTCTCCGGGCAGGGTTTGCAGAGTCGGGATAGAGGGTTCTGTGGTTGGGCTCTCCATAAATGGTCTTGGGTGTCGATACGAAAAGGGCGCCGGTAGGGCCGCCCGGGTAGGGGCCGGCGAAGCCATGCGCATTCGTTAAGCAATAGGCATTTCCCCGAGCGCACGCAAGCGAAAGCCGCCGGGGGGAGTGTGCAACATTTGTTGAAACAGGCGCGGGGATTGCCCTTGACTTGGCCTCCCGGTTGCGCGACGAATCGCTCCCGTGCGACATGGTCTGAATCCTGATTTTCCCGACGGGGAGCCGTCTTCTTTTAGCGAGTGGCGGTTTTTCCAGGCGATGGTGGTTTTCGCGATTGTGGCGGGGATGGGGATGGCGGCGGGGGGCGTTCTCAGCCACAGCCTGCCGCGCGATTATTATTCGCGGGTGATTATGGAGGTGAAGGCGGACTCCAGTGGTCCTCTACGGTTGGACGAGACTTCGGGCGGTCTGCCGCATCCCCCGGCGTCGCAGTTCCAGGTGATCCAGAGCAAGGAGATCCTTTACCCTGTTATCGACGATCTCAAATTGGTGGAAACGTGGAGCAGCCAGGAAGGGGGCCATCTCCTGCCGAAAGAGGAAGCCTACAGCCGGTTGCTGGGGCAACTGAAATTAAGCCAGATCCGCAATACCGATCTCATGGAAATCGGCGTTTTCTCCACGGACCGCACGGAGGCGGCGAATATCGCCAACGCGATCGCGCTGGTTTTCCAGAAAGTCCAGAGTGAGGACCAGAGGAAGGTCCACGATGCCACGCTGGCGCAGTTGCGCAAGGAAGTGGACGCCTTGCGCAAGACGGCGGTGACGGCCGCTCCCGAGGATGCCGACAAGGCAAAGAGCGCGCTGGAGGCGGCCGAACGGCGGCTTTCCACGCAGACGGTGGAGTTGAAGATGACGGTTGTTCCCGCCAAAATCTGGGAGAAAGCGGAACCGGCGGTTTATCCCGCCAAGCCGTATGTGGGGCGCATCATGGCGCTGGCCACGGCGGCGGGGGTGGTGCTGGGCTTCGTGGCCGCCGGGCTTTTCCTGCGGTCTTCCCGGCGGGATTGAGGCGATTTATACAGACGAATAGCACGTTTGGGCGGGGACGGCATTCCGGGCCGTCCGGCAGCCACGCCAACGGTCGGCACGGAGTGCCGCCCCTACCAGCGCAGTTCCCGCAATTAAGCTGTATAAATCGTATGAGGCGCTTGCGCTTGGCATTCCCGCCGGTTTGCCGCATCCTGCGCGGATGCCGTTCCTCCCGCTGCTTCTGAGCGCCGCGCCGCCTCCGGCGTGGCTGCTCCTGCCGTTCGTGGCGATGCTGCTCGCCATCGCTTTGCTGCCTTTCGCGGCTCCGCGCCACTGGGAAGAGCGGCACCCGTGGTGGGCGCTGGTGCTCGGGGCTTTGAGTGCCGGTTATTACCTTTTCATACGGCGCGATCCGGTCCCCGTGCTCCATGCCGCGCACGAATACGTCAGTTTTCTCGTGATGATCGGGTCGCTCTTTGTCGTCGCGGGGGGGATTCACCTGGTGGTGAAGGGCGAGGCGAGGCCTTGGATGAATCTGCTTTTCCTGGCGCTCGCTTCGGTCGTTTCCAACCTAATCGGCACGACCGGCGCGTCGATGCTGCTGATCCGGCCGTGGATACGGATGAATAAATACCGTATTACGAATTACCACATCGTGTTCTTCATCTTCCTGGTTTCCAATGTTTCCGGGTGCCTCACGCCGATTGGTGATCCTCCTCTTTTTCTCGGTTTTCTGAAGGGGATTCCCTTCTGGTGGACGCTGCAACATTGCTGGCGGCCGTGGGCTTTCGGCGTGCTGGCTTTGCTGGGGATTTTCTATGTCCTGGATGTGCTCAATTTTCACAAAGCCCCCCGGCCGGTCCGCGAGCGGGCGACGGCGCGGGAGACGTGGCGTTTTGGCGGGCTGCACAATTTGCTCTTCCTGGGGATGATTCTCGGGTCCGTTTTTGTGAAGCACCCGGCGTTTCTGCGCGAGGGGATCATGGCCGCGGCGGCGCTGGCTTCGTGGGCCACCACGCGCCGGGAGGTTCACCTGGCCAACGATTTCACGATGGGGCCGGTGAAGGAGGTGGCGTGGCTTTTCCTGGGGATTTTCGCCACGATGATCCCGGCGTTGCAGTATTTGCAGGTTCACGCCGCGTCGCTGGGGCTGCGGAGTGAGTGGGATTTCTATTGGGCCACGGGGCTGCTTTCCGGGGTGCTGGACAACGCGCCGACGTTCCTTGCGTTCCTGGCGACGGCGTTTGGCCTTGCCGGGCTGGATCTGGAGACGGGGATGCCCGTTTTCCTGGCTTCGCATGCGGGGAAGCTGGCGGCCATTTCCGTCAGCGCCGTTTTCTTTGGCGCGATGACTTACATTGGCAACGGCCCCAATTTCATGGTGAAGGCGATCGCGGACCGCGCCAAGGTGGAGACGCCCGGCTTTTTCGGCTATGTTCTGCGCTACGCGCTCCCGTTTTTGCTGCCGGTGCTGTTTCTCGTCGGGATTCTCTTTTTCTCTTCGCCAAGTTTGCCGTAAAGTGCGGCCATGTTTACCGGACTTGTTGAAGAAACCGCGCCCATCGTCGCCGTCGAGCCCATCGGAGGCGGCGCGCGCCTGACCCTCGAAGCCTCGGCCGTTCTGGACGGAACGCGCGCGGGCGATTCCATCGCCGTCAACGGCTGCTGCCTGACGATCACGTCGATGGAGGGCAAACGCCTATCCTTTGACCTGCTGGCGGAGACGCTGGACAAGACGAACCTGGGCGATCAGAAGCCGGGTTCGCTGGTCAACCTGGAGCGGGCGCTTTCCGCGCACGACCGGCTGGGCGGGCACTTCGTCCAGGGGCACGTGGATACGGCTTCGCGCATTCTCGCGCTGGAGCCGCGGGGGCAGGATCACCGGCTGGAGGTGGAGCTGCCGCGCCGCTTCGCGCGCTATGTCGCTTACAAAGGCTCCATCGCCATCAACGGCATCAGCCTCACGGCGGCGGAGGTGAAGGAGGCGAGCGTGGTGATCTGGCTGATCCCGCACACCATGGAAGTGACCAACTTGCACCGCTTGAAGGCCGGGGACCGGGTGAACCTGGAGTTTGATATGCTGGCCAAGTATTTGGAGCGGCTCACCGACCCGTCGCTGAAAGACTAGTACCTTGTAGCGCGTAAAATCCGGCGCTCCATGCGTCATTTTTCTTGGTACAAGAGGCTAGGGCGTGTTCACGCTAAAGTCTTAAGTATTTCGAAATTTTCTGACAGAGTGGCGCAGGCTATTTGCTATGTGCTCTTTATGGTTGCCTCAATAGGGGGCTCATTTCCTTTTGGAGCATGGGTAAGAGCAGGGCAAGGGAGGCGGATTTGGTCAGGTGGTTTGTGTCGCTGTATATGGAAATGCCGTTGATGTCGATCTTGTACCGGTCTTTGTCAGGAGATAGTAACGGGGGGGTTGGATCAAGAAAGGTGGCGGGAAGGTTCTGGTTTGCAAGTTGGTATATTACTGAGTTCCGTTGGCGGTGAGCTTTGGCGGTCTGGCAGTAACGGTCGATTTCGGTGTGGAAAAGTGTGTTTCGCGCAAGGACTTTGTATGGTGGGTTGGGGGCTACATCCGGTACGTCCATTAGCACCCACACTTTGCATCCGGCGTTGTGGAGGGTGTGGATGGTTGCGGTGAGGCTTTTTCCCAGAAGTTGCGCGTCCATGGCTTGATAGTTGTCCCATTTTGCCGCCAATACCACATGGGTAATGCCTTGCTGTTTGATTTGTTGGAGAACTTCTGTGGCCCACTCTGTGATGTTTTCGCGCAGCCCGTAACGAGATTGGCTTGTTGTTGATTGGAATAACGGCGGGGTTGATGGATACATTACGGCGTATCCCTTGATGCCTGTTTCGCGGCAAAGGGTGTCTATGGCGGGAATGGCGTGTAAAGCATGGCTGTCTCCCCAAATGAGTAGTTTCGCGGGTGCGGTGGGGGTTTTGGGCCCGAGCGGTGTTATGCGCCCTTGTTGGATGTCTCGCGTCTCGAGCTGGTTTTCTTTGTTCCAGGATAGGTGGTCATATCTTGCGCGATCATTTTGCGCTACGCTCTTGGGCATCCGTTGGGTGAGGCCGTGGGATGCTACGATTAGCAGGCTGAGTGCAAGGGAAAGGAGCGTGCCTGCGGCGGCAAAGCGGTATGCGGCTTGCCGGGTTGGCATGACTTGTCTGGTGCGAAAGGGTGTTTCTACGAAGCGCCAGGAGAGAACTGAGAGGAAGATGCCTATTAGTAAGAGGCCAATGGTTGCTGCCGTCTGGTCTTGGTTGTTGGGCAGCCAGTATTTCCCGAACACCAATACGGGCCAGTGCCACAGGTAAAGTGAATAGGAAATCATCCCGACGAATACGAGCGGGGGCAGGGTCAGCAGGCGCCCCGCTGATGTCAATCCGGTTTGCCTGTCGTCTAGTCGCCCGTTGCTCCATATTACCAGGCCGGTTCCAAGGCAGGATGGCAGAGCTGCAAAGCCTGGAAATGGGGTTTCTTTGGTGTAAAGCCAGTAGGGAAGCATGATGCCGGCGATGCCGAGCCATGATAGGCTTTCTCGTATTGCCGGGTTGCCCGGGGTGAGCTTGGCTTTGAATGAGGTGGCAATGAGGGCGCCGCACAAGAGTTCCCAGGCTCGTGTGGGCAGTAGGTAGAAGGCGGCGCCGGCCCGGAGCTTGACTCCCAGGGCCGATACTGCGAGCCCGGCAAGAAGCCCAAACAGCATGGTGGCGCTTAGTGTCCGGGGATTTCTAAACGGTTTGCAGCGGATGAGCCCGAGCATGATTAGTGGGAAAAACAGGTAGAACTGTTCTTCGACTGCCAACGACCATGTGTGTAGTAAGGGGCGTTCGTTGGAGGTTGGGCCAAAATATCCGCCGCGTTCGGAATCGTCTCCCCAGAAGTAGAAGTTGGCCGCCAGCATTGCTTGGGCTATTGCTGATTTGCCGAGGTTGAGGAAGTCGCTCGGGAGGAGGAAAAATGCCCCGGCCAGCAGCGATAGGAGAACCATCGTAATGAGGGCTGGAAAGATGCGCCTGATGCGGCGTTCCCAAAAACCCGCCAGGGAAAATTTGCCGGATTCGATATCTTTTAGGATGAGCGAGGTGATTAAAAAGCCGGAGATGGTAAAAAAAACGTCGACTCCGGTGTAGCCCCCGGGAAATCCGAGTTTGGCGTGATAGAGTATTACGGGCAATACGGCAAGGGCACGGAGGCCATCGATTTCGGGGCGGTAGGTTGGGGACGGACGGCCTTGTTGCGGCGGGGTGCTTGTCAAATGGACGGTTTGCATGCCGAGTCTTTTATTGCCTTGAGGGAAAGGCTCCCAAAATGAAAAGGGCGTAGCAAGGTGATAATTGGGATAGGGTCTCCTAGCAATTACAGTTGGCAGGGGGATTCCGCGTGTAATTTCATCGACCTCTGGAACGGTTACGGCAGCGCAGGTGCGCAGGACTACCTGCTATTTGGGACGTCAAATGCTCCGGTAGTTCCCTCCCAAAACTCGTTGCAGGGTTTCGGTAGGAAAGGCTCCGTAATACCGTATCGTCAAATCTGCCGTGCCCTTGGCCTGCCACTCGGCAGGGTGTTGGCCTTGGTGGAAGTCGATGGCCAACCGCCCACTGATCCGCTTGTATTCAAGAGCAACCTTTGCTTTTCCAGCCTTATGGGATGGCTGTGACTTGGGAACGCCGTTATCGCGGCGGTTGCACTGCCGCGTGCGTGCCTAGGGAGTGCTTGGCGCGGGGCCTTCGAGCGGAGCCATGGGCTGCCGTGGCGCGTCTTTGCGTACACCGGGGGAGGGCTTTAGAGGGAGCGCGGCTCGCAGCACGATGCCGCCGAGCCCGGCCCCGATTTCCAGGAAGGAAACCGGGCCGGTGCTTTCCACGAGGGTCCCCCCTTCGGTTTGCACGGCGGAAAGCGAGAGGGGCGAAAGGTGGCGGGCGATGACTTCGGCGGAGGGGAGTTTGGAAAAATCCACCGCGCCGCCGGGCGGCTGCATGCCGTTGCCCCACAGCAGGGCGGCGGGCCGGAGGATGCCGTAGAGGCGCTCGAAGAGCGGCCGGGCGTCGAGGTAGGCGACGGCTGTCTGCGGGCGGGGCACGGCCGCCATGGCTCCCAGGAACGCGGGGGATTGCTGGAGGGTCGGGCCGCCCGGGAGGGGGGCGTTGGCGAGGGAGGCGAAGGGTTGGAGGCTCTCCGGGCTCAGGCCCGCGAGGAAATGCCGGGAGGTCAGCGCCACGGAGGGATGGAAGCGGGCCTGGTCCGGGCTGTTCCCCGCGAAGGTCCAGAGGGAGACGCCCGATGCCTCGCTGCGGGCCCAGGCGCGAAAGGCGCTTTCGACAAACCGCCGCGCGGCCGCCGGATCGCGGATTTCACTGGCCAGGAAAAGCCCGGGTTGCGCCGTTTTCTCGGGCCAGTCGAGCAGGAGGGCGTGTTCCGGGCCGAACGCCGTTTGGAATTGGGCCAGTGTCGCGGGGGGCGGGTTGAGGGCCGCCGCCTGGAGGAATTCCACCGGGATCGCGCCGGGGGCGGGCTGTTTCGGGTTCCCGCGTTGCGAGGGCGTCGTGGAGGCGGCGCGGGGCGCCAGGGCGCCATAGAAGAGGGTGGTGGGGGTGGTGAGCCCCAGGGTTTTGCCGTTGAGGGACGGTTCGAGTTTCGCTCCGGGCCGGTAAAGAAAGAGCGTGTCGCGCATGCGCCGCCCTTCAAAGCGCGAGGCGAGGGCCGCCGCCCGGATGGAGGGCTGCGCGGCGGATTTTTCTTCGGGCTGCGTCTCCTGGGCCGGGGTGATCCAGTGTGTCAGCAGCCGATCCGAGAGCGCGCCGGATTGGGCGAAGAGCCGGAAGTCGGGCCGGGCGGGGAGGAAACGCCCGCACCGCCGGTAGAAGGGGGCGTTTTCCAGCGAGGTGGCCAATTTCCCCGTGAAGCGGTCCAGGGTTCCTTTGAGCAGTTCCACGTCGTTCGCGGCGAAATACCAGTCTTTGGCAAACGCCCAGGCCAGGGTGATGCCGCCCGTGCGGAAGCTCTCGATTTGGAAACCGCCGTAGTCCTGCCGCTCCCATTGCCCCTGGGGCGAGGCGGTTTGAACCTGGGCGCGCGCCTGGGCGATGAGCGCGTCCATTGCCGCCCGGCCGCCGCCGAGGGCAAGGCCGCCCACCGCGTGGGGCATGTTCTGGTTCAGATCGGCCACGGCGAGGAATGCCTGGCGGGGCTGGGTGCGGGCCAGGTCTGCCAGGGCCGCGGGGAAGCCCTTGCCGTTTTCCAGGGCTGCCAGGGGCTGGGCCAGGAAGGCCTGGACTTCCGGCTCTTGCAGCATTTGGGAGAGATCGGTTTCGCGCCAGCGCCCCGCCGTGGCGGCCAGATCGGGGCATTCCGCGAAGAGGAGCGTTTCGGCCGGGGCGAACCGGGCGGCGGATACGGGGCGTTCCGCGTTTGGGCGCTCCCAGATCAGGACGGCCGCGACTCCGGCGGCGAGACAGGCGGTTCCGAGCGTCAACGCAACAACGGAGCTTTTCATACCGGGCCGATTGTCACCCCGGCGCAGCGGCCCGCCCAAGGAAAAACGGCGCGGGAAACCCTGAACCAGACCTCCCGGTTTCAACGCCCCCGGGCCAGGGGGGCGAGCAGGCGGCAGGCGGCGGGGATGTCCTTGAAGGGGTGGCAGCATGCCGCGCCTCGCCGGGCCAGGTCCACGAGTTCCTCTTCCGTCCAGAGGGGGCCCCAGCGGACGTGCCGGAAGGCGTCGGAGTAGGCCCCGATGTCGGCGATCTGGAAGCCGAGATGGTGGATGAGCGTCGGGACAAGCACTTCGTTGTAGACGCGGGGCGGCTCCGGCAGCGCCGCGAATGCTTCCAGGGCTCGCCGGGAGATCGTGAATCCGTTGCCGAGCATGCCGCAGATGGCGGATTTCTCCTCGTGCACCGAAAAGCGGGCCAGGTAGCCGAGCAAGGCGGGGTCGTCGCGGTAGCGGAAGAGGTGCATCCAGTTGGTGTGCGTTTTGATGCCGCAGTTTTTCCCCAGGAAGTCCGCGCCGGAGCGTGCGAGGGCTTCGGCGAGCTGCGCGAAGTAGTCGGCCCGGAGGATCCAGTGGTCGTATTCCGTGACATGGACGGCATCGAACGGCATCGGTTGCCGCCGCATCCAGTCGCAGATGCCGGGAAGAAGCTCGTTGAAGCACTGGTGGATGACGGGGCCGCTCAGGGAGGGGTCTTTGAGCAGGAATTTGTCCGTCCACGGCAGTTCGCCAAAGGCGGCGGCGGGTCCCCCGTAGGCGATCAGCCGGGGCACGCCGGGGGTGTAGGCTTCGGCCAGGGCCACGTGCCGGGCGGCCAGTTCCGGCGGGAGGTGGGTGATGATGACGTGGAGGATTTGCATCAGGGCGCGGCGGGAGGTGGGGCCGGTTTCCGGCATTCGCTGGCGTCGGCGTGGCGGAAGCGGAGCGTTTCGCGGGAGGCGAAGTCGACGATGACGTCGCTTTGTTCCAGGCCTTCCAGGCGGAGCCTGCCCGCGCGCAGGTGGACGATGACGCGCCCGGCCGGTTGCCCGCATTCCGCGCACGTGATGTCTTTTCCCCAAAGCCGGAAACGCAGGAGCCGCCACCGGTAGGCCGCCTTCCATTGGATTTTTTCCAGCAGGTTCATGGGAGGCGGGGGTTACGCTTCCACGGTTTGAAATGTGTCCCGGTTGGGCGCGGCGTAGCGCGACCCTTCCACCTTGAGGTAGTTTAAAATAACCGGCGCGAGGATCACTCCCGGGATGCCCATGCAGAAGTGCCCCAGGATCAACCCGACAAGCGTCAGCCACATCGGCTGCCGGATGCGCCCGCCGATGATTTTGCTGTTGAGCAGGTATTCCATCTTGTGGACGGTGATCAGGAAGGCCAGCGCCCCCAGGGCCATCTGCGGCGATACGAGCCCGAAGGCGATGCCGACGATCAGCGTGTTGCTGATCAGGTTGCCGACGATGGGGATCAGCCCGCAAAGGAATGTCAGCGGGACGACGATCCCGCCGTATGGCAATAGCGGTGTCAGCAGCACAAACGCCGCCGTGGCCACGGTGTTGATGAGCGAGATCAACAACTGCGCCCCCATGACGGTTTGAAAGCTGTGAAAAAAGGAGCTGAAGCGGTCCCGGATGGCCGTGTAATACCGGGTATAGAGATTTTCGGGCGCGTCCGGCGGTTCCCGGTTCAAGAAGATGCCGATGGCGATCACGATGCCTGCCAGCACCATCAGCGATTCCTTGGTGGCGATCTTGGCGAAGTTGCCGAGGTAGCCGATGCTTTCGCGGACCATCTGCGGCGCGGCTTCTTTCAGCTCGTCGAGATCGGAGAAGGGGAGATCGATGTTGTGGCTGTCGGCGAACCGGACGATCTTCGGCACGCTGTCGGCCACGAGCTTGGGCAGATCGCGCACGGCCTTGTGGAAGAAGATGCCCGATCCGAAAAACGCCGCCACCACCAGCACCAGGAAGAGCGTGACCGCCAGCCAGCGCCGGCGGCGGAAGTAGAACGAATGCAGGGCGAAAAGGGAAAAGAGCACCGTGACGAGCAGGGTTCCCAGGTGCAGCCAGGCCGTGGCGATCAGCGCCGCCGCCACCAGGCCGTAGGAAAGGGCCACGGATCGGGTGAGAAGGATGGGGGGGCCGCCCGGGGACGTGGAAGTCATCGGCCAAGTTGTAAGGCAGCAGGGAAGCCAAAGGCAATCAGGAATCGCCTCTCTCTTTTGCTCCGTGTTTTCTTCTACGGCTCGCCGTAGGTTCCCACGGCCCGCAGCCCGGCGGCGCTGAGTTCAAAAACCTCGCGGCTGACGGGGGCTTTGGACTTCCGGTAGATGGCAATCACCCGCTTGCCATAGTCCCGGTAGTGGCTGGCCAGCTTGGGGAAAAGAAAGACGGTTTGGGCGTCGGGGACGGCCAGCAGGATTTTGCTCCCGAAGACCGGCCGGTATTTTTTGAGGAAGTCGGGAGCCAGCACGGCGATGGTTGCGTTATCCACGGGGCGCCTGGCGCGCAGGATGGCGCATTCGATGACTTGGTTGCCGTCCCGCACCCATTCCGGTTCCAGGGCAGCCAGTTCGGCGGACGCGGCGGCGGCGCTCTGGGCGGAAAACGCGGCCCAATCGACTCCCAGGGCGGCGAATTCTTCCCGGCTGAGGAACCGGGTGGGGCTTTTGGCGGGGAGCCAGGCGGCGGCCAGGTCCGTTTCGCGGGCTCCGGGGATGGGTTGCGTGAAGGTCCCGGCCGGGCGCTCAAATCCGGCGAGCACGACGCGCCAGGCGGCGGGCTCGGGCGGCTCGGCGGGCCGGGCGGCGGCGCACAGCATTGCCAGGCAGGCGGCGGCCGCGCATGCCAGCCGCCAGGGCAGCGGCGGCCGCACGCATCCGGTTTTGTACCTTGCACTTTGGCGGCAACTCTTCATTTTCTTGGGAACACACATGATCACGTTTCTGGAAGGCGTCCTGGCCGAGTCTCTCCCCACGCAAATCGTTGTCAATGTTCATGGCGTCGGTTACGAGGTGCTCATCCCTCTGTCGAGTTTTGACAAACTGCCGCCCACCGGCCAGCCGATTCGGATTCTGACCCACCTCCAGGTGCGCGAGGACGCCCATATTCTCTATGGGTTCATGAGCGCCGCCGAGCGCGATCTCTTCCGCCTTTTGATCAACCACGTTTCCGGCATCGGCCCCAAGCTGGGCCTGGCTGTCTTGAGCGGCATGAGCGTGGGCAACTTCAAATCCGCCGTTGTGAATGCCGATACCGGCCTGATCGCCAAGATTTCCGGCATCGGCAAGAAAACCGCCGAGCGGATTGTGTTGGAACTCAAAGACAAACTCGGCATCGCGGCGGCCTGGGAGGCTGCCTCCGCCCAGCACGCCCCCGGCGGCGACGCGGTGCGGATCAACGACGCCGTCCTGGCCCTCCTCTCCCTGGGCTACAAACAGACCGACGCGCACACCGCCGTCAAGGCAGCCTTGGCCGGGGCCGGAGCCGCCGCCTCGGTCGAAGATCTCGTGCGCCAGGCTCTCAAACGGCTCGTCTAGAAGGGGACCGCTTGCGTTTTGAGGAGAGCCATGCCATAAGGGGAAAACAAAATGTCTATCGGGATTATAGAGAAAATCGATTTTATCCGAAAAGCGGCTCCTGAAGAGGGGCTCTTCGATGGAAAAGAGTGGCTCGTTTCGCCGGAGCCGTTTGCCGTTCCGAATGCCTTTGCCGATACGCTGGAAAAACTCGGCCACCGGCTGCATCTGTTCGTCAAGGCGTGCAACCAGCTCTACTTCCAGAGCGTCAAAGGCAAGCAGCCGCGCTGGATTGCCGAACTGCTCGACCGGGGCAAGCCGCCCGAACTCGTGGAACTCGCGCGGCAACGGCGCGAGGAGATTCCCGCGGTGATCCGGCCGGACCTGGTCCTGACCGAAGACGGCTTCGTCATTAGTGAACTCGACAGCGTTCCCGGCGGCATCGGTCTCACCGCCTGGCTCAACGCCACGTATGCCGAACTTGGTTACGACATTCTGGGGGGCAGCGAGGGAATGGCCGAGGGCTTCCGGGCCATCACCTCCGGCGGCGCGGATATCATCGTCTCCGAGGAATCCGCCACTTACCGGCCCGAAATGCGGTGGCTCGCCGACCGGCTCAACGCCCGCTTTGCGCCGGAGCATTGGCGCGTGGTGGACGGCGGGACGCCTCCCGCGGGGTTCGCCTGGCAGCGGAACGTGTACCGCTTTTTCGAGCTTTTTGATTTGCCCAATATCCCGGCCGCTCCCGGGCTGATCGCCGCCGCTTCCGCCGGGCCCGATGGCGCGGAGCCTGGCGTTCGCGTGACCCCTCCCTTCAAGCCGTTTTTGGAGGAAAAACTCTGGTTTGCCCTCTTCTGGCTGCGGCCCCTGCGGGAGTTCTGGCGGCGGGAGTTGAGCGAACGGCACTTTCTCCAACTGCAAAAAGTCATCCCGTATACGTGGCTGGCCGATCCCGCGCCGCTGCCGCCCAACGCCGTCCTGCCGGGGCTGGAGGTCCACGATTGGGCCGAAGTCGCGGCGTTTTCGCAGAAGGAACGCGCGCTTATTTTGAAGATCAGCGGCTTTTCCGAGCTGGCCTGGGGCGGGCGGGGCGTCCATGTCGCCGCCGATCTGCCGCAAGGCGAGTGGCGCGCCGTGTTGGAGAGCGCGCTGGCCTGCTATGCTTCGCGGCCTTACATCCTGCAACGCTTCCACAAAGGGCGGCTGGTGGAGCAGCCCTACCTGGACGCCCTGGGCGAGGCCCGCGTGATGCAGGGGCGCGTGCGGCTCTGCCCCTATTACTTCCTGGCCGGGGGGAAAACCCGGTTGGGCGGGGCGCTGGCCACCGTCTGCCCGGCCGACAAAAAGCTGTTGCACGGGATGCGCGATGCCATCCTGGTCCCCACGAGTGTCGAAGCCGAAAGCGGACGGTGAGAAATAACGCTTGAACCGGAGGCGCGGCTCCCCTAATTTACCCGCCCTGCGCCAGGGTAGCTCAGGGGTAGAGCAGGGGACTCATAAGCCCTTGGTCGGGAGTTCAACTCTCCCCCCTGGCACTTTTCTTTCCAGCGGAAAGAATACCCGGCATTCGTAAAGATGCGCAGAAGTTGATTTTTTTGTCGGGGTTGCGGCGAAAATCTGGAAGTATCGGGCGGTTTGACTGCTTTCCCCCGATGAGAATTCTATTTGTTGACGACGAGTTTTTGCTCCTGGAAAGCCTGCAGATGATGCTCCGGCCTATTTGCCAGAATTGGCAGATGGAATTCGTGGAATCCGGAGCGGAAGCGCTGGCACTCATGGAGACAGAGCCTTTTGATGTGATTGTTTCGGACCTGCGAATGCCGAAGATGGGCGGCGTGGAGCTGCTCAACGAAGTCATGAAGCGCTTCCCCGATACGGTTCGCGTCCTGGTTTGCGATCCCGAGGAGGAGCGGTTGGTGGACGCCCGCACGGCTGTTCTGCACGAGTTTCTTTTCAAGCCCTACGCGGCGGAAGCCCTGAAGACCACCATCTTGCGCGCGTGCGGAGAGGACGACTCGGCTGGCGGCGGCAAACTGGAGACGCTGATGGCAAAGATCAGCCGGGTCCCCAGCATCCCGACTCTCTACATGGAGCTGATCGCGTTGATGAAGAACCCCGACGCGGGCATCGACGACGTGGGCGCCATCATTGCCAAAGACATGACCATGACGGCCATCGTGCTGAAAATGGCCAACTCGGCGTACTTTGGGCTGCAACGGGTCGTCTCC
>JAQTMF010000045.1:12573-18105 GCA_028714515.1 Chthoniobacteraceae bacterium | reverse complement strand
TCTGCGCGCCAATGGCAAAGCCGCCAAAGTCGCTCTCACTGCCGTGATGCGCAAACTTCTTATCCTCCTTAACCTCGTCCTTAAAAATCCCGATTTTTCCCTTGCTCATTAACACCGTTGCTCTGTTGCCGGAAACGTGGCGACGCTCTATCCCCCCGCCCCCTGCCCGAAGAACCCACCGGGATATGGGCGTGCCCAAGCTGGAGCTTGGGCACGAGTTAAAAATTGCGAAACCGCCCCGCTTTGGCGAAGATGGACAACTCCCATGACCGCTCCCCGCCTTCCCTTTTGCCTCGAAGCCGTCGCGCCGGGCTCCCGCGCCCGCGCGGCGACGCTGCAGACGCTGCACAATACCGTGCGGACGCCGGTTTTCATGCCGGTGGGGACGCAGGCGACCGTGAAGGCGCAACTCCCGCAAACGCTGGAGGACGCGGGCTCGCAAATCCTGCTGGCCAACACCTACCACCTCCTCCTGCGCCCCGGCCCGGAGGTTTTCCGCCGCATGGGGGGCATCCACGGGCTGACGAGTTGGAAACGCTCCGTCCTGACCGACTCCGGCGGGTTCCAGATTTTCTCGCTCCCCAACGCCCGTTCCATGGGCGAGGAGGGGGCCTCCTTCCAGAGTTACCTGGACGGGCGGACGATCCTGCTCAGCCCCGAGGTGAGCATCGCCACGCAGCGGGCCATCGGCAGCGACATCATGATGGCGCTCGACCAGTGCATCCCCTCCACCGCCGGGGAGGCCGAGGCCCGGCAAGCGCTGGAGTTGACGCAACGCTGGGCCCTCCGCAGCCTGGCCGCGCGGGGCGATTCCCCGCAAGCCCTCTTCGGGATCGTCCAGGGAGCGCTCTTCCCGGAACTGCGCCGCGCGAGCGCCGAGGGGCTCCGCGCGCTCGCCTTCGACGGCTTTGCCATCGGCGGCCTGGCCGTGGGCGAGGGGCGTTCGGAGCGCGAGGACACCTGTGCGTTCACCACGGAACTGCTCCCGCGGGATAAACCGCGCTACCTGATGGGCGTCGGCACGCCGCTCGACATTCTGGAAGCCGTCCACCGGGGCGTGGACATGTTCGACTGCATCATCCCCACCCAGGTGGCCCAGCGCGGCGGGGCGTTCACCTCGCGCGGCTTCCTGCAACTGCGCCGGGGCGTCTACCAATGCTCCCCGGAGCCGCTCGACGCGGCCTGCCCGTGCCCCACCTGCGCGCGCTTTTCCCGCGCCTACCTGCACCACTTGACGAAAACCGGCGAGACGCTTGGCTGGCAACTCCTCGGCCAGCACAACCTCTATTTTTACCACCGGCTGATGGCGGAGATCCGCGCCAGCATCCTCGCGGGGAGCTTCCTGGAACTCTACCGCGAGAAACGGGAGATCCTCCACGCGAGCGACGCGGATAACCCCGTCACGCCGCCCCGGCGCACGCGCCGCAAACGGGTCTACCGGATGGGCGCGTACGAAGTCCACACCGCGCCCGAGGGTTTCGGGAGCATCCGGCATATCGCGTCGGGCGAGATCATGCACTCGCGCACGCCGCCCATCGAGGAAGCCCGGCGGCTTTACGTGGAGCAGCCGGGGCTGGCCGAGCGCCTGCGGCTGCGCGAGGGCGAGACGCCCGAAACCGCCGCGCCGCTGGGGATCTGGGATGTCGGGCTGGGCGCGGCGGCCAATGCCATGGCGGCCATCCAGTGTTACGAAGCGGCAGCGGGAGAGGGGACCCCGTTGCGCCCGCTGCGCATCGTGAGCTTTGAGAACGATCTGGACTCGCTCCGGCTCGCGCGGGTCAACAACGCCGTGTTTCCCTACCTGCGCCACGCGGCTCCCGACGCCCTGCTCAAAACCGGGGCATGGCATTCCCCGCTGGCCGGGGGGATCGAGTGGACGCTGGTGAAGGGCGATTTCCCCGCGACCCTTCCGCAGGCCCAGACGCCGCCGGAGGTGATTTTCTACGATCTTTTCTCCAGTAAAAGCGATGGCTTGCACTGGACGCCCGGGGCCTTCCGGGAACTATCCGCCGCGTGCGCCGGGCGGGCCGTGGAGTTGCTGACGTACACGTGTTCCACGGCCATCCGCGCATCGCTGCTGGCGTCCGGGTTTTGGCTCGCCCGGGGCGTGCGCACCGGCGAGAAAACAGAGACGACCGTGGCGCTGACCCCCGAGGCCGTCGTCGCGGGCCGGGGCTGCCGTTACCAACTTCTGGCGGCCGATTGGCTGGCCAAGTGGGAGCGCTCCGGGGCGCAGTTCCCGACGGAGCTTGCGCCGGAGGAACGCGAGGCGTTTGCCACGGCGGTCCGCGGCCACGCGCAGTTCTAGGTATGTGTTCACGCCTTCAGGCTGGCGCAAAAGACAGGATGAACGGGAGGGAAACGAGGTTGGGAGGCAGACGACGCGCCGAAATTGAAACAGGATTAACAAGATTAGGAGGATTAATAGGATTTTTCCCGAAGACTGCCCCGCCGGGATTCGCGAAAAAACTTTGGCGTGTGCGGGGGTCTTGTACGAATTCTACAGTCACAGAGCAAGAATCCGCAGATTTCGCAGATGAACGCAGATTAAAATCCTCCTTTAAAATAAATCTGCGAAATCTGCGGATAAAATGCCTTTTGACTGTATAACTCGTATTATGCCGGAAGTCAGGCTACGCGTTGCAGGCTGCAAGCGAAATCCTCTCAATCCTCAAAATCCTTGTTAATCCTGTTATCAAAGACGGCAGCCCGGATTCAAACCGGTGGCTTTCTTCCAACCCGCGCCCGCCCCAAGATGTGATCCTGTCTTGATTCGTGAGCCCCTAAGAAGCCAGCGCGCCGACGTCGTTGCAGACGAGGCCCAGGACGTTGACCTGCCGGGCGTTGAGGGCGGCGAGCGCGCGCATTGCCTTGCCCGCGGAGGTCTGCCCGAGGCGGACGGTAAACAGGACGCCGTCCACGATGGGGGCGAAGCTCAGGGCGTCCACGTTGTCCAGCACGGAGGCGCTGTCGAAGATCAGATAGTCGAACTCCGCGTAAACATCTTTCAAGAACGCGCCGAAGAAGTGCTCGGCGGGGTAGGCCAGCGCTTCGCCGCGCGGCAGGAGGTAGAGATTGTCGATGGCGGTTTGGACGACCGCCTCGTTCCACGGGATCTGCTGTTGGAGGACGTTGAGAAAGCCTTTGTCGGGCGTCGCGCCAAAGAACTCGTGCAGCCGCCCGCCGTTCATGTCGCAATCGACCAGCAGCGTCTTGGCGCCGGAAAAAGCGAGCGTGGCGGCGAGGTTGGCGGCCAGCGCGGTCTTGCCTTCGCCGGGGGCGGCGCTTGTCACCATGAGCGCCTTGGGGCGGGTCCCCTCCACGGGGGCGAAGAGGATCGAAGAACGCAGCGCGCGGAAGGCTTCCAGCAGTTCGCGGCGCGGATCGTAGGGGACCAGCAGGGCGAGGTCGCCGTCCATCGCCTCGTGCGGGATCTGCCCCATGATGGGGTATTCGCGGAAGTGCCCCTGGCATTCGATGAGCGCGCCGATCCGGTCGTCGGTCTTGTCGACCAGGAAGAGGATGGCCATCCCGGCGAGCAGCCCGGTGGCAAAGCCGCCAAAGAGGGTCTTCAACAGGCTGACCTTGAAGAGCATCGCGGGCGTGGCGTTTTCCAGGACGGAGATCGATTCCTGTTCGACGTTCTTGTAGACCTCCACGCTTTGGAGCGTGGCGATGAGCTGATCGTACTGCTTGCGGTCGTGTTCGAGCTTGAGCCGCAGGCGGTCGTTTTCGGCGAGTTTCTGGCTCAGATCCATCGCCTTGATGTTCCATTCCTGGATGACGGCTTCCTTGCTCTTGATCTGGTATTCAAAGGACTCCTTGCGCATCCGGAGGTATTCCACGCTTTGGAGCCGGTAGTTTTCCTTCAGGTTTTCGGCCTGGGCGATCTGCTCCTCAAGGTCCGTGACCTTGGGGTTCTTGGGCTTCATCGTCTTGAGGTATTCCTCGCGCTTGGCCTTGAGCAGTTGCAGGTTCTGGTTGGCCCGCTGGTAGTCCATCATCGGGCCCGCGTTGTTGTTGTTGAGCATCGGGTCGAGGGTGCTCAGCGAACGGCCCGAAGTGCCGGAGACGGCGGCGGTGCCGGAAAGGAGTTGTTGCTGTTGCTGTTGCTGGGCGGTCATCTGCACCCGGTCGATGATCTGGTCGAGCTTCAGGGTGTTGAGCAGGTTCAGCTCCGTCTTCAGCTTGGCGAGTTCCAGTTCCAGGGAGCTGAGGTATTCGCCCGCGCTGTTGCCCTGCGCCTGGAGGAAGCCGCTGTTGTTCTTTTCCTGGAAGCTGAGCATTTCCCGCTCGTGGGAGTCCTCCTGCTTCTCCGTGAGGATCAGCTGGTTGTGGATGGCCGAGGTCATGTTGTCGGACTTTTCCACGCGGAGTTCGCGGCGCAGCGCCATGTACTCCTGCATCACGGCGTCCAGGAACGCCTGGGTGTAGACCGGCTCCTCGCCGGTTGCGCGGAGCGAAAGGAAGGCGGTGGCCGGTGTCCGGCTGATCTCGACGCTGACGGGCACGGGAATCCATTCCGGGTGCATGGTGCGCAGTTTGTTGCGCGCCCGCATCGCCACGATGTCGCCGCGAATGAGGTCGAATTGCGTCCCGAGGAAGTCGCCGGATTCGGTGACGCGCGCCGTCCCCTCGATCTGGAACTGCCCGCTCAGGATCATGCGGGCGTTGGAGACGTAGGAGGGGGCGCGGTTGACGCTTTTCCAAAACGAAATGCCCAGGCCCAGGCCGACGGTGAGCGCGGGGACCCACCAGTATTTGCGCAGCGTCGCGGCATAACGCTTGCCCATCACCTGGGCTTTTGCCCAGAGATCCGTCAGCGAGGGTTTGGGTGTGGCGGCGCTTTGCATGCGGGGTTAAGGTTTGTGACCTAAAAATTGATCCAGCGTTCCGGGACCATGATGAGATCGTCGGGTTCGATGAGCGGGTCCTTGTCCAGCTCCGCTTTGTCGATGATGCGCTGCATGTCGACCATGATGGTCTGGTATTCGTCGTGCCGCTTGATCTCGTGGGGATAGGCGGCTTCCAGCAGGCGGCGGTTGAGCCGCAGGACGGCCGTGTCGCGCGGGTTGTAGGCGGTTTTTTTCAGCTCCTGGGGGCAGGCGTCTTCCATCAGGACGCGGTTCAGGCGCACGAGTTCCTCGCCCGAAGGGGCCTCCGTGAGCAGGGCCAGGGCTTCCGGGGAAAGCTCGATTTTGTCAAAACACTGCGGGCTGTAGATGGAGCCGCCGCGCAGGATGGTGTTGAGCCGCGTGAGCAGGGCGTCCATGAGGGTGGCCTCCTGCTGGTGGCTGTTGGTCGCGGCGGTCTCGATGGTTTTGCGTTCGGCGGGGGTGAACTGGTTCCAGAGGAACTGGAAGAACGGTTCGGTGTGGCTGTTGAGCTTGACGAGGAAGCTGGAGATGTCCAGGAAGTCGTTGGCGGTAAAGAGGCAGGACCCGGCTTGCGCGTTCACGGCCTGCACGATCTCGGGCGGGAGCTTCACGCAGGCAAAGCGGACTTCGGCGTAGAGGGAGCCGTTTTTGACGA
>JAQTMF010000045.1:0-12563 GCA_028714515.1 Chthoniobacteraceae bacterium | reverse complement strand
GGCGAGGGCGGCCCGCTGGGCGGGTTGCGGCGCGTGGGGATCGCTGAGGATGACGCACGAGCCGTTGGTGAAGTGTTCCCAAAGGAAGATCGAGAGCGGGTCGGCCTGTTCGGTGAGCTTTTTGATGAGCGGGCGCGGTTTGACGATGTCGTCGGGGACGAAGAGATAGGTTTCCGCCGGGTTTTTGCGCAGGAGTTTGACTTTCCGCTTGTTGGCGAATTCGGAGAAGCCGCCGGCGTGGGCGATAACCTGGCTGACGGTCAGGTTCCCGCCGCCCATCATCTCCATGGTTTGCGGGTAGCGGACCTGCCCCATGACGGAGACCTTGCTGTTGGTCCGCTTGCTTTCGGGGACGATGACGAGGTCGTTGCCCTCCATTAGGAGGTCTTTGTCCACAAAGCCCTTGTCGAGGATCTCGGCGACGTTGACGAGGAAGACCTGGTATTCGGGGGGGCGGTTGCGACGGAGTTCCCGCGTATACGCGTCTTCCAGGAGAACGCGGTTGAGCCGGATGAGGTCGTCCCCCTTGGGGTTCTGGGCCTTGAGGCGCTTGGCGTCGGAGCTGAGGTTGATGTCGGCGAAGCGCTGGTCGTCGTAAATGAGGGGGCCCTGGATGGCTTTGTTGAACTCTTCGATCAGGACGAATTTCTGCTGCTGCTTGGTGGCGTTGGGATCGGCGAGGATGGCCAGGGAGACGGGCGTGAAGAGCGTTTTGAGGTGGCGGGAAAGGGGATCCGGGCTGGAGAGGATCTTGTTGGCGGTGGCGAACGGGTTGACGAAGTCCTCCACGGCGAACCACGGCAAAATGACGGTTTTGCGCAGGAGTTTGACCTTCTCCTTGTCGGCGAATTCGGCGAAGCCCTGGGCGCGCGCGATCGCTTTGCTGACGGTAATTCTCTCGTTCTCGTCCAGCTCGAACCCGGTGGGGACGTTCACTTTGCCCAGCACGTAGACTTTCGTATGGGAGCGCTTGATCTCCGGGACGGTGATCACGTCGTTGGGGAATACGGCGGGGTCTTTGTCGATGAGCCCCTTGTCGAGCACTTCGGAGACGTTGACGATGGCCATCTCGTTCTTGCCCTGGTCGTTCTTGCGGATCAGGCGCACGTTTTCCTTGTCCGAGTATTCCCCGAAGCCCTGGGCGCGCGCGATGGCTTTGCTGACGGTGAGGGTCTCGCCCGCCGGGATTTCGTAGCCGCCAGGCACGTGGACTTTGCCCATGACGTAGAACTTGCCAATGGAGCGTTCGCTATGGGTTTCCAGCCCGATGATGACGGTGGCCTTGTAGTAATATTCCTTTTCGAGGAGGGGCGTGATCTCCTCGGCAAGTTGTTTGCAGGTCTTGCCCGCGGCGCGGATGCGGCCGATGAGGGGGACGTCCAGTTCTCCCGCGTCGTTGATGATGACGATGACCGCCGCGGCGCGTTCTTCGGCGATCCGGTAGCTGAGGCGGTCGCCCTTTTCGAGGATCACCTTGTCATTGAGCAGGTTGATTCCCTGCGGGCTTGGCGTGGCGGCGGCTTGCGCTTCGGGGGCGCCGCCCGGCGGCGTGGGGATAAGCTCCGTCTGCGCCGTGGCTGCTGAAAACCAGGCGCTTATCCAAAGCAGAAGAAGCAGGGTGATTTTAAGGGGTTTCATCAGGGGCTTGGCGCCGGGGCGCACTACTGCAATCTGTCAACGAAACCATGATTGGGCGGAATCGTCAATTGGCAAAAGGATGCGGAGGGCGCGGGAGGATCCAGTATTTCTTTATGCATCGGGGGCGTCAAAAACGATAATCGAGGCTCCAGGTGACGGTGTTTTGCTGGTAGCTTTCGAGCGCGTCGTCGCAGTTTTTCTTGAGATAGCGGTAGGCGAGGCTGGTGTTGAGCTTCCGGGAGAGCTGGAGGCCGGTGCTGACCGAGCCGCCATAAAGACGGTAGTGCCCCCCCGCTCCGGCGATGCCCAGGTCCGTCGTGTCGTCGGTGAAGAGGCCAAAAACGAGGGTGATCCGCGAGTTGACCCTCCAGTTCGACTGGTAGCGCACGTAATTGGTGTCCATTTCGGAGCCGAGCACGCTGCGGTTGGTCTCGCGCCCGATGGAAAGGGTCTGCGTGTAGTAGGCGTTGAAGCGGTTGTTGAGGGAGAGGTCGGCGTATTGCGTGGAGGAGTCCGACCCGGCGGCGACATCCCCTTGCGCGTCGGGGAAGGTGGTGCCGTTGTGGCTTTTGGTGACGCCGCCGGACGCGCTCAGGCTGGTGTAGTCGGTCAGTTGCAGCGCGGCGAAGGGGCCGTAGGACAAGGTGGTGCTGTCCTGGTCCGGGGCCTGGGGGTATCGCATGTCTTGCACGGAACCTCTCAGCCCGAGGGTGAGCCAGGGCGAGAGCGCCTTGGTTTGAGCCATCGCGGTCAACATGTCGCTGACGTTGGTGTAATTCGACGTATTCAAGTTGGCCGCCGTGCCGGAGGACCCCAGGGCGACTAGGTCGAGCGCGTAGACGTTCCGGTGGGCGTAGTTCAAGTCAAACCCCGTGATGCTGTTCATGTCCCAGTGGGTGTCCGCGCCGAAGGTGTTCGTGAACCGGCGGAACTGCGCCACGTTGCTCAGGGAACCGTCCGTGGGGGGATCGGTTTCCAGGCCAAACCCGTCGTGGAGGCGGATTTTGACGTGCCCCGTGCGGATGAGGAAGGCGAGTTCGGAGTCCGGCGCGATCTGGACATCCGTCACGCTCTGGTTCAGCTCGGGGTGGAAAACGTAATCCCTGTAGCCGAAGTTCATCCGCAGGCTCAGCGTGTTCACGTTGCTTTCGCTGAGCGCGAGCATCTGCAATTGGGAAACCGCGTCGATGCCGAAGTGGGGGTTGACGGTCAGCTCCGAGGCGATGGGAGTCGTGGTGCCGTTGGCCAGGTTGACGTTGTCGGTGTATTCCGTCGTAATCCCCGAGCTGAGCGTGAAATAAACCGGCCCGGCCTTCACATTATAGTAAGGGATGCCCACTCCTTGCTGTCCCCACGCCGAGAGGGAGGCCGCCATCCAGAGAACGCTTGCAAAAATGGCGAATCGGAGGACGGGCATGAAGGGCGTTGGTTTCGAGCGGGGTAAAAAGCACGGGGCCCGCTGAGCGGAGAGGCCATCGGGCGCCCGCCGACGGTAAAATCGGCTCGAATATAAACGGTGCGAAAAGAGCGGCAATAGCAAATTTCCAAGACGGGCATTGCTGCCCGGCAAGGGAACCTGTATAGAGAACCTTCCTCTGATGCCGCAACGGCTCGGGCCCTACCCATGTTTGTCGACCATATCAAAATCTACGCCAAGGCCGGAAACGGCGGAAACGGAAGCTGCAGCTTCCGCCGCGAAAAATACGTGCCCAAAGGCGGCCCCGACGGCGGGGACGGCGGGCGCGGCTCAAGCATCGTGCTCGTGGCCGATCCCCATATCGACAACCTGACGCCATTTTTCTACGAGCCGATCCTGCGCGCCAAGAACGGCGCCAACGGTATGGGCAAGCAGAAGTACGGCAGGTCCGCCGCGGACCGGATCGTAAAAGTTCCCATCGGTACCGTCGTCTACCGCCTGCCCGCCGACGCCGCGCCGTTCGCGCCGAAGCCGCAGGAATGGGAACAGGGCGAAGAAGAGCTGGAAGCGCCCGCGGAGGCCACCGTCGGAGCGCGCGCCGCGGCCACCGCGTCGTCCCTGGGGGATCTGGAGATGATCGCGGACCTGGACCGCCTGGGAGCCGAGCTGATCCTGTGCAAAGGCGGCGACGGCGGCCGGGGCAACATCCATTTCAAGAGTTCCCGCAACCGCACCCCGCTCCAATGGGAGCCGGGCGGCGAGGGCGAGGAAGGGTATTTCCTGCTCGAACTGCGCAAAATCGCCGACGCCGGGCTGGTCGGCTACCCCAACGCGGGCAAATCCACCCTGCTCGGGAAGGTTTCCTCCGCCCACCCCAAAATCGCCCCATATCCCTTCACGACCCTCCACCCCATCGTCGGCGTGGTCGATCTGCCGGGCTCCGAGCGGGTCGCCGTGGCCGACATCCCCGGCCTCGTGGAAGGGGCCCACCGCAACGTCGGCCTGGGGCACGAGTTCCTGCGGCACATCGTCCGGTGCAAACTGCTCCTCTTCGTCCTCGACATGGCCGGAACCGACGGGCGCAACCCCATCGACGACCTCGGCCAGCTTCGGCGGGAACTGGAATTGTACGACCCCACGCTCGCCAAACGCCCGTGGATCATCATCGCCAACAAAATGGACGACCCGCGCGCGGAAGAGAACCTGCGCCACCTGCGCGGCCGCTTCCGCAAGCGCGAGATCATCGCCATCTCGGCGGAACTGGGCGAGGGGATCGACGACGTCAAGGCGAGCCTGGCAAAGCACCTCTTCCCGGACGGACCCGTTACCCAGTAGGATCGCCATGGAAAAGCCGGTCGTCGCCAGCTACTGCACCACATTTCTCAAGCCGGAGATGCTGCACATCTACCGGCAGGTCAGCGCCCTCCAGCGCTACAAGACGTTCATCGTAACCAAAGAGCGCCAATGCGCCGAGCGCTACCCGTTCGACGACATCGAGTGCCTGCCCCCGCCCAGCCAGCCGCTCCTGCGGCGCTTTTACCTGAAGTTCATCAAGCGCGTCGCGCCCCTCTATTACCGGGGCGAGATGGAGCAACTGGTGGAGCTTTTCGGGCGGCGGCGCGCCGATCTGCTGCACGTCTACTTTGGCCACACCGGCGTGCATCTGCGCGCGTTCCTGGAATGGTGGGACCGCCCGGCGCTCGTCTCCTTCCACGGCGCGGACGTGATGCCGCGCGCCCATCAGCCCCAGTATGCCGGGCACATGCGGCACCTCTTCAGCCTGGTCCCCCTGGTGCTGGCGCGCTCCCAGTCGCTGGCCGAACGCCTCAAAGCCGCCGGGTGCCCCGAGGAGAAAATCCGCCTGAACCGGACCGGCATCCCCCTGGGCGAATTCCCGCTGATCGCGCGCGAAACGCCGTCCGACGGCGCATGGCACTTCGTCCAAAGCTGCCGCCTCATCGCCAAAAAAGGATTGGCCACCGCTCTCACCGCCTTCGCCGAATTCCGGCTCGCGTATCCCAAAGCCACCTTCACCATCGCGGGCGACGGGCCGATGCGCCGGGAACTGGGCGAACTGGTGGCCAATCTCGGCCTCGGCGACGCCGTGTCCTTCCCCGGTTTCCTCAACCAGGCCGACTTGAACGCCCTCTACGCCCGCTCCCATGTCTTCCTGCACCCGAGCGAACTGACCGCGCAGCAAGACCAGGAGGGGATCCCCAACTCCATGCTCGAAGCCATGGCCACCGGCCTGCCCGTCGCGGCGACCTTCCATGGCGGCATCCCCGAGGCGGTCCAGGACGGCGCAACCGGCTTCCTCGTCCCCGAGCGGGACGCCGCCGCGCTCGCCGCCGCCCTCAAGCGCTTCGTGGAATCCCCCGAAATGCTCCGGCAAATGGGCTGCCAGGCGGCGGAAAGCGTGCGGGCCGAATTCGACCAAAAGAGCGCCATCGCCAAACTCGAAGCGTGCTACGACGAAGCCGTGGCCCTGGGCAAACCCGCGCCGGGGAAACGCTAGCGCAACCGCGAGGATCCATGAGCGCCTTCGCCTACCTCTTCGAACGGTTCCCCTCCTTCACCCAGACCTTCTGCTACCGGGAAGTCCTCGAAATGCGCCGCCAGGGCGCCGAGGTTCCCGTCTACTCCATCCGCGTCCCCAAGGATATTCCCGCCGACTGCCCCGAGGAACTCGCCCGCGCCGTCCGCTACCTCCCCGCCCCCGAAGCGCTCGCCGCCGAAATGAAAACCTGGCGCATGCTGGGGCGCTACCCGTGGAAAGCCCTCCTCACCCTGCGGCGCTGGGGCAAGCGCTCCGACAAAGGCCGGGCGCAAGCGGCAGCCTGGCTGGGCCCGCGCCTGCGCAAAGACGGCGTCCGGCACATTCACGCCCACTTCGCCGGCATCGCCGCCCGCACCGCCTACTGGCTCAAACAATTCTACGGCATCCCCTACAGCTTCACCGGGCACGCCAACGACATGTTCTGCGACACGGACTTCCCCGTCACCCTCGACGACCTCGTGCGCGAAGCCGAATTTGTCGTTACCAAGGCCGACTTCAGCCGCGACTGGCTGCGGCGGCGCTGCCCGGAGCACGCGGTGAAGATCCACCCCGTCTACAACGGCATCGATCTCTCGAGCATCCCCGAGGCGCGGCCCGCGAGCGGCCGTCCGCGGCTCCTCTCCGTCGGGCGTTGCATCGAAAAAAAAGGTTACGCGGACTTGATCGACGCCTGCGCCCTCTTGCGCGGGCGGGGGCTCGACTTTGAATGCGCCATCGTCGGCGGCGGCCCGCTGGAAGAAGCCCTCCGGGCCCGCATTGCCGAGCGCGGGGTGGGGGAGTGCGTCCGTCTCACCGGCCCGCAACCGCAGGAAGAAGTCCGGCGGCACCTGAGCGAATCCACCCTCTTCGTCCTCGCCTGCGCCACCGAGCCCGACGGCGGCAAAGACACCCTGCCCACCGTCATCGCCGAAGCCATGGCGGCGGGGCTTCCCGTCGTCTCCACCCGGCTTGCGGGAGTCCCCGAAATGGTCGCCCACGGCGAAACCGGGCTGCTCGTGGGAGAGCGCGACCCCGAAGCGCTCGCGGGCGCGCTGGAAACACTCTTGCGCGACCCGGCGCTTGCGAGCCGCATGGGAGCCCGGGGAAAAGCGGCCGCCGCCGAGCGTTTTGGCGTGCGGGAGACCGTGGCGCAGCTTCGCGCGCTTTTGGAAAGTGGGCCCACTCGGATTCGAACCGAGGACCAAGGGATTATGAGTCCCCTGCTCTAACCGCTGAGCTATAGGCCCGGTAAGTTGCTGATAACCAGCGACTTGTAAAAGTTTTAATTTTCCAAAAAAACCGTCTATTGCTACCCAATTTTGCTACCTTTTTTGAAAAATCAGGCCCATTGCTACCTTGAAAAGCCCATTGGAGCAAGCGGCAAAGCGCCGCTGCCTTCAGATTTGATTACCAACACAAGGGCTCTTTGGTAAATGCTCGGATCAGTGTAAGACTCTGATAAATAGTCAGATACATATCTTGGTTTGCGGTTGTCTCGTATCCCATTCCCCGGCTCGGAGTCGGGAGAGTTCAGATATTTCATTGCTACCTTTTTTCGCCAAAAGGGACGTGTGATCCCTTGCCCTGAGGTCAAGTGTTTGGGCGGAATTCCAGAAACCTATTGCCTCAGGGCTTCTGAAATCGGGTCGCAGTCAAGAGGACAGGGGGGGCGCGGGATGGTTGGCTGGCAATTTGGTCATGGAGCTTTTTCAAGCCCAAATAGCAATCGGCACGATTGAAGATGTCATTTGAATGATTGCGATTTGTTATTTGGTTGCTGCCGAAATCCCGGACATGGACGACCCCGGCGGCACGACCCAAAGCCCCGTGACTTTTCCAGCTTTGTCATACACCACCTTCAAATCAAGTCGGGCCCGCTCCCACTGGCACGGGACATACACGATGGTGAATCCTCGAAAGACTTCCAGGCGCGGGGCGTCGTGGCCCTGATACTTCCCGCCAGTCGTTTCCAACTGTGCCCATACCGTGGCGAGCATCTGTTCGGACATTGCGGCGCTCATCGTGGCGTCGAACTCGGAATGCGCCTTAGCGAAGTCGCCTTTGGCGAGGAGATCGACGAACGCCTTGGCGCGTTTCATTGAGTCATCCAGTGATTCCGCAGCACTAGGAGAAGAAGCTGGTTGAGCCGAAGTGGTCGTCCCGGATGGAGTCGGCATCGCCGCATTTTGCACCAACTTGTATCGAATCTTCACCCCCTGCAGGTTTTCAGAAGATCCCACGATTTGCAGCACGCCTGAGACGTGGTCCCGAGTGACGAAGAGATACAAATCTGTGCCACTAATGATACTTAACGCGGAGTTTAGGTCAGAGGCGGGGATGTTAACCGCTGATTGTGCGTGCCAGCCTTGAAAACCTTCCGAACCTCCCAATAATGCCTGCAATTCGTCGGCAGTAAAAGTTTCGAGGTTCACGGCATCACCGCTTGGTGGTTGAAATCTGATGCAGAGCTGCATGTCTAACGTGGTGAGATTGCCGAGCGAGGACGTCCCCTCTTGCAAAAACAAATCTGTTCCGGCCTCGCGCAATGAGGTCGTCCCGGAGATCCGAAAATCGAGCGGATGGCCCGCTGAGGGCGTGGCAAACTTTCCCGTGACCAGATTCAATGCGCGGTGGGCAGGGTTCGCGGGCTCGATCACCCGCTCCATCATGGAACCGAAGATTTTGGGTTCCACACGAACAAGTAGGACATTCGCAAAAGGGGAGGTATCGGGCTGGTCGTTGGCAACATCAGTGGCAAGGTATCGCACGCGATAGCCTTGGCCGTTCACCAGGATTTCCGCGTCTTGGTTACGATTCAAAGTCAGCGTTAGGACATTCTTTTTCTTAACATCCTCGATATTCAGCCTGATCTTATCGTCGTCGCCGTCTATGAGCTTGATTCGGCAGGTATCCTCCGTATCACCGGGCATGCGGACCGACGCTTTTCCGCCCAGCGTCAATCGCATCATTGACGCCCAACCTATCGGGTTGAAAATGGACGGCTTGTCCTCGACGCTCCAATTTGCCTTGTCCTCCATCCCCGCCTTCGGCTCGAAGCGTTGCCGTTTCGACTGGGACGCTGCGGGCGGTTGCGTTGGCAGATGATAACGGAACCGTATTTCAACAAAGCCCCCGGCGGGAATCATCTCGTCCAACTTCAATTCAGTTCGGCCATCTTTGGTTTCCTGGGTGAGTTCCGCAGGATGTTTCTCGACGACTTCCGCTCCGGCGGGAAGGCGGTATAGGGCCTCGTAGCGGGTGAATCCACTGACGGCAGGCCAATGTTTCATGGAGTATTCATAGAGGCCGAAATCACTCACTTTTTTAATCTCTCCCGTCACCGTCGCTTCCGGGAATACCCACGAGATGATTTCGCCTGGGCGAACAGGCTCGTTGAGAGTCACCCACCATTCATAATAATCTTTAAGAGGTTTCACCTCCACGGCCATGGGGCGTCCTTGTGCATCTAATACCCTGGGCGGATTTCCGAATAAGCGCGAGCTGACAACGCGGTCTCTCGTCACCGTTTTTCCCGTCAGATTCACTTTTTCCAACGTTGATTTGATCCGGATCGTTCCATCGGGTTGAATATCGTTGATGATATTATCTGCCATGATCCAAGGGCGTGCTGCCGCTCCGTTTTGAGGAACCGGGGCGCTCTTTTTGTTACTCAAATGGTTGGCAAAAGGATTCAAAACTCCGACCACCGCAGCGAACATTGTCGCAACGGCGACTGCCCAGAGCCAGTACCGCCGCTTTTGAATGGGATACTCAGAAGGGAAAAACCAGCGAATACTCAACAAAAGCGGAATAAACACCAATGCGTCGATCAGCAAAGGTATTAACCCAGCTTGAAGACTTTCATTTGCCCGAGCATTCGCAATAGGGCCAAAGGCGCAAAAAAGCAGCGACAATGCAAAAGCCCACTTATTTCGCGTGACGTATCCCGCAATCAAGATCGCGGAAATAACCGTGCCGCCGACGAGCCAACCTGCGCTGATCTGGTTATTCTCCCAAAACTGTTTATTGTTCCAATAAGTCGCGGCAACGAGAAGTTGGAACACAGTGATTGCTGCTAGTGCAATCACCGCAAACCACATCGTCCCGGGCATGGATGAGCGCGTCATAGGAGATCCGCCGCCGGGCTGTAGGTTCCGCCCCGTCCAATTCGATTGCGGAAACAGCGGTGAGCGCCAAGGCCAAAACCCAGCCACCTTCAGCAGCGCCACCGCGAAGCTAAACGAACTCCCTATGAAAATAATGACGTTGGCAGGAAATGGCAGGAGAAACGCAGCCATAAACAGGATCGGGTTTATGACGACGGCGATCATTCCCAAAACCGGTTGCCACGGGTTTGGTTCCGTGGTCGTCGGCCCGGACGTTTCAGCAGTATTCTTTGCAGACGGCGAACCCGCAATCGTCTCCACTTCCGTTTTCACCTCCCCTGCTTGCTGGTAGCGTAGCCCCGGCTCTTTTTCCAGCGTCCGCAACACCACTTCGTCCAGCCGCACGTCGATCCGCACTTTGCGCGATGGTGGGGCGAACCGGCCCAGCGGCAGTTCGCCGGTGAGCATTTGGTAAAAGACCACGCCGAGCGAATAAATATCCGCCCGGTGATCAACTTGGCTCGGGTGCTCCACTTGTTCGGGAGCCATGTAGGCGGGCGTTCCCATCATTTCACCCGCGCCGGTGAGCGTAAAATCGCGAGCTTCCATCCCCACGATCTTCGCGAGCCCGAAGTCGGCGATTTTTACCCGGCCCGATTTGTCCATAAGGATGTTCTCCGGCTTGATGTCTCGGTGGACGATCCCCTGGTCATGCGCGTATTGGAGCGCCTCGCAGATCTGCGGGACGATGGCGAGCGCCTGCTCGGGCTTCATCTCGCCCGCCGCGAGCACTTGGCGCAGATTCGCGCCGTCAACGTATTCCATGAAAAAATAGAAGAGGCCGTCCGCCTCGCCGGAATCATGGACCGCGACGATGTTGGGGTGATCCAGCTTTGCGAGCGCCCGAGCTTCGCGGGAAAACCGTTCGGCGAAAGCGGGATCGCGTTCTGCTGCCGCCGGGAGGATTTTCAGCGCCACCCAGCGATCCAACCCGCGGTGGCGCGCCTTGTAGACGACCCCCATTCCGCCCCGGCCCAGGAGTTCGACGATCTCCAGTTGCGGGAACCGGGAGGCCAGAGCTTCTGGCGTAGGCGGCGTGACATTGGCTGCCGCAGTGCCGCCTGCAGTCTGCGTCTCAAACCCACGCCGCAGAAGACACGCGGGGCACAACCCCTCCGGCGTCTCCGGTGGGAGCGTTGCGCCGCATTGGGGACACTTTTTCTGGTCGCTCATAGAGGTGATTTGGTTCCAAGTTGGAGTATTTCACCCCTTACAGAAGTAAACAGAGGAAAAGGTTACACGTTTTCTCACGAATTATCGGAATGCCGCAAAAAGATGCCTCATTTCCTCATCAATTTCCTCAGGACTGGCCACCGTTTGCGCGATTTCCTCCCGCAATAGCTCCCGGTAGCGGCGGCGCAGCCGATGCACGGTCACTTTTACGGCCCCCTCGCTCATGCCGCAACGCTCGCCCACTTCGGCTTGAGAATCGGCCTTTCCGTCGCCGGTGAGAAAAGGCTTCAACGCTTCAAAAAGCGCCTCCTTGTCGGCGGCGGCGAATTCCACGCGCAACCGGGTCAGAACCTGATCCAGCATGGTCAGCGCCCACTGCCGCTCAAAGGCTTTGTCGGGGGATAGATTGTCGGCGGGCTCCACGCGATAGCGCGTTTCGGTGCTCATAGCGTCGAGAGGCACAAAGGTCTGCCGACCGCCGCGTTTGATTGTCCTCGCCCGGTCGCGTTCGTTGGACAGGAAATGTTTCAGAGAGGCGAGCAGGAACGAGCGGAACTTCCCCTTGCCTCGGTCCACCTCTGCGAGGGTGTTATTGGACAGCAATCGCGCAAAGAACTCCTGCGTCATATCCTGGGCTTCCTGGACATCGAATCCCTGCCACCGCACATACGCATAGAGTGGTTGCCAGTAACATTGGCAAAGTTCCCCGAGTGCCAGCGCCCCCGCTACATCGTCCTTGCCTTGTTGCGAGGCAGCGAGAACCATCGTCCACCGGGTGGGGGCAAACAGACCAGGGGTGCGAGAGCGTGGGGCGGTGGATTCGGCCAGAGTCATAGCGAGGAAATCAAACCAGCGAGCACAAGAGCTAAACCGGACATTGAATGGATTATGCCATTCGGGTCAAGTGCCATTCCGGTCATGGAACCATCCCTTTTTGGAGCCGGTCTTAACGCCAACATCCTGCGGGTTTCAACGTGGATGAAGAACAAAGCCCGGTATTATGGCCTCCGAAAGTTTTTCTGTCACCTCTTTGCCTCGTTTACAGACCTGTTTGTTGATATGACAACAACAAGCGCAATGAAAACTGATTCCAGCGATGCCGATCTTGTGATGCAGAGCCTTGCTGGCGACCGAGATGCGTTCGGCAAAATCGTGTCGCGCCACCAATCGCTCCTTTGTTCCTTGGCATACAGCGCCACCGGCAGCTTGAACCAGAGCGAAGACCTCGCCCAGGAGACATTTGTCGCGGCGTGGAAGCAGCTTACGGGATTGCGCGAACCGGAAAAACTCCGCTCTTGGCTGTGCCGGATCTTGCGCAACGTCACCTGTGACCTGCTCCGCAAACAAGGCCGAGAGCCGAGCCATTGCGCTGCATCGTTGGATGAAATTTCCGAATCCCGGTCGCCGGAGCCTCTCCCGCTCGAACACACCATAAGCAACGAAGAACAGGAGATTTTATGGCGTTCGCTCGAACGCATCCCGGAAATGTACCGCGAACCACTTGTTTTGTTCTACCGAGAACATCAGTCCGTCGAAGCAGTAGCTCAAAGTTTAGAATTGAGCGTGGACGTCGTGAAACAGCGTCTGTCACGTGGACGGAAAATGCTGCGCGCCCAGGTTCTGGCGTTTGTCG
>JAQTMF010000044.1 GCA_028714515.1 Chthoniobacteraceae bacterium | reverse complement strand
CCGCGCTTGCGGAGCCGCCTCGCGCAGCGCCTGGATGGCCGCCACGCTTGCCCGCACGAGCTGCCGCTTGATCTCCCCTCCGCGCCCCCGGCAGAACGGGTTCATCACCCCCGCGTCCCCCGCGGCCCAGGAGAAAAACGAAATCTCGTTCACCGGCGAAACCCACGGCTCCTCCTCCCCCTCCTCCCGGGCCAGCCGGGCGAACTCCCCGACGAACGCCGCGAAGCGGTCCACGAACTCCTGGGAAAAAAGGTCCAGCCCGTCGGGATAGCCGTAGTGGAAAAGATCCCAGATCACCCGCGTCCCGGTCTCCCGCGCCGCGCGCAGCATCGGCAGAAAACTCGCCCAATTATAGCGCCCCGGGCGGGATTCGATCAAATGCCACCGCAGGGCGTCGCGCGCCACCGCCATGCCGTGGCCCTCCAGCAGCCGGTAATCGGCCTCGGCAAAACGGTCATGGCGGGTAGCCGCCAGCATGTCCAGGCGGCGACCATTGGCCAGGCAGTGCGAGGAGCACTCGAAACCGCCCAGGAAAAAACTGCGGAATAACGGATGCGGCGTTCTCACTGGAAACGGAATCGCGCCTCTGCGCTTCTCCGCGTCCCCCGTTTCCGCCCGGGCGGGCTCCACGAACTCAAAGAGAAGTCATCCGCAAATTGCGCAGAGAGACGCAGATTGAAAGGCAGAAGCCCCCTTTTTATCACTCCGGGAATCCGCGAAATCTGCGGACCCTTCCCTCCCCTGCCTTTCTTCGTGCCTTCGCGCCTTCGTGCCTTCGTGTGAAAAAAGAAAAGGGAGCCATCAGACCCGGCGTTGGTAATGAGATGGCCACGCCCCATTCCATCAAGCGCCGGGACGTTGTCCCGCTTCGGCTGGACATTCGATGCCTTCCGCAGAAACACACCCTCGGGTTGTTTTTTCACGAAGGCACGAAGCCACGAAGGCACGAAGTTTCGGAATTTTTTAAGAAACTTCCCGGGTACCACGCCAGGCTCCGTCCCCGGTTTCAAAGAGGATTTTTGTTACTCCGAAAATCTGCGGACCCTCTCCTGTCTTCTTGAAATGCGTGAACGCCGCCTAGACAGCCCCCGCCAGGAAGGGGTTGCGCGCCCGTTCCGCCCCCAGCGTCGTCGCCGGGCCGTGGCCGGAAAGCACCCGGACATCGTCCCCCAGCGGCAGCAATTTATCCACGATGCCCGAAACCAGCATCCCCCGGCCGCCGCCCGGCAGATCCCAGCGCCCGATCCCCCCGGCAAAAAGCACATCGCCCACAAAGAGAACCCGCGCCTCCTTCGCAAAGAAACAGAGAGAGCCCGGGCAATGCCCCGGCACGTGGAACACCTGGAAGTCGATCCCCTCCAGCGGCAGAGAGGCCGTTTCCTCAATCAGGAAATCCGCGCTCACCGGCTCCAGCTCCCATGGGAAACCCCAGCTCCGGAAAATCGCGGGATCGGCAAGCATCTCCGCCCCGTCCCGGTGAAACCCCACGCGGCAGCCGTGCGCTGCCTTGATCTTCGCGGCGTCCGTGGCGTGGTCCAGATGGGCGTGCGTCAGAAGCAGCGTGCTGACCCGCAAGCCGCGCCCGTTCAGCCAATCGAGCGCCCCCTCCGGGGCGTCCACCAGGATGCCGCCCTGTGCGGTTGGAATCCAAAAACAATTCGTTTCGAACGGTCCGCCGGTAAAGGTGTCTATATGCATGCTGGAAGCGAAGGGACGGTAATTTTTCCCGTGACGCAAGTCTGTTTTGGGGAGAGTGTAAAGCCCATGGTCCAAAAAGGATTGCTCTCTTCTCCATTCCCGCGTTGATTGAACCCTGCCGTATCGCACTTCCATGAAATTGTTTCGTACCCTTTGCACCCTCCTCACGGCGTCCGCCCTCCTCGCCACCGCCACGCCGCGCCGAGCGGGAGCAGAGCCCGATCCGAGCCAGGTCACCAGTTCCATCGGAAGGGTCCTCGAACAATTCCACTACAGCCGCCACAAGCTGGACGACGACATCTCCAAGCGGACCCTCCTGCGGTACCTGGAAACGCTCGATTACGCCCACCTCGTCTTCACCCAGCAGGACATTGACGCCTTCGTGGCCAAGTATGGCGACGCCCTTGACGACGACATCGTTCTCGGCAACCCGACGCCCGTTTACGAAATCTTCGACCTCTACAAGAAGCGGATCGAAGGCCGTGTCGCCAAAGTCAAAGAGTGGCTCGCCAGCGAGAAATTCACCTTCAAGAGCGACCGCTCCCTGGTCCTGAACCGCACCAAAGCCCCGTGGCCCAAAGACGAGGCGGAGGCGGAACAACTCTGGCACGATCGGCTCGAAGGCGAATACCTGACCCTCAAGCTGGCCGACAAACAGGCGGAGCCGCCCGTCAAAGTGCTCACCCGGCGCTACGACAATCTCCTGCGCACCGCGGAGGAACAGACCAACCGCGACGCCGTCGATCAATTCCTCTTTGCCCTGACGCAAACCTACGACCCCCACTCGGAGTACATGAGCAAGGACGAATACCAGAACTTCCTCGTCATGATGAAGCTCTCGCTCGTCGGCATCGGCGCCGTGCTCAAGAAAAACGACGACGGCTACACCAAGATCATGGAACTGGTCGTGGGCGGACCGGCCGACAAAGAGGGGCACCTCAAAGTCGGCGACCGCATCGTCGCCGTCGCCCAGGGAGACAGCGACTTCGTGGAAATCGTGGACATGAAACTCGACAAAGTCGTCAACATGATCCGCGGCAAAAAGGGAACGCGCGTCCGCCTCCAGATCATCCCCTCCCACGCCTCCGATCCGAGCGCGCGCAAAATCATCGAGATCGTCCGCGACGAAGTCAAAATCAAAGACCAGGAAGCCAAAGCCTACATCATCGAGAAACCCGACCCGGCCAGCGGCAAACCCTACCGCATCGGCTGGATCACGCTCCCCGGCTTCTACGGCGACATGGAGGGCTCCAAGAGCACCACGGAGGACGTCCGCGCGCTGCTCAAGCGCCTCAAACAAGAGCACATTTCCGGGCTCGTCATCGACATCCGGCGCAACGGCGGCGGGTATTTGACCGAAGCCACCAAGCTCACCGGCCTTTTCATCAAGAGAGGCCCCGTCGTGCAGGTCAAAGACGCCAACGGCAAAATCGACGTCTTGAGCGCCGACGAGGCGAACGTCACCTACGACGGCCCGCTCGTCATCCTCACCAGCACGCTCAGCGCATCGGCCAGCGAAATCTTCGCCGGAGCATTGCAAGACTACGGGCGCGCCGTGATCGTCGGCGACCACCACACCTTCGGCAAAGGGACCGTGCAACAACTGATCCCCGTGGACCGCTTCATCCAGCTCCTCAGCGGCGCAAGCGGAGACGCCGGCGCGTTGAAACTGACGATCCAGAAATTCTACCGCGTGGCCGGGGGCTCCACCCAGTTCCGGGGCGTCGCCTCCGACGTCGTGCTGCCCTCCTTCTGGGACCGCGACGACATCGGCGAATCGGCGTTGAAAAACCCGCTCCCCTACGACGAAGTGCCCCCCGCCGACTACCGCAAATCGCCCAACCAGCCCCTCTTCCTGGACGAACTGCGCAGCCGCAGCACCGCCCGCGTGAACGCCAACCCGGAGTTCAAATACATCAACGACGACATCGTCCGGCTCAAGGAAATCAGCGACGAAAACAAATTCTCGCTCAACGAACAGACCCGGCGCGCCGAGATCGCGAAGCAAAAGGCGCTCAAAGAAAAACGCCTCACCGAACGGGCCAAACGCAAGCCCAAGGAAATGACCGTCTACGCCCTGACGCTCGACAACCTGGACAAACCGCTGGAACTGGCCAAAAACGACGGCAAAAAGCGCGTGGAGCAATGGATGGAAATGGACCAGGCCACCAAGGACAAGCTCAAGGCCGAAGCGGCCAAGGAAGCCCAGGCCGAAAAAGCGGCCGACGCCAAGAACGAGAAGAAGGACGAGAAAAAAGAGAGCAAGAAGGACGCGAAAAAGCCGGAATCCGAATCCGCCGACGCCGACGCGCTGGATGACGACGATCCCGACAACGGCGACAACGCCAACGCCCCCGTGATCGACCCGATCCGGGCGGAAACGCTCAACATCACCTCCGACCTGATCGACCTGCGCAAGATCCAGAACACCCCGAACACCGCCAGGGCCGCGCAGCAGTAAGGAAACGCTGGGATGGCACCCGGTAGGGATGGCACTCCGTGCCGTCCGTGCGCGTGGCGTGTTTGAAATGGGGTGAACAGGCCCTACCGCCGCTGGTTCAGTTCCCGGTAGCGCAGCGGCGTCAAGCCGACCTGGCCCTTGAAGGCGTGGCAGAAGGCGCTCGCGCTGGAAAACCCGCACTCGATGGCGATTTGCTTGAGCGGCAGGTCGCCTCCCGCCAGCCGTTCGCGGGCAACCTGCATGCGGTGATGCAGCGCGAGTTGATGCGGCGTCGCCTGGAGCTGTAACCGGCAAACCTCGTGCAAATGCGCCGCCGACCACCCCACGCGCCGGGCGATCTCGCGCAAGGGGGCGGGGCTGCTTTCGATCAACTCCAGCGCCCTTTGCAGCTTCTCCGGCAGCTCGGAGCGCCCGGCGGCCCGTTCCCACAGCCGCACTTGGAACAGAAGCTGGCCGTAAACGTGGGCCAAAAGCGCCTGCCGGTCGAACGATTCGTCCACGTGCGCGCGGACGATTTCGCGGATAAAGACCTCGATGGTTTCGACATCGCGCCACCAGCTCAAGTGCGGGACGCGGCGCACCCCGGGGAGAGGATCGGTGCGGAACTGCACGTTCAAACAGCGATAGGGATTGCCGTTGTCGCTGCGGAAAATCGTCTGGTCGCCCTCGATGTGCCAGAGCATCGCTCCCGCCGTGACTTCCACCGGCTGCCCCCCGACGCGCACCCAGCCGCGCCCCCCCGTGACCACCTCCACCCGTTCGTTGCCCGGCTCGATGGTATTGAAATCGGGCTGCCTGCCGGGCTCCTCGTGGTAATAGCCGAGGAAGAGAATCTCGCGCGGAGGCGGCGGGACGGGAGAAGATGATGTTTGAGCAAACATTCCGATGTTTTCGATATGCTTTGGGTTTGCACGCTTAGTATAGCGGGGGAAATATCCAGGAAAAGCTGAGTTTTAAACAATCAATCACCTCCACCAATGCGTCTCGCCCACTCCCTCCATTCCGGCTGGTCCTTCCAGGAGCCCGCCTCTTCCCGCTATCTTTCCGCCGAAGTTCCCGGCTGCATTCACACCGATTTGCTGCGGCACAAACTGATCCCCGATCCGTTCTGGGGCAACAACGAAGGGGGGCTGCAATGGATCGAAGAAAAAGACTGGAACTACCGCTGCGAGTTTGACGCGAAGCCGGAGTGGCTCACGCACGAGCACGTGGAACTGGTGGCGGAAGGCCTCGACACAGTGGCGACCGTACGGCTCAACGGCCATGTCATCGCGCAGCCGGACAACATGTTCCAGGCGCACCGCATCGATGTGACCGGCGCGCTCCAACCCAAGCGCAACCGGCTCGAAATCCAGTTCGGCAGCCCGATGAAAGCCATTCGCGCGCGCCAGAAACCGGACGACTACAGGGAATGGAACGACGTCGTGGGCGGCTGCTCGCGTCTTCGCAAGGAGCAGTGCGCCTTCGGCTGGGATTGGGGCCCCCGCTTCGCCACGTGCGGCATCTACCTGCCGATCCGCCTGGAGGCGTGGTCGGGCAACCGCTTCGATTCCGTGCGAATCCGGCAGCGGCACGGCGCGAACGGCGTCGAGCTGACGGTCGAGCCGCGCCTGGCCGCCAAGCGTTCCGCGCGGCTTCGCGGGACGCTTTCCCTGCGGGGAGAAGTGGTGGCCACGCTGGAGAACTCCCGGTTCACGGTGCCGCATCCCGAGCTGTGGTGGCCCAACGGCCACGGCGCGCAGCCGCTTTACACGGTTTCGCTGGAACTCGTCTACAACGGCGAGGTCGTCGATACGTGGAGCGGACGCGTTGGGCTGCGCACCATCGAGCTGGACCGGCACCCCGACGCGTACGGCGAGAGCTTCCAGTTCGTCGTCAACGGCCGGCCCCTTTTCGCCAAGGGGGCGAACTGGATCCCGGCGCACAGTTTTGTGGCGGGCGTGGATCGCGCCTTTTACGACAACCTGCTTTCGAGCGCCGTCTCGGCCCACATGAACATGCTGCGGGTGTGGGGCGGAGGCATCTATGAAAAGGAGGCCTTTTACGATCTGTGCGACGAAAAAGGCCTGCTCGTCTGGCAGGACTTCATGTTCGCCTGCGCGCTCTATCCCGGCGACAAGCCGTTCCTCGCCTCGGTAAAAGCGGAGGCCGGGCAACAGGTCAAACGCCTCGCCAACCACGCCTGCCTGGCCCTCTGGTGCGGCAACAACGAGATCGAGCAAATGCAGCAGGAGATCCTCAAAACGGCCCGGCGCAAGAAAGCCTACGAGGACCTCTTTCACAAAATCCTGCCCGCTGCGGTGGAGCGTTGGGACGGCGCGACCGCCTACTGGCCCTGCTCACCGCATAATCCCCGGGGATACGCCCACGGCCACAACAGCGAGAGCGGCGGCGACGCGCATTTCTGGGATGTCTGGCACATGCGCCAGCCGGTGAAACGCTACGAAGAGAAGCAATTCCGGTTCTGCTCCGAGTTCGGCATGCAGTCCTACAGCTCGCCCGAGGTGGCCGCGACCTTCTGCCCGCCGGAGGAATTCAACGTGTTCGGCCCGGCGATGGAAAATCACCAGAAAAACAGCGCGGGCAATTCCATCATCTTTGAGTATCTCTCGCGCCGCTACCGGATGCCGCGCGACTACGATTCGCTCGCCTACCTCTCGCAGATCAACCAGGCGTATTGCATGAAGTTCGGCATCGAGCATTTTCGGCGATCCATGCCGCGCACGATGGGGGCGCTCTACTGGCAGCTCAACGACTGCTGGCCGGTCTTTTCCTGGAGCAGCGTGGAGTTCGGCGGCAAATGGAAGGCGCTGCATTACGCCGCGAAACGGTTCTTCGCCCCCCTGCTGGTTTCCGCGCACGTGCCGGGCGACGAAACCATCGGCAAAGGGAACACCGTGATCAGCACCGTGCGCCACGTCCACCTGCACGCCGTCTACGACGGGCCGGAGCCCGTCTCCGGCCGCCTGAGCTGGAAGCTCTGCCACCTGGACGGGCGCATCGTGGAAGAAGGCGTCAAAAAAATCGCGCTCCGCTACGGCGACGCGCGGCGGATCAAGACGCTCGACCTCCAAAAGGCGATGCAAACGCACGGCGCGCGCTCCCTCTACCTGCGCATCCAGTTGGAAGCGGGCGGCGAGGTTTCGCGGGACACCCTCTTTTTGACCGCGCCCCGCTTCATAAACCTTCCGCGCGCGCCGATCGCCGCGAAGGTCGAGCCGGTTTCCGGCTGCGAATTCGAGGTCACGCTCACCTCGGATGTCTTCCAGCACCAGGCGGAAATCACCCTCCCCGGCATCGCCCATCACGCCGGGGACAACTTCCTCGACCTGTACCCGGGAGAAGCCTGCCGCGTCCGCCTCCGCACCGAAAGCCCCGCAACCAAAGCGCAGATCGAAAAAGCGCTCCGCGTCCGGTCCCTGGCGGATACCTATCAATAATTCCCGTGGCGCTCCACCATGCGGATGATCTCCTGGTAGGTCTTCCAGCTCACCTGCGGCGGCACGGAGTGGTCGGAGTGATACATATAGCCGCGGGTGGCTTTGCCCGCGGCGAGTTTTGAGGCGATCTCCTCCTCGATCATACCCAGGTCGTTGGTGATCATCTTCATCACATCGATATTACCGAAGAACGCCAGCCGGTCGCCATAGCGCGGGCAAAGCTCGCGGATATCCATGCCCGCCTTGGTTTCCAGCGGCTGGAGACAGTCGAAGCCCGCCTCCGTGTAAAGATCGAGGACGCCGTTAACGTTGCCGTCGGTGTGATAAATGAACTTCATCCCGTGGGCATGGGTCCAGTCCACGATCCGCTTGTGCTGCGGCCAGATGAGTTCCCGGTACATCGCCGGGGAACACATCGTCGCGGACTTGAACGCCATATCGCCATAAATCCAAAGGCCGTCGGGCTGGATGCCGGTGGAAAGCGCGGCGTCGAGATTGCGCAGCAGCACATCGGTGAACGTCACCGCGACGTCCCGGATCCACTCGGGGTCCTCCGCCATGGCGATCAGCGTAATCTCATCGCCCATCACGGCGCGCGTCTCCTCAAACGGCTCCACACTCGTGAGATGCGTCCACTTCCCCGCCGCGTGTTTGGGGTCATAGGTCGCCTTGATCGCCGCCGGGTCGATTTGATACCAGTTCTCCAGCAGCAGCGGCTTGAACTTCTTTTCCCAGATCTCCCGCGTCTCGCACTCAAACCCCAGGTGCTCCGGCGTGCCCGAGCGGTTCTTCCAATACCGCACCAGCTTGCCGTGGCTGTCGCGCACCACCTTGGTATCCGCGTCCTCGGAGACGATCTGCTCCGCGCCCGGGTAAATCCCCGGCCAGCACCAGCACAGCGAGGCGAGATCGGAGCCCAAACGCTCCAGAACCGTGTCCTCGCCGCCGTCCAGCCCCTCGCCCTGCCAGCGCGTGATCGTTTCCGGCCAGAAACTTTCGTGACGGGGAACGCGGTCCTGATCGCGGCGTTCCATCATACGGTTCACCCGTTCGCGGCTGGTAAGGGAGGTAGTCATAAGGAGAAAAAAGAAAGTTGTTTCGGGGAGAACTTAATGAAAAAGTCCGCGCAAGCGCCATGCCTGAACATCTCGAAATCCTATCCCGGATGAATCCGCCCACAAAACGCGCTCCGGTCGTCTTTGGCGATGTGGTCTACCCCCCCGGCGGCGTTTGCGGGCCCCGCACGCAGCGGGACTACCAGTTGGTGGCGATCCACCAGGGCTGGCTGGACCTGCGCCTCGACGGCGAGGAAATCGCCGTCGCCCCCGGGCAAGCCATCCTCCTCGCGCCCAAACACCGGGAGCACTTCCTCTTTTCCCGCACCGCCGAAACCCGCCACACCTGGTGCTCCGTGGATCCCGCCTGCGTTCCCGCCCCCATGCGCCGCGCCTTTCCCAAAGCGGCCAGGCCCGCGCCGTTCGATTCGCGGCTCGCCGCCCTTCTCAAACTGGGGCTGTCAAACGGCGCCCCCGCCGGCCCGCTGGAAAACAACCATTCCCTGGCGCTCGGCCTCGCCCTGCTTTCCGGCTTCGTCCTGGCCCTCCAGCGCGGCAAACCGGCCGCGGACCCCGGCGGCGACGCGCTCGCCCGCATGGAGTCTTTTGTCTCCCGTGAATACGCCAAGCCGCTCAAACTAGCGCACCTGGCCGCCGCCGCCGGGGTCTCGCGGCAGCACCTCATGAAGCTCTTCCGCGAACGGGGATGGCCCACGCCGACGGCCTATCTCTACGGCAAACGCCTGGAAACCGCCGCCGACCTCCTGGCGCACACGGGCCTCGCGGTGGGGGAGATCGCCGACCGCTGCGGATTCGTCAACCCGTTCCACTTCTCGCGGAAGTTCCGCCAAACCTACGGCAAAAGCCCGCGCGCCTGGCGGGCGAACGCATGGGGAGGCAAGGGAATGGGTAAAAGGAAAGCATCCCTTTAGTTCGCCTTCCGATACTCGCTGGGGCTCAGCCCCGTCCACCGGCGAAATGCGCTGGAAAAGACGCTCGGCTCCGCGTAGCCGCAGGCTTGGGCGACAACCCGAATGCCCGTCCGCGTGGTCCGCAAGAGCGTCCGGGCCCGCTCGCTCCGGAGCGCCTGGAGGTAAGCCAGCGGGCTCGTGCCGAGGGCGCTCTGCATGGCCATTTCCAGGGACCGGCGGGACATCCCAGCCACGCGGCACAGATCGCCGACTTGCAACGGCTGGTCTATGTTGCCGCGGGCATAGCTCAAGGCGCGCTCCAGGCCGCTGGGGTAGCGCAGGCTGCTTTCGCGCTCATGGAGAACGCCCACGGGCCGCGGCGCGTCGGCCCCCTGCCCCCGCCCGCCCTCCAGCGCCGCCAAAAGCGCGGCGGCGGCCTGCCGTCCCAGCTCCCGCGAGGGAAGCTCAAAGCTGGAAAGAGAAACGCCCGCGTAGAGCGACTCCAGCCGGGCATTGCCCACGCCGATCACCGCCACATCCCCGGGAACCCCCCACCGCAACTCGCGCGCCGCCTGCACGGCCAGGCGCGCCACGCGGTCGGAAGCGGCCAGGAGCCCCAGCGGGCGGGGCTGCGAATGCAGGAACTCCCGCATCTGCGCCAGCGTCGCCACCGTCGCGGACGTCACCGGCCCGCCCAGCGCGGCCGCGAACCCCTCCCCCAGCTCGCGCGAGGCGTACTGGCCCGGAACCCCGGCAAACGCGAAAGCCCGCACCCCGTTGGCCCGCAGCACCCGGGCCGCGTCGCGCCCCATGGCGGCAAAGTCGGGCGCGATATTCACCACCGTCTCCATGCGCGAACAATGCGCCAGCTGCACCGCCTTGACCCCCTGCGCGCAAAGCGAGCGCAACCACGTGTCGCTGACAAAATCGCCCACCACCCCGGCCAGCTCCCCCATCCCCGCCAGTTGCCGCAGCACCCCCTCGTAGCCGCCGGTAAGGACCAGCACCTCGGCCCGGCCCGCCAGACGCTCCCGGATCCCGTCCAGCAGCGACAGCTCCGTCTCCGTCAGCGAGGGAAAAGCGGCCGCCACCACGGGGCGGCGGGCACGCCGGGGTTCCCGGGCGGTTTTTCGTGGTGTTTTTCGCATGGGTTGCGCATTTCCTTAAATCACATTTGCGTGTTTGCGCAACGACAAATCCGCATTCCTTGGCTTGAATGGCACCTCATGAAGAAAGCACTCATCACGGGCATTACAGGGCAGGACGGCTCCTATCTCGCGGAACTCCTTCTGCAAAAGGGGTATGAGGTCCACGGCGTCATCCGCCGCGCATCCACTTTCAACACCAGCCGGATCGAGCATATCTACAACGACCCCCACGCCAAGGGTGCGCATCTCTTCCTGCATTACGGCGATCTGGCCGACTCCGTCCAGATGGTCAAGCTGCTTTACGATTTGAAGCCGGACGAAATCTACAACCTCGGCGCGCAAAGCCACGTCCGCGTCTCCTTCGACATCCCGGAATACACCGGCGACGTCACCGGCCTCGGCGCGGTGCGCATCCTCGACGCCATCCGCGAGGCGGGCCTGACGCGCGACGTCCGCTACTACCAGGCGTCCTCCTCCGAAATGTTCGGCAAAGTGCACGAAGTGCCGCAACGGGAGACCACCCCCTTCCACCCGCGCTCCCCCTACGGCTGCGCCAAAGTCTTCGCCTACTGGCTCACCGTCAACTACCGCGAAGCCTACAACCTCCACGCCTCCAACGGCATCCTCTTCAACCACGAAAGCCCGCGCCGGGGCGAAACCTTCGTCACCCGCAAAATCACCCGCGCCGCCACGCGCATTAAGATGGGCCTCCAGAACGACCTGTTCCTGGGCAATCTCGACTCCAAGCGCGACTGGGGCTACGCCAAGGAATACGTCGAAGTGATGTGGCTGATGCTCCAGCAAGACAAGCCCGACGACTACGTCTGCGCCACCGGCGAAACCCACACCATCCGCGAATTTTGCGAAGAGTGCTTCGGCCTCCTCGGCCTGGATTGGCAGAAATACGTCAAACACGACGCCCGCTACGAGCGCCCCAGCGAAGTCGATCTCCTCATCGGCGACCCGTGCAAACTCAAGCGCCAGATCGGCTGGGAGCCGAAAGTGAAGTTCAAGGATCTCGTGCGCATCATGACCGAGGCCGACCTGGAACTGGCCCGGCGCGAACTGGCCTACAGCTCCATCGAGGGCAAGTAAGCGCCACGTTCGCCCCGTCCCGCGCGTTCCCCCCGCCTCCTTTATGACTCTGCAATCCTCCACCCGTATATACGTCGCCGGGCACCGCGGCATGGTCGGCTCGGCCATCGTCCGCTCCCTGCAAGCACGGGGGTTCAACAACCTCATCCTCCGCACCCACCAGGAACTCGACCTGTGCGATCAGGCCGCCGTACGCGGCTTCTACGCCCAGGAAAAGCCCGAAGCCGTCGTCGTCGCCGCCGCCAAAGTGGGCGGCATCCACGCCAACGCCACCTACCCGGCCGACTTCATCCACATCAACCTGGCCAGCGCCCACAACGTCATCCACGAGGCATACACCCACGGCGTCCAGCGGCTCCTCTTCCTGGGCAGCTCCTGCATCTACCCCCGGGAAGCGCCCCAGCCGATGAAGGAAGAGTGCCTGCTCACCTCCCCCCTGGAGCAGACCAACGAAGCCTACGCCATCGCCAAAATCGCGGGCCTGAAGCTCTGCCAGTATTACCGCAAGCAATACGGCGTCTGCTACCACTCCGCCATGCCCACCAACCTGTATGGCCCGGGCGACAACTACCACCCGGAGAACTCCCACGTCCTGCCCGCCCTGCTGCGCCGCTTCCACGAAGCGAAAGAAACCGGCGCGCCCGCCGTCAAACTCTGGGGCACCGGCGTCGCCCGCCGCGAATTCCTCCACGTGGACGACCTCGCCGAAGCGATGTTCACCGTCCTCCAAATGGAAAACCCGCCCGACTGGATCAACGCCGGGTCCGGCTCCGACATCTCCATCCTGGAACTTGCCCAAATGATCGCGAAAGTGACCGGCTTCCAAGGCGAGCTGACCTGGGACACCTCGCACCCCAACGGCACCCCGCGCAAATTCATGGACAGCTCGCGCCTGCTGGCCACCGGCTGGCGGCCGAAATACGACCTCGAAAGCGGCATCCGGCACACCTACGCCGACTTTTTAAACCGGCAGCAAGCCGGGCAACTCCGGGAACGGTAAAAAACCCATGATCCCCCACCCCCCCTCGCCGCCCCAGCCGCTCCTGGTCTGGTGGGTCGTATGGGCCGCCTTTTTCACCGGCCTCTGCCAGATCTACTACTTCCTGGGCGTCGCCGCTCCGGCCCACCCCGCTTACGGCCCCGCAAACGCTCTGGTGGCCGCGGCGGGGCTCCTGCCCGTGGCGGCGAGCATCGTGATCCGCTGGGCCGTCCTGCCCCGGCTTTCCGACAGCCGGAAAGCCTTCGTCTTCTTCGTCGTCGGGATCGCCCTGGCCGAAGCGAGCTGCTTCCTGGGCCTCTTCGTTTTCCCCGCCTTCAAAACCCCGCTCTTCGCCTTCAGCCTGCTGGGCATCGCGCAATTCATCCCCTTCTTCGCCCGGCGCTATTTCCAGCGCCCGTGAGGCCTCTCTCCCCCCGCGTCTCTTCTTCTTTTCTTTCCCGGCGTTGACATCAGCCAACCGCCCTCCTAGTTTGGGCGGGTTCATACTCTTTCCCCCGTGACAAACAACGACGACTACATCATCGAGCTTCTCCTGGACACCTGCCTGATCACCAAGGAGCAACTGGAAGAGGCGAAGGCAGAAGCCAAACCGGGCCAAAGCCCCGTGGAGGTTCTCATCACCAAAGAAGTGGTGAACCGCAACGACGTGCTCCGCGCGTTGGCGGCGCATTCCAGCATGGAATACGTCGATCTCTCCCAGATGGCCATCTCCCAGGAAGTCCTGGACGTTGTCCCCGTGGACGTGGCCCGCCGCTACAAGGTAATCCCCCTCGCCAACGTCGAAATGGGCCTCATGATGGCCACGAGCGACCCGCTCAACTTCGACACCTTCGACACCGTCACCCACTTGATCGGCCGCGACGTGGAGTGGGTATGCGCCGCGCCGGAACAGATCCAGGCCGCCCTGCAAAAATACTACGGCGTCGACGAACAAGCCGCCGGAAGCGACATCCAAATCGGCGACGTCTCCGCCGCCACCGAGGAATCCGACGCCCCGATCATCAAGCTCGTCACGATGCTGCTCATGGACGCCTATAAAATGCGCGCCAGCGACATCCACCTCGAGCCGCTGGAAAAGAGCTTCCGCGTCCGCTTCCGCGTGGACGGCGTGCTGATCGAAATGCCCAGCCCGCCCAAGAAGCTCCAGCAAGCCATCGTCAGCCGCCTCAAAATCATGAGCGGCTCCATGAGCATCGCCGAAAAGCGCCTTCCCCAGGACGGCCGCATCCAGGTCAAAATCGGCAAGAGCCAGCTCGACCTGCGCGTCTCCACCATCCCCACCAACCACGGCGAAAGCGTGGTCATGCGTATTCTGGACAAAACGGGGCTCCAGCTCGGCCTGCCGCAACTCGGCTTCCTGAGCGACGACCAGGCCACCTTCGAGCAACTCATCACACTGCCCGACGGCATCATCCTCGTCACCGGCCCCACCGGGTCCGGTAAATCGACGACCCTTTACGCCTGCTTGAACCACATCAACCGGCCCGACCGGAAGATCATCACCGTCGAAGACCCGGTGGAATACCAGATGAACGGCATCAACCAGGTGCAGGTCAACTCCGAGATCGGCATGACCTTCCCCGCCGCCCTGCGGTCCATGTTGCGCCAGGCCCCCAACGTCATCATGATCGGGGAAATCCGTGATATGGAGACGGCCAGCATCGCCATCAACGCCAGTCTCACCGGCCACCTTGTCTTCTCCACCCTGCACACCAACGACGCCCCCAGCGCCGTCGCCCGTCTCGTGGACATCGGCGTCCAGCGCTTCCTGGTCTCCAGCGCCGTGCGCGCCATCGTGGCCCAGCGCCTCGTCCGCAAACTCTGCCCCAAGTGCAAAAAACCGCACGAGCTGACCGACGCCGAACTGCGCGGCCTCCACCTGGAGCGCACCCAGCTCGAAGGCGCCACCGTCATGCGCGGCGTCGGCTGCGACGCCTGCCGCAACCTCGGCTACAAAGGGCGCCTGGGCATCTTCGAAATCTTCCTCATCGACGACGAAGTGCGCAACATGATCAACGACGGCGCCTCCACCATCGACCTGCGCCGCCGCGCCCGCGAACTGGGCATGCGCACCCTGCGCGAAGACGGCGTCCGCAAAGTGCTGGCCGGCGTCACCTCCGCCGACGAAGTCATCTCCGCCACCATGTCCGACGCCAACTAGCGCCAAAGGAAAATGACCGCATCTTCCCCGCTCCGCGTCTCCCTTTCCCCCCGCCTCCGCGTCTAGCAGCCTATGCCCGTCCCCCTGGAAGATTTGCTCCGGCTGATGATCGACGAGGAGGCGTCGGATCTCCACGTGAGCACCGGCGTCCCCCCCGTGCTGCGCCTGCGGGGGAGCCTGACACCCCTGAACCTCCGGCCGCTGACGCCCGAAGACACCGAGGCCCTCTGCCACGAAATCGGCAACGAGCACTGGACCCAGCGCCTCAACACCGAGGGGAGCGCCGACTTCGCCATCTCCTTCCGCGAACAGCGCTTCCGCGTCAACCTCTACCGCGAGCGGGGCCACTGCGCCATGGCCGTGCGCCTGCTCCCCAGCCGGTTCCTCAGCCTGGACGAAATCGGCGTCCCCGCCAGCATCCGCCCCCTCCTCGACCTCCCGCGCGGCCTCATCCTCGTCACCGGCCCCACCGGCTCCGGCAAATCGACCACCCTGGCGAGCATGCTCAACATCATCAACGAGACGAGCCCCCGCCACATCCTCACCATCGAAGACCCCATCGAATACCTCCACACCCACAAACGCGGCCTCATCCACCAGCGCGAAGTGGGCAGCGACCTGCCGACCTTCGCCGACGGCCTGCGCCGCGGCCTGCGGCAGGACCCCGACGTCATCCTCGTCGGCGAAATGCGCGACCTGGAGACCATGGAAGCCGCCGTCACCGCCGCCGAAACCGGGCACCTCGTCTTCTCCACCCTCCACACCACCGGCGCCGAACGCACCGTCGACCGCCTCGTGGGAGCCTTCCCCGCCGCGCAACAGGAACAAATCCGCATCCAGTTCGCCTCCACCCTGCGCGCCGCCATCTCCCAAGTCCTCGTCCCGCGCGCCGACGGCAAAGGGCGCGTCGCCGCCTTCGAAGTCCTCCTCAACACCCTCGCCGTAGCCGCGTTGATCCGCGAAAACAAAAGCTACAGCCTCACCACCGTCGTCCAAACCGGCGCCGAGGAGGGCATGCTTTCCCTGGAGCAATCCCTGGTCAACCTCCACGCCCAAGGGCTCATCAGCTACGAGGAAGTCATGAACAAAGCCCAGGACCGCGAACTCGCCGCCCAACTGGCCGTCCATCAACAAAAGCATTCGTCGCAACAATCGTCCCTATGAACGCAAATCAAGTCATCGAAATCTTCATCGAAGCGAAGATCATTGATCGCAGCCAGGTCGATGACATCACCGCGGAACTCCTCAGCTCCGGCAAAGGCATCCACGAGGTCATGATCGACACGGGCTACGTCACCGAAGATCAGTTCTACCAGACCCTGGCGACCTACCTTGGCACCGAATACGTCGACTTGCGCGAATTCGAGCCCCCGGCCGAAATCCTCGCCCTCGTCCCCGCCAACCTCGCCCGGCTGCACGGCGCGGTCCCCATCGGCCTCAACGGCGCGGCCGTCACCCTGGCCATGCTCGACCCGCTCAACAGCCAGATCCAGGAAGACCTCCGCTTCGCCCTGGGCCGCGTCATCTACGTCGTCATCGCCGCCCTCCCCCACGTCCAGTCCCTCATCCAGCGCTGCTACGAAAGCGACTCCAGCGGCCTCGACGAAGTCCTCTCCGAACTCGGCAACGGCGAAATCCAGTTCGGCACCGAAGGGGCCGACATGAAAGCCGTCGAGCAAGAGGCCAACTCCACCCCCATCATCCGCTACGTGGACCTCGTGCTCGCCCAAGCCATCGCCGACCGCGCCAGCGACATCCACTTCGAGCCCTTCGAGACCGAATTCAAAATCCGCTACCGCGTCGACGGCGCGCTCTACGAAATGGCCCCCCCGCCCGTCCACCTTGCCCTGCCCGTCATCTCGCGCATCAAGGTCATGGCCAACATGAACATCGCCGAGCGCCGCCTGCCCCAGGACGGCCGCATCCAGCTCACCACGGCGGGCCGCCAGGTGGACCTGCGCGTCTCCTCCCTCCCCACCCAATACGGCGAAAGCGTCGTCTTGCGCGTCCTGGACCGTTCCACCGTCAACCTGAGCCTCAAAGCCCTCGGGATGCCGGACTACATCTTCAACTACATCCAGGAGACCATCCAAAAGCCCAACGGCATCTTCATCGTCACCGGCCCCACCGGCTCCGGCAAAACGACCACGCTCTACGCCTGCATCAACGAGATCAACACCATCGACTCCAAAATCCTCACCGCCGAGGACCCCGTCGAATACGACATCGAAGGCATCATGCAGGTGCCCATGCAGGAAAGCATCGGGCTCAACTTCGCCCGCGCCCTGCGCGCCTTTTTGCGGCAAGACCCGGACCGCATCATGGTCGGCGAAACGCGCGACATGGAAACCGCGCAAATCTCCATCCAGGCCTCCCTCACCGGCCACTTGGTCTTCACCACCCTGCACACCAACGACGCCCCCGGCGCCGTCACGCGCTTGATCGACATGGGCGTCGAGCCGTTCATGATCTCCGCCTCGCTGGAAGCCGTCCTCGCCCAGCGGCTCCTGCGGCGCATCTGCTCCAAATGCCGCACCCCGTACGAGCCCAACGAAGCCGTCCTCTCCCAGCTCGGCCTCTCGCCCCACGACATCGGCGACAAAAACTTCTACTACGGCAAAGGCTGCGAAGCGTGCAACCACACCGGCTACAAAGGCCGCAAAGGCATCTACGAACTGCTCGACATCACCGACCCGATCCGGGAACTCATTAACCAGCGTTCCCCGAGCATCGTCCTGCGGCAAAAAGCCATCGAACTGGGCATGCAAACCTTGCGCCAGGACGGCCTGCGGAGCATCTACGATGGCGAGACAACCATCGAGGAAGTCCTCAAATACACGTAAGATCCGCCGGCGTTTTCGGCAAAAGATCCGCGCAATAGCCAGGGTCTGTTTACGAATCACGACAGGATGAACACCTCATTGGGGGCGCGGTTCGGAAGAAACCCGCCGGTTTGAATCCGTGCCGCCGTTTTTTTAACAAGGATTTACAAGATTTTGAGGATTGAGAGGATTTCGCTTGCAGACTGACACGTGCGGCATGACTTCGGGCATCACCCCCCCGTACATACGAAAGCGTTTTCGCGAATCCGAGCGGGATAGTCTTCAAGAAAAATCCTTGTGTAATGCACCCCGTGTATAATGGACGGTGAAGAGGGCACAAAGGCTCTCTTCCAAACCAAGAGCCTATAGCGAAAGGCCTTCGTAGTAGGCGGCAATGTCTGAGATTGTAAAAT
>JAQTMF010000043.1 GCA_028714515.1 Chthoniobacteraceae bacterium | reverse complement strand
GGAGTTTCGGGTAACATGGCGAAAATCTAAGCGTTCCAGGCGCGGAAGAAAGCACAAAGGCGCCCCCCGCTCCCCGTTCCCTTAACCGAGCCGGATGCCCAGTTCCAGCAGCCGGGAGTAGATCGCTCCGTAGGTTTCCATCCAGCGCTTGTAGGGGGCCAGGTCGTCGAACGAGACCGCGCGGCCGGTTTCCCGCAGGCGCAGCCGGGCCGTTTCCTCCGCGCCGATGTTCTCCGCTTTCACGGAGAGTTTCTGCTGCGAATGGACGCGGAAGAACCCGAGGAAGTAGGGGACATGGACGATCTTCGCCCCGGCTTTCTGGAAGCGCGCCACCAGGTCCCAGTCGAGGGCGAACCGGAAGCTCGGGTCGATGCCGCCCACTTTTTCCCAGATGGAGGCGCGCCAAAAGAGGGTTTCCTGCGGCACGGGGTCGAGGTAGGGGACCAGGCGCGGGTTGTGCGGCGGGAGCACCCAGCGGGCCACTTCCTCGCTCCGTTCGTTGAGGATGATCCGGTTGCCGTAGATCACGTCCACCTCCGGGTGGGCGGCGAAGTATTCGGCCACGAAACGGAACGCGCCGGGCACGAAGGCGTCGTCGGAGTTCACCCATGCCATGATGTCGCCGGTGACTTTTTCGAACCCGTCGGCCACCGCGCGCGATTGCCCGCTATCCGGCCCGCTGCTCCAGACGGTGAGGCGCGGGGCGTAGCGCTCCAGGATCGGGCGCGAGCCGTCCGTGGAGCCGCCGTCCTGCACCGCGTAGGCCAGCTTCGGGTAATGCTGGTCCAGCACGCTGCGGAGCGTCTCCTCCAGGTAGGCGGCTTGCTGGAAGGAGGGGGTCACGATGGCCAGCGTGGGCAGCCGGTCGTCGGCGAGCTTGGGGCGGGGAAAGGTCTCCGGCCGCACCGGGCGGGGCGGGTATTGGTCCTTTTTCCCGTGCTTCATCCAGTGGCGCTTGAGGAAGAGGCGGTGGACGAGCCGCGCCCACGGGGCGACGCGGGGCGGCGGGGCGGCGACGGCCCGGGGGGTTCCCGGCGCGGCGGTATCCGGCGCGGGGAAGATCTTCAGGCGGCGGCTGCGCCATTTGAGGTGGTTGCGCAGGCTGGCAGCCGCCTTGCGGATTTTCCCCAGCTCCTTGCGCAGCGGGGCGGGAGCGGATTGCTCGGCCGCTTGCTGGCGTTTCTCCAGCTTCGCCAAGTCGCGCTGGGCCGTTTCCAGCAGGATTTCCATGCCCCGCAGGCGGTGTTCGACGGCTTCACCCCGGGCTTGCACCGCCTCCAGCCGGGGCAGGTCCAGGATGCGGCGGGCGATCTCGCACAGCAGCGCCTCGCCTTGCGCGCGGACGGCGGCCGAGGCGGCTTCCAGAGCCTCCGGCGCGGGAGAGGGAGCGGCGGGAACGGGGGAAACGGACGCGAGCAGGCTGGCGTAAAGGGCTTCCAGGCGTTCCGCCGCCGCTTCGGGCGAAGGGCACGGGCAAGGCTGGCCCGCCAACGCGGCGACTTGCGCGGGATGGGCGGCCAGGTGGCAGAGGGCCTCGGCGAACGGTTCGACCTCCAGCCGCCGCACGAGCCAGCCGTTGACCCGGTGGGTGACAAAATCGCCGATTCCCGGCGTCTCGAACGCCAGCACCGGCACGCCCTGGGCCAGCGCTTCGGCGACGGCCGCGCTCCGCGCCTCGTCCGGGCGGGGCAGGACGAGCAAATCGGTTTCCGCCAGCGCCGGGGCCCCGGCCCCCGCGAAGCAGACGGGCAGGCCGGGTATTTCAAACGGATCGGCCCCGTGGACCGTCAGTTTTACGCGGCCCGTGCGGACGAGCCGCCGGAACGCCCCGTAGGTATCCGTCGCGGCGAAGAGGGCCTGCAAAGTCTGCCGGGCGTGGGCGGGCGCGCCGGATTCCAGGACGATGGCGCACCGGAGCGGCGCGTCGGCGGCGATCGTGCGGGCTCCCGTGGGGAAAGCGGGGGGAAAAATCTCCACGCGCGCCTCGCGGAAAAGGGGGCTTTTGCGGGCGGCCTCGGCCAGCCAGGCGTTCGGGGCCAGGAGGGTCAAATTTTCCGCCCCGGCAAGGGGAGCGTAGGCGGCCCGTTTTTCCTCCAGCAGCGCGGCCAGGAGGCCGTCGGCGGACGCGCTGAGCTGGGGGCAGCCCGCGCAATTCTCCCGGTACCCCGCGCAATCGCCCGGGTGAAAACAGCCCCCCGTGAAAGGCCAGGCATCCGCGAGACTCCAGACCACCGGCCTGCCCGCCGCCAGCGCTTCGCGCACGGCGCGCGGAGGCAGCGCGCCCGCCACCTGGTGCAGGTGGATCACATCGGCCCCGGACAAATCCGGCATCTCCCCGCCCTCGCCGACTTGGAACGCGCTGGAAAGGGGGGTGCGGGCGTTGGCGTCAAAGGCTCCAGCCTGGACGATCGCAAAAAGACCCTCGGCGGGCCGGTTTGCCACGGCGAACCGCGATTCCACTCCCCGCGCCTGCAACGCCCGGTGCAGGTGGAGTGCGGCGCGCGAGGCGCTGTCGGAGCCGTCGGAGGCGCTGAGATGGAGAACCTTCATGAAGAAGGGGCAATTTTTCCTTCGGGCGCGGAGAAATGCAAGCGATTCAGGCGGCCCCCTCCCCGGAAACGCCCCGGGGGTGCGCGCCCCACCCTTCCATGGGGAACCCCCCGGCGCTTGCGCGGGGAGGCACCTTCCATTACGCTCTCCTTCGTTTTTGGGGAAAGAAAAACGGAAGCCCATGAAAATCGAGAAGGCCATCATCCTTGCCGGAGGGACGGGCACGCGCCTGCACCCGCTGACCCGCGTTGTCTGCAAACAACTGCTGCCTGTCTACGACAAGCCGATGATCTACTACCCCCTTTCCACGCTCATGCTGGGGGGCATCCGCGACATCCTCATCATCTCCACCCCCCGGGATACGCCCCGCTTTTGCGAGATCCTGGGCGACGGCTCGGCCTTCGGCGTCCGGCTCCAATACGCCGTGCAGGAGCACCCGGGAGGGATCGCGCAAGCGCTGCTCATCGGCGCGGATTTCATCGGCGAGAGCGGTGTGGCGCTGATCCTGGGCGACAACATTTTCTACGGCCCGCTCGACTTCTTCCGCGCCGCGCTGGAGATCGAGCGGGGGGCGTGCATCTTCGGCTACCCGGTGCGCGACCCGGAGCGCTACGGCGTCGTCGAGTTCGGCCCCGGCGGCCACGCCGTCAGCCTGGAGGAGAAGCCCCAAAAACCCAAGAGCAACTGCGCCGTTCCCGGCCTCTACATTTACGACAACCAGGCGGTGGAAATCTGCCGGGGGCTGTGCCCTTCCGCGCGGGGCGAGTTGGAGATCACCGACGTGAACCTCGAATACCTGCGGCGCGGCCAGCTTTACGTCCAGATGCTCGGGCGCGGCATGGCGTGGCTCGACACCGGCACGCACGAGAGCCTCATGGAAGCGAGCGACTACATGGCCGCCCTGGAGCACCGGCAGGGGCTCAAAGTCGCCTGCCTGGAGGAGATCGCCTTCAACGCCGGGTTCCTCAGCGCCCCGGAATTGCAGGAACGCATCGAGCGGATGCCCAAGTGCGACTACCGCGCGTATTTGGAAATGGTGCTCCGGGAGAAGTGCGCCGGTTGGGATGAATCGACAGAGAGAGCGTCGGGAGAACCCCATCTGTCCGGTGAATCCGAAGGATTTGTATCTATTTAGCGCTTAAAGAAGGGCATCAATCCAAAGGATTGAAAGAGTTCAGAGCGTCTTGACTGGCATTCCGCCCCGGCGGGGCGCGGAGAAGGGGCGAGAAACGCCTACGCGCTCGGCATTTCCGTGATGCGGTAGCCTTGCGGATCGATCTCCACCGCCGCGTAGCCCACGGCGCGGAGCCCGGCTTCCAGGGCGGCTTGCAGCGGCGGCAGGCGGTCCATTTCGTCGCGGCCCACTTGGACCCGGGCATGCGCGCTGCCGTCTTTGGCGACCAGATGCCGCACCCGCAGGACGCGGAACCCAAGGCTTCGCACGTGCGCCTCCCCGGCTTCCACCATCGCCAGCGCCTGGCGCGTGACGGGCGTGCCAAAGGGAATGCGCGAGCTGAGGCATGGCTGGGAGGGGGCGTCGGCGGTCGGCAGGCCCATTTCCCGGGAAAGCCGCCGGATTTCCGCCTTGGTCAGCCCCGCCTGGCGCAACGGCGCCAGCACCGCGAATTCGCGGGCCGCTTGCGATCCGGGCCGGGTATCCGCCGGGTCCTCGGCGTTTTCCCCGTAGGCCAGGGCGGCGAATCGGCGTTGCGCGGCCAGCGCCTCCATGCGGGCGAAAAGCTCCGCCTTGCAGAAGTAGCAGCGGTTGAACGGGTTCTTCGCGTAGTCCGGGTTTTCCATTTCTCCCGTGGCGAGCGTCTCCACCGGCGCGTCCAGTCTGCCGGCCAGGGCCAGCGCGTCGGCGAGCCCCTTCCGGGGCAGGCTGGGGCTGTCGGCGATGACGCCCAGCATCCCCTCGCGGCCCAGGGTGCGGCGGGCAAAGGCGAGCAAGTAGGTGCTGTCCACGCCGCCGGAATAGGCAATCAAGAGGGGGCGGTGCGCGCGCAAAAGATCCGCCAGGGCCGCGCACTTGACCTCCAGGGCTGCGTCGTGGGGGGGCGTCATGCCTTCGGCTTATTTTTGCACGTGCCGAAGCGCTTCAAATTGTCGCAGGTCGCCTCGATGCGGATCGTCTTGGTGGCCGGGGAGAACCCGAGCCGTTTGGAAATGCAGTCCTCCAGCGTTTCGATGTGCGTATCCTCGAACTCCACCACCTTGTGGCAATCCACGCAGATGATGTGGTTGTGGTGGGGGCGGCTGGCGAAATTGGGGTCGTAGGTCTTGTGGTCCTTGCCCAGGTCGATCTCCTTCAGGAACCGGCTCTCCACCAGGAGCGGCAGCGTCCGGTACACCGTGGCGCGCGAGACGGAGGGCTCGATGCGGCGGGCCATGGCGATCAGCTCCTCGGCGGTATAATGCGACGATGTGCTGAAAGCGGCCTCGATGATCGCTTCCCGCTGGACTGTTTTGCGCAGCCCTTTCTTTTCGATAAAATCGTAAACCTTTTCGCGGAGCTCGGCGTCCATGGGGTATCCGCGTATTATACGCCCGGGCGGGAAGAAGAGTCAACAGGAGGCTCTTCCTCCTCCACGGGGTTCGTCAACGCGCCGATGCGCTCGATCTCCACCGTCACGGTGTCGCCGGGCTTCAGGTAGAGACGCGGGCGGCGGGCCATGCCGACGCCGTGGGGGGTGCCGGTGAGGATGACCGTGCCGGGGGCCAGCGTGGTGCTGGCGCTCAGGAAGGCGATCAGCGCCGGAACGTCGAAGATCATGTCGTTGGTGTTCCAATCCTGCACGGCCTCGCCGTTGAGGAGCGTGCGGATGCCCAGGGCGTTGGGGTTCGGGATCTCGTCCGCCGTCACGAGGGCGGGGCCCAGCGGGGCGAATGTGTCGAACGTCTTGCCCCGGCACCACTGGCCGCCGCCTTTGTAGATCTGCCAATCCCGCGCGCTTACGTCGTTGGCGCACGTGTAGCCCAGCACGTGGCTGAGCGCGTTCTCGCGGGTGGCGTTTTTGCACGTCTTGCCGATCACCACGGCCAGCTCGCATTCGTAATCCACCGCGTCGCTGCGCAGGCGGCGGGGGAGCTGGATGGGGCCGCCGGGGTGTTGCAGGGCGTTGGGGCCTTTGAAAAAGAGAACCGGGTATTCCGGGATCTGCCCCTTTGTCTCCTCCGCGTGGCGGCGGTAGTTGAGGCCGATGCACCAGAAGACGGGCGGTTCCAGCGGGGCCAGCAGCCGGGCGACGCGCGCCGGGCGCCCGGTGGGCGTGAGCGGCTCCAGCAGGCTTGCGCCCGCCAGTTCCACGCAGGAGCCGTCCGGGAGTTCCTGGGCGAAACGGACCGCGCCCAGGAGGTCAAGATAACGCAGGATTTTCATGGCGATGGGATCAAAGCGGAATCGGGCCCCGGGGGAAAGCCCCGTTTACGGCTTCAGGATGGCGTCGGTCATCCGGCTGGCGAGCCACTCCGCCTCCCGCTGGTCCTTGATCCGGTCGCCCGCGCCGATCTCCCTGCCGTCGCGGCAGACGATTTTGAGGCCGTAGGTTATGGATGAGCCGCTGCTGGCGGTGATGTCGGTCTTGACCTCGGCGGCGTCCGCGGCCGCGAGCACGCGGGTGGTGGGGATGCCCAGGAACTTGTGCGTCACCGTCACCATCCCCGCCTCCACGTTGACCCGCACCGAGGCCGTCCAGATGTAGGAGAGGATGAAGCCGACGATGAACGCCGCGACACCGAGCCCGAAGACGGGCCCGTAGGCGTGGTGCGCCGCCGTCTGGTTGATGCCCCAGATCAGCCCGGCCAGGATTCCTCCCACGATCAGCGTCCCCACCAGGCTGCGGCCCGGCGGGAAGTAAAACTCCGTTCCGCCGCGCATCGGCGTGGTGACGCGGACGCGGGAGGAGGCGGGCTGCACGTAGGCGGCCACTTCCGCCTGTTCGCGGGTGCGCACCCTGTCCGCCTCGGCCGCCGCTTCGGGCGAAAGCTCCCCGGCGCACACCGGGAACTCGAACTGCGCCTTGTAATCGACCCCGGGGAGCTTGGCGTGCGCTTCCAGACGCCAGAAGATGCCGTCGCCGCCGTTCCAGGAGGTCGTCACGGAGGCGCTGGCGGGGAGGGCGAACGCCACCGGGAAGGCGTCGCCGGTGGGGGTCATCTCCGCCGTCTCCTCCCGCTGCCAGACGAGGCGTTCGGTGGTGGAGTTCCCGTCGCCGCTGCTGGTGGTGGTGCGGGCCATGCAGTTGAGCCGCAGGCGCACGGGCCCTTCGGGGCGAATGGGGCGGTTCAGGCGGACGGTTCCCTCCATCGCCCCGCCCGCGACGGCCGGGAAGGAGGCCATTTCCAGCGCCGACTCCCCAAAGCGCAGCCAGCGCAACGTCAGAAAAATCGCCCAGGCGAGCATCCCCAGCCCGGCCAGCGGGAAAAGCACCACGAACGCCGCCGGGTTCAGCGGACGGTGCAGCACGTTCGCCTGGATGATCGGCCACGCGATGGGGGTGGCGGTCAGGTTCCAGGCCGCCGCGACGGCCCACGTGAGCCAGAGCGCCCGCTTCGAGGAGGAGACGACCCGCCCCTCCGCCCAGTCCGGCCGGAAGCGCCACGGCTCCCCGGCCGCGAGCGCGGCGTTCAGGGCGGCCGCTTTGGGCTTGCCGCGAATGCTCCAAACCAGCCCGCCCGCCCCGATGGCCACGAAGATCAGCGGGAACAGGGCGGCGAATCCGGCGGGGGCGGAACGGCGGTCCAGCACCGCTTCGGCGGGAGCCTTCGGGTTCACATAGCAGACGGCCGCTTTCCCGCGCGGGTAGCGGGCGACCACCGCCGCCTTATCGGCCCGCCCGCTGCTGGAGAGGCGGAGGAACTGGTAGCGGTCGGAGCGGTATTCGCGGCCCGCGACCTTGTAAGTGTAGACGATCTCGGGGCGATAGGTCGTGCCGTCGCTGTCGCTGCTGCTTTTCACCTCGCTGGAGACGATGCGGCAGGGCGTCTCCACCCAGTCGCGCGCGGCCCGGCTTTGGAAAAAAGGGCGGGCGGCCAGGAAGTAGAAAAACCCGCAGCCCATCAGCAGGAAAATCAGGAAAACCACGGGTCCCGTTTTCTGGGAACCGGGGGAGGCGGGGGTGGAAGTCCGTTGCAAGGATGCCGGGATCATAGCGCAAGCTGGCATACCGGAGAGGCGGGCGCGCGTCGAATCCAAAAAAAACGGCGCTCCGGGTTGCGGAGCGCCGTGGATTTAAAAAACGTTGCGGATGGCGGGCCTATGCCACCGCGGTTTTCGCCTGCGCCGCCCGTTTGCGGAGGTTGGCGTCCAGGATCTTCTTGCGCAAGCGCAGGTTTTTGGGCGTCACCTCGACGTATTCATCCGGCCCGATGTATTCGAGCGAACGCTCCAGCGTCATCACCACGGGCGCGGCCAGCGTGATGCCCTTGCCGTCGCCGCTGGAACGCATGTTGTTGAGCCGTTTGGCCTTGCACGGGTTCACGGGCATGTCGTCGGGACGGGCGTTTTCGCCGATAATCATTCCCGCGTAAATGTCCTCTTGCGGCCCAATGAAGAGCCGTCCGCGTTCCTGGATGGTTTCCAGGGAGTAGGCCATGGAGACGCCTTGCTCCATGGAAACGAGCACGCCGTTGTAACGGGTGGGGATGTCCCCCTTGTGCGGCGCGTATTCCTTGAAGAGGTGCGACATGATGCCGAGGCCCTTGGTGCAGTTGATGAGGTCCGTTTCGAAGCCGATCAAGCCGCGCGTGGGGACTTCCGCCTCCACCGTCACGGTGGTCGGCTGGTGGTTCATGCCCACGATGGTCCCCTTGCGGTTGGCCAGCGATTGGAGGATGTCGCCAAGGTTGTCGGTGGGCACGTCCACGTAGACCGATTCAATGGGTTCCAGCAGGTTCCCCTTTTCGTCGCGTTGGAAGATGACTTCCGGGCGGGAAACCAGGAGTTCGAACCCTTCGCGCCGCATTTGCTCGACCAAAATGGCGATCTGCATTTCGCCGCGCGCCTGAAGCTCGAATTGCCCGGCGACGTCGGTGTCGCTGAAGATGATGGAGACGTTGGTGCGGGTTTCGCGCACCAGCCGCTCGCGGATCTGGCGGGCCGTGAGCAGCTTGCCTTCGCGGCCGGCCAGCGGGCCGTCGTTGATGCAAATGCCCATGGTGATGGTCGGCGGATCGATGTCCACGAAAGGCAGCGGGAGGCGCTCCTCGGTGTCGGTGATCGTTTCGCCGATGTAGACGTCCTCAAAGCCGGTCAGGCCGACGATGTCCCCGGCGCTGGCGTGCTTCAGCTCGATCTTCTGCATCCCCTTGTAACCAAAGAGAGCGGTGACGTTGGCGCGGTCGCGGCGGCCGTCCTTGTGGATGCAAACCACGGTATCGCCCACGCTCACCCGGCCGCTGACGATGCGCCCGTAGGCGACGCGGCCGAGATAATCGGAGTAGTCCAGGTTGGACGCGATCATCTGGAAATAGGTGACGTTGGACTTCGGGGGCGGCGGGATGTGCTTCACGATCGCCTCGAAGAGCGGCGTCATGTTATCGGACTTTTCGCCGACCTCGTTCATGGCGAACCCGTCGCGGGCGCTGGCGTAGACGACCGGGAAGTCGAGCTGCGCGTCGGTGGCGTGGAGTTCCAGGAAAAGCTCGAACACCATGTCCAGCACCTTGTGGGGCCGGGCGTTTTCACGGTCGATCTTGTTGATGACCACGATCACTTTGGAGCCGTTTTGAAGCGCCTTCTTCAAGACAAACTTGGTTTGGGCCTGCGGGCCGTCATGGGCGTCCACCACCAGCAGCACGCCGTCCACCATCTTCATGACGCGCTCCACCTCGCCGCCGAAGTCGGCATGGCCGGGGGTGTCCACGATGTTCACTTGGTAGTCCTTCCAGTGGAAGGAGGCGTTCTTGGCGCGGATGGTAATGCCCTTTTCGCGTTCCAGATCCATGGAGTCCATAATGCGCACCTCGTTGGAAATGGCTTGGTTGGCGCGGAAGGTGCCCGACTGCTTGAGCAGCTGGTCCACCAGGGTTGTTTTGCCATGATCGACGTGGGCGATGATGGCGATGTTGCGGATTTTCTCCATATCAGATTGCGGTAAAGTCTCGTTCAAAAGGGTGGGGAATATGGAGTCAGAGTGCGCCGGAGTCAACGGATTCTGAAGGGAAAACGCATATCTCTTGTTGACAAGTCGGCCCCGGGAGTGCATTTTCCGCCTCCTTTCACTTTCCGAAGCACAAGCCATGGCCAATACCAAATCCGCCGCCAAACGCGCCAAACAGACCGTCGTCAGGACGGAGCAGAATCATGCCGTTTTGAGCGCCATCAAAACGCACACCAAGACTTTCGAAGCCGCCCTTAAGGAGGGCAAGAAAGACGAAGCCAAGGCCGCCTACAAGGTCCTGGTTTCCTCTCTCGACAAAGCCGCGAAGGAAGGCCGCGTTCACCAGAACCTCGCCGACCGCCGCAAGAGCCGCCTGGCGAAGAAAGCCGCCGCGCTCGCTTAAGGCCGCGTTTTTTCGTTTTTTCCACGGGCACAAAGCCCCCATATCGGGGTTTTGTGCCCGTTTCTTATCTCGCTTTCGAGCTTCAGCTTGGGAACGAGAGAAAACTTAGCTCACCTGCGCCAAGGCTAGTTTCCGCTTCTCGGCCAGCCGTTTGCGGAAGCGCGCGTGCTCCGGCCGCGCCAGTTGCGGGTCGGCGGCAAAGAGGCGCAGGGCGGTGGTGCGGGCGAGCTGCATCAGCTCCGTATCCGCGAGGACATCGCCGATTTTGAGAGGCGGCAGCCCGCTTTGGTCGGTGCCCAGGATGTCGCCGGGGCCGCGCAGGCGCAGATCGGCCTCGGCGATCTCGAAGCCGTTGGCGGTCGCCTCCATGGTCTTCATTTTCTCGACGCCCTCCGGGGTGTCGGCGGCGTGAATGAGAACGCAATACGATTTGTGGGTGCCGCGCCCGATGCGCCCCCTGAGCTGGTGGAGCTGGGCGAGCCCGAAGCGCTCGGCGTTCTCAATGAGCATCAGGTTGGCGTTGGGAACGTCGATGCCCACCTCGATGACGGTCGTGGCGACGAGCACCTGCGTTTCGTTGCGCCGGAAGCGCCCCATGATCGCCTCTTTTTCGTCCGGCGGGATGCGCCCGTGGAGAAGTTCGCAGCGGTGGGGCGCCAGCGCGCGCTCCCATTTCTCGAACTCGGCCGCCGCCGCCTTGGCTTCCATCTTGGCCGAGGCGTCGATGAGCGGGTAGACGACGTAAGCCTGGCGGCCCCGGCCGAGGTGTTCCTTCATAAACGCGATGGCGTCGGGGAGCTTGGAGGCGTCGCGCGCGGCGGTGACGATCTTCCCCCGGTTCGCGGGAGCCTCGTCGAGCGTGGAAACGTCGAGATCGCCAAAAAGCGTCATGGTCAGCGTGCGGGGGATCGGCGTGGCCGTCATCACCAGCACGTCGGCCTCGGCGGAGCCCCGGGAGAGGGCGGCCCGCTGGAGGACGCCGAATTTGTGCTGCTCGTCGATCACCGCGAGGCCCAGGCGCGACATCGGCACGCCTTCGGAGAGGAGCGCGTGGGTGCCCACGAGGATCTGCGGCTCATCGGAGGCGATTTGCTTGATCAGCTCGGAGCGCCGGGCCTCGTCCCCCTCGCGCACGGCGGCGTTCCAGGCTTGTTCGTCGAAGAGGGGGAGCGCCGTCTCCTCCTTGCGCGAGCCGGTGCGCAGGGCGATGCGGACGCCCAGCGGCGCGAGCCAGCGCTTGAAGTTGAGGTAGTGCTGCTCGGCCAGGATTTGCGTGGGGGCCATGAGAGCCGCCTGGTAGCCCGCCTCGACGGCGAGCAGCATGGCGGAAAGGGCAACCACGGTTTTGCCGGAGCCGACGTCGCCGTGCAGCAGGCGGTTCATGGGCCGGGGGGCGGCCAGGTCGGCCCGGATCTCGCCGATGGCCCGGTGTTGCGCGCCGGTGAGCGGGAAGGGCAATTCCGCATGGAAGGCTTCCAGCAGGCCGCCGGGCCCGCAGTGGGGATGGCCGGGGCGCAGGCGCAGTTCGGCGCGCTTGGCGGCCACGAAGAGCTGCATGTGGAAGAACTCCGCCAGGACGAGATCGCGCCGGGCGGCGTGGAGCGCTTCCCAGTTTTCGGGGAAATGGACGGCCCGCAGCGCCTCGGCATACGGCAGCCCGGCCAGGCCCTCGGGGAGCGGGCTGGGGAGGTCCGGCAGATTGGCCAGCAGGCGGTGGATCCAGCTCCGCAGCATCCGCGCGGTGATCCCCTCGGTGGCCGGGTGGACGGGAGTGATCCGGCGCAGGTGGATGGAGGCTTCGGCGTCCGGCTCCACGACTTCAAACTCCGGGTGCTCGATGAGGAGTTGCCGCCCGCGCCGCCGGGGCCTGCCGTAGACGACGAGCCGCTGGCCCGCCGCGATCATCTTTTTGACGAAGTGGACGTTGTACCAGCGGCAGGTGAGCTGGCCGCTCAAGGCCGTGGGCTGCCCGTCGGCGGTCACTTCCTGGAGGGTCGCCTCGAACATGAACCGGTAGCCTTGGAAGCGGCGCGAGGCGGTCTTGAGGACGTTCCCGCAAAGGCAGACGGGGTGGTCCATTTCGTCCGAGGGGAAGCGGTCGAACTCCCGCCGGTCCTCATAGCGCCGGGGGAAATGGGTCAATAAATCCTCCACCGTGAGGAGCCCAAAGCGTTCCAGGGCCCGCGCGCGCAGCGGGGGCAGCCACTCCAGGGTGTTCAGCGGGGTTTCCAAAAACGCCAGGCCGTCGCCGGAGAGCGGAGCGGGTCGGGAGGGAGACGGAGTGGGCATGGGGGGAGAAAAATGCGCCGGATTCCCGTTTTGGACAAGCTCAACCCGGCAGGTTTTTCACCGGGAAAACCCAGCCTATTCCCAAGTTATTCACCGGCCGGTTTTTCACCGGGCCAACACGTAGCAGGGCGTCGTTGTTCCACCCCCTCGGGCAACGGGGGGGCTCCGATTGTGGGAGTGCCCCGGGCCTCCTAGGCTCATGGTCAACCGAAAGGAACCCCATGATGATGCACGACTTGACGGAAGCGGAAACACTGGATGATGTCCTTGCTGAAAACGATCCCCCCGCCGTGTTGCCGCCCCCGGAGGTGGAGCAGGGCGCGATCAGCGACGAGGCGCTAATGGAGGCCATCGCGCAAGGCAACTCCGCGGCGCTTTCCACGCTCTACGACCGCTACGCCTCGATCCTCAAGGCATTGACGATCCGCGTGGTGCACGACGAAGCCGAGGCGGACGATCTGTTACAAGAAGTTTTTATGCAGGTATGGCAACAAGCCAGGAATTATTCGAGCGACAAGGGCAAACCGCTCGGGTGGATTGTGACGCTCACCCGCCGCCGCGCCATCGACCGCCTTCGGAAACGCCAGGCGTATTGCCGCGCCAAAGACCGCTTTGAAGTGACCACGGACCGCCAGCCGGAATCGTGGGTGCACAACCGGATCGAGGATGATATTCACCTCGAAGATATTCGCACCTTCCTCAAGGCGAAGATCGAGAGCCTCCCCCCCTTCCAGCGGCAGGCGATCGAGATGGCATTTTTCAAGGGCATGAGCCAGCGGGAGATCGCCGTGGCGACGGAAACCCCGCTCGGGACGATCAAGACGCGCCTGGAACTCGGCCTGCGCAAGCTCTCCGAGTCCATCCGCGGGATTAAGCACAAAATTTAGGAGCTATTCACGAATTCATTGAAAAAATTAGGAATCCAGGAAACCAGGAAGAAGAGAAGTTGCCGGGGAATCAAAACGCTGTTTCCTGGCTTCCTCATTCATCCGTGTCTTTTCCTCATCGTCTTGAATGCGTGAACCTAGGATGTATTCACGGCGCAAAGCCCGTGGCGCAGGCGGTCGAGCGCGACGGCCGCGATGAGGACCCCGGCCAGGACGATCTGCTGGAGGGGAACGGGCCAGCCCGCTTGCTGGCAGGCGTTGTGGAGGACGGTGAGGACGGCCGCGCCGAGCAGCGCGCCCCAAAGGCTCCCCGCGCCGCCTCCCAGCCGCACGCCTCCGAGGACGGCGGCGGCGATCCATTCCAGCGCCAGGCCGGAGCCGCCCGCCGGGGACGCCTGCCCCGTGGCGGCGGCTTGCGCCACGCCCGCGAGGCCGAAACAGAACCCCGCGAGCGTGTAAATGAAGACCTTGGTCCGGCGGATGGGGACGCCGCAAAGGCGGGCGGCGGTCTCGCTGGAGCCGACCGCCGCGGCGTGCCGCCCAAAGACGCTGCCCCGCCAAAGCACGGCCAGCAGGGCGGCCCCCAAAAGCACGATCCAGACGCCGGGAGCGCACGGCATCCACCGCGCGCCGGAAAACGGACCGACCCACGCGGCCAGGCCTCCCGCCCTGTCCGGCAACGGGACCGGCGCTTCGGCGGCGAGCCAAAGAGCCGCTCCCCGGGCGGCGGCGAGCGTGCCGAGCGTGAGGGCCCAGGGCGGCACCGGCAGCAGGGCGGCCAGCGAGCCGTTGAGGAGGCCGAGCGCCCCCCCGGCCAGCATGCCCGCGCCCAGGGCCGTGAAGGCGGAAGCGCCGCTTTGGAAAAGGAGCGCCGTGACGATGCCGGAGAGGAGCGCGGCGGCTCCGGCGCTTAGGTCGATCCCGCCGCTTAAGAGGATAAGGCCCATGCCGAGCGCGCCGAGCCCGGTGACGATCCCCTGGGCGGCGGCGAACCGCGCGTTGTCCCATGTCAGGAAAACGGCGCTCACCGGCCGGCCATCCGGCGTGGGGAACCAGACGGCCGCGAGGAGAATGCACGCCAGCGCGCCATAGGGAATGGCCCCGCTGAAAAGACGGCGGACGAGATGATTGTTTGGGATGTTCATGACGTTGTGAAAAGAGCGGCGGCGAGTTCCCCTTCCGTCCACTCCGTCGCCGGACGGCATTCCGCCGGCTGCCCGCGGCGCAACAGGGCGACGGTGTCGCAAAGGGCGAGCAATTCTGCGGGGTCGGCGCTGGCGACGAGGATGCCCCTGCCCTCGGCGGCGGCGCTTTGCAGGAGGGCGTGGATTTGCGCCTTCGCGGGCGCGGGCAGGCCCCGGGTGGGCGCTTCCAAGAACAGCACGGCGGCCCGCTCCAGCAGCAGTTGCCCCACGAGGAGCTTCGGGCGGTCGGCGGCCGAAAGGCGCGCGGCGTCCTGGCGCGGGTTGCGGGCCCAAAGGTGGAGCTTTTGCATCCAGTTGGCCGCCACGGTGTCCTGGCGTTCCCGCAAAAGGAAGCCCAGACAACTGAAGCGGCCCAGGCAGGGGAGGGTCAGATTGTCGGCGATGGAGAGGCCCGGCAAAATTCCGCCTCCGCGCGCGGCGGCGCGGCCCCGGCCCAAGAGGAGGCGCGAACGCGGGAGCCCGCCCGGTTCGGCCACGCCGAGAATTTCCCCCTCGTGCACCGTGAGCCCGCCGGGCGTTTGGAGCAGCGGCCGCCCCTGGTGGCGCGGGAGCCGGGGAAACGCGCTCTCCTCCGGCGCGCCGGCTTCCGGCTGCATGGCGCTCCCGGTCCGGCCGGAGGCGGTGGTGCCCCCGTGTTCCAGAAGCGTGTAGCGGGTGCACAACGTTCGCGCGGCCTCCACGGAGCGCGTGGCGTAGAGAACGGAGGTGCCGCGCTCCGCCAGCCGCCGCAGCGCGGCGAAAAAAGCGCCCGAGAGCCCGGGCAGAAAGGGCCAGGAATCCTCCACCAGGAGGACTCTTGGGGGAGCCAGCAGCGCCCGGGCGATTTCGACCCTCCGGCGGTTGGCGGCGGAAAGGGAACGGACCGGGGCGTCCGGTGGGATGACGTTGCCGGGAAGCTCGGCCAATGCCTGGCAGGCCAGGGCGCGCCGGGCCGCGCGGTCGATCCAGCCCCGCCGGGCCGGTTCCGCGCCGAGCACGAGGTTTTCCTCCACGGTGAGGCCGTCCGCGAGCGTCTTTCCCGTTCCGGCCATCCAGACTCCCTCGCGCCGGGCTTCCTCGGGCGACGCGGGGGCGTAGGGCTGGCTGTCCAGGAGGAGCAACCCGCCGGCGGGTCGCCGGATGCCGCCCAGGATCTGGAAAAACGCGGATTTTCCCGCGCCGTCGGGCCCCAGCAAGGCGTGGAGTTCCCCCGCCGCGAGGGCGAGTTGCGCGCCGCAGAGCGCCCCCGCCGCGCTGCAATCCTGGGTGACGCCGATGGCTAGCAATCGCATGAAAAAGTGGGCCTTCCTCAAAAAAACATCGGAAACGGGCGGACCGGAGATCCTATGCCCGCACCTTGGCCGCGAGGCGCGTTTTTATCGACGGCCGAAGTCCCGCGTGAAAGAATGCCGCGTCCCCCCTCCTTTTCTATGCCGAACACCGCCTTCCGCCCCGCCCTGATGGAATATCTCCGCGCCCAGGCGCGCCCTCTCGACAAATTCAGCCACCAGCCCCGGCTCTACGCCTTGGCCCGGCAGCTGGGCGAGGGAAAAAGCTACGATGACGACGTGCTCTTCGCGGCCGCGTGGCTGCACGATCTGGGGATTTTCGTGGGCCACCGCCCGGAAGACCCGGCGGCGCTCGCGGCGTGGGATCACGTGGCGTATATCCGGGGCCGGGCGCCGGAACTGTTGCGCGGGTTCGGCTTCCCGGAGGAGAAGATCTGCGCGGTGCTGACGGCGATCGCGGAGCATCTCCCCACGGCCGATCCCGGGACCCCGGAGGGGATGCTTCTCCGGGACGCGGATATCCTGGAGCAGCTTGGGGCCGTGGGCATCCTGCGGACGGTCAGCAAAGTGGGCCGGGACACGCGCTTTTTCACCTTCCGCGATGCGCTGGCGCAGCTCCACCGCAATGCGTCGGAGTTGCCCGGCAAACTCCGCCTCGCCGAAGCGCGGCGGGAGGCCGAGCCCCGGCTGCGGGTGCTGGAGGAATTCCTGGCGGCCGCCGAAGCCGAGGCCGACGGCGAGCCGCTGTAGGCCGTGTTCAGGGATATAGAAAACCAGAGGGTCCGCAGATTACGCAGATTTTCACGGATTCCAGAAAGGCTCCGCCGTCTTTCAATCTGCGTTCCTCCGCGAAATCTGCGGATGATTCTTTCTGAATGCGTGAACGGATTTCCATGCCCCGAAGCAGGGGCTTCACGCGACATGAAAACGGAGCACTCCCACCTGTCATCCCGAGCTTGCGAGGGATCTCTCCAAGGCTTCAGGCTTCTGAAGAATGGAAGGCGTTGAGACGTTTGCGAGGTCCCTCCCTGCGGTCGGGATGACAAGCAAGTTGGCCGGACTTTAGTCGTTTATCTCGCGAAACGAGGCTGTGTCCACGCATTGATAAAACCAGAGGGTCCGCAGATTACGCAGATTTTCACGGATTCCAGAAAGGCTCCGCCGTCTTTCAATCTGCGTTCCTCCGCGAAATCTGCGGATGATTCTTTCTGAATGCGTGAACGGATTTTCATGCCCCGAAGCAGGGGCTCCACGCGGCATGAAAACGGCGCACTCCCACGTGTCATCCCGAGCTTGCGAGGGATCTCTCCAAGGCTTCAGGCTTCCGAAGAATGGAAAGCGTTGAGACGTTTGCGAGGTCCCTCCCTGCGGTCGGGATGACAAGCAAGTTGGCCGGACTTTAGTCGTTTATCTCGCGAAACGAGGCCGTGTCCACGCATTGATAAAACCAGAGGAAGATCCACGGATTACGCAGATTTTCACGGATTCCAGAAAGGCTCTGCCGTCTTTGAATCTGCGTTCCTCTGCGAAATCTGCGGATAAACCTCTTCGATTTCGTGAACAGGCCCTAACTCTGGCTCGGAGCCGCGCCGGTCTTGACTTCGATCACATCATGCGGGGCGGATTCGCGCTGCCCGGCGGGGCTGACGCGGATGTAGCGGGCTTTCTCGTGGAGCTGGGCCAGGTTGGCCGCGCCGAGGTACCCCATGCCCGACTGGACGCCGCCGACGAGCTGGGTGACGACGGTGTCGAGCGAGGCGGAAACTTCCTTGAGGGCTTCCACGCCTTCGGCGGCGACCTTGCGGGTCGTGTCCTTGATGCTGTGGCCGTAGCGGGCGGCGCTCCCGGCTTTCATGGCGGCGAGGCTCCCCATGCCCCGGTATTGTTTGTAGAGTTTGCCGTTGATTTCCATGATCTGCCCGGGGGCCTCGGGGCAACCGGCGAGCAGGCTGCCGCAGATGACGGCGTCGGCCAGCGTCAGCGCCTTGACGAGGTCGCCGGACTTGGTGATGCCGCCGTCGGCGATCACGCGGACGCCTTTGGCGGCGGCCGCGCGCGAGGCGACGTAGAGGGCGGTTAACTGCGGGATGCCGACGCCCGCGACGATGCGGGTGGTGCAGATGGAGCCGGGGCCCTGGCCTACTTTGATGGCGTTCGCGCCGCAGTCGGCGAGGTATTCCACGCCCGCGCCGCTGGTGACGTTGCCCGCGATGATCGGCAAGGCCGGGAAGAGCGAGCGGATGAGCCGGACGGTGTCGCCGACGCCCTTGGTGTGCCCGTGGGCGGTGGAGACGGCGACGACATCGACGCCCCGTTCGACCAGCCCGCCGACATGGGCGGCGATGCGGTCTTTGTCGAGATCGCCGTTGGCTCCGCGCGTGGCGGAGACGGCCGCGCCGCAGATGAGGCGGAATTTGCCGTCGCGGGCGGGTTTCAACTGGGCCCGGCTTTCCTGGGTGATCCGCTCCACGTCGCTCAAGGTAAAGAGGCCGCAGAGGCGGTCTTCGTCGTCCACGACGAGGAGCTTGTGGATGCCGATATGTTCGTTGAAGAAGCGGTCGGCGCACTCGATCGGGTCGGCGGACAGGTCCTTCTGGCGGACGGTGTGGATCGCTTCGCGCGGGGTCATCGCCTCGGCGACTTTGCGGGCGGCGTAGCGCTGTTTGATGACATGGCCGGAGAGGAGGCCGATGAGGTGGTTCTGTTCGTCCACCACGGGGAACGTGCTGAAGGAGAAGCGTTTCTCCTCAATCCGCTCAATGATCTCGCCGATCAACTG
>JAQTMF010000042.1 GCA_028714515.1 Chthoniobacteraceae bacterium | reverse complement strand
TGCGGAGGGACTCCGACATGAGGGTCAGCTTGCTCTGGTAGTCGCCGTGAACGGGAATGCAAGTCGGGTGAATCTGCGTGTAGCACGGGTTGGCGAAGAACGCCCCCTTCTTGTGCGCGCGCCAGCGGGCGGTGACGTTGCACCCCTTGGCGTTGGTGGAGAGGTAGAAGACGTTGCCGTAGCCGCCCGTCGCCAAAACCACCGTGTCGCCCGCGTGGGCTTCGATTTTGCCGGTGATCATGTCGCGCGTGATGATGCCCTTGGCGTGGCCGTCAACGACCACGAGGTCGAGCATTTCGGTGCGCGGATACATCGTCACGGTGCCCGCCGCGATCTGGCGGCAGAGGCCGGAGTAAGCGCCCAGGAGGAGCTGCTGGCCGGTCTGGCCGCGCGCGTAGAACGTGCGGGAAACCTGCGCGCCGCCGAAGGAGCGGTTCGCGAGCAGCCCGCCGTATTCGCGGGCGAAGGGAACGCCGAGAGCGGTGCACTGGTCGATGATGGCGGAGCTTACTTCGGCCAGACGGTAAACGTTGGCTTCGCGAGCGCGGAAGTCGCCGCCTTTCACCGTATCGTAGAAGAGCCGGTAAACGGAGTCGCCATCGTTGGGATAGTTCTTGGCGGCGTTGATGCCGCCCTGGGCCGCGATGGAGTGCGCGCGGCGCGGGCTATCCTGGTAGCAGAAGCACTTCACATTGTAGCCCTGCTCGCCCAGCGTGGCGGCGGCGGAGGCTCCCGCCAGACCGCTGCCGACGATGATGATCGTGTACTTGCGGCGGTTGGCCGGGTTGATCAGCTTGCTTTCAAACTTATGTTTTTCCCACTTCTTCTCAATGGGGCCGGACGGAATTTTGGAATCGAGAATGGCCATGGTTAGTGCGCGAGGGGTTGAAGGATCGGAAGATTGAGGTGTTGAGCCAGGAGGCAGGCAACGGGGATCGCGGCATACCCCAGGAAGATGAGACCGGCGAGATAAGGGCTGGCCGTGGTGAGCGGCTGCGCGATCTTGCGGCTGCGGACCCCGAGGGTCTGGATGAAGCTCTGGATGCCGTGGCTCAAATGCATGCACAGCAGGAAGAGGCCCAGCAGGTAAAAGCCGCTGGCGAGCGGATCACGGAAGCCCGTGATGACCAGCGAATAGACATCGTGGCGGCCATCCGGGTCCTCCCACAGCTTCCAGTCCGGGTGGAAATAGAGCGCCGTGAAGTGGAGCAAATGGAACACCAGGAAGCAGACGACGATCAAGCCGCTGACAATCATCGTCTTCGCGGCGATGGTGGCGGCCTGCGGATTGTTCACCGCGTATTTCTGCGGCGTGGCGGCGTTATTTTGGATCCACAACAGCGCCGTCGTCACAATATGGACGATCAAGCACACGCCGAGGAACCCGCGGATAATCCAGAGCAACTCGCCGAGGCCTTGCAGGAAGGCGGCGTATTTGTTGAGGGCTTCATAACCGAGAAAGAGCTGGAGGTTACCGATCATGTGACCGGTGACGAAGCCGACCAGCACCAAGCCGGTGAGGGCGACGATCCATTTCTTTCCGATTGACGACTTATAGAAGGAGATAATGGCTTTCACGGATTTCTGGCCATCGGCAGGGCGTTTCGGGCCCGGGCCGACGAAGGGGTTATTTCTAAGGAGCAACGCCTTTTCGGGCACTCCGTTTTTTGCGGAATCCTGCCCCCAAATTGCGGTTATGTCCCATGATGGAATGGGTAAGTTTCGCCATTGGCAATTTTGCGTTTTTCCCGTAGGCTCGCCCGTTAAATCTCCGTGTTCCCGCCAATTCCTATGAAACACCTCTTTTTGCCCGCTTTTGCCGCCCTTTTCGCCGTGGCCACCGCCGCCGTCGCCCAGGAGGAAATCAAAATCGGGGTATACGCCTCGCTCACCGGCGGCCAGGCCAGCTACGGGATCTCGCAAAACAACGCCATCGTGATGGGCGCGGAGGAAATCAACAAAGCGGGCGGCGTGCTGGGCAAACCGATCAAGCTCGTCGTCGAGGACGACCGCTCCACGCCGGGCGAATCGGCCACCATCGTCCGCAAGCTGATCTCCAGCGACAAAGTCTGCGCCATCCTGGGCGAATTCGCCTCCTCGCGCTCCCTGGAAGGCGGCCCCATCTGCCAGGAGAGCAAAATCCCGATGATCTCCCCCGGCTCCACCAACCCCAAAGTGACCGAAATCGGCGACTACATCTTCCGCACCTGCTTCATGGACTCCTTCCAGGGAACCGTCATGGCCCGGTTCGCCCTCGCGAAAGGCTACAAAAAAGCCGCCGTGCTCACCGACGAAAAACAGGACTACAGCAAAGGCCTCGCCTTTTACTTCAAAGACTACTTCACCAAAAACGGCGGCCAGATCGTCAAGGAACAGAGCTACAGCAGCGGCGACAAAGACTTCCGCGCCCAGTTGACCTCCATCAAAGGAGCCAAGCCCGACGTCATCTTCCTGCCCGGCTACTATAACGAAGTGGCCCTCATCGGCGGGCAGGCGCGGCGGTTTGGCGTCAAAGTCCCGTTCCTGGGCGGCGACGGCTGGGAAGGGGATTCGCTCCTAAAAGTGGCGGGCAATACCCTGGACGGCTGCTACTTCTCCAGCCACTTCTCCGCCGACAACCAGGACCCGGCCGTGCAGGACTTCATCAAAAACTATCAGGCCAAATACAACACCGTGCCCGACTGCCAGGCCGCGCTGGGCTACGACACCGTGCGGCTCCTGGCCCAGGCCATCACCAAAGCCGGCTCCACCGACGCCGCCGCCATCCGCGACGCCATCGCCGGGGTGAAAGACTTCCAGGGCGTCACCGGCAAAATCAGCCTCGACGCCAACCGCAACGCCAGCAAACCGGCCGTCATCCAGATGATCGGCGAAGGCCACTTCAAGTTCGTCGAGAACGCCCAACCGTAGGGGAGGGGAAGTTGAGAGGGGGGATGTTGAGAGTTGAGAGAGAAGAGGGAGCCTGCGATGTTTAATTTTGAAAAACTGGATGTTTGGACAAAGGCGATCGATTTGGCGGATTTGGTTTATAGCCTGACGCAGCGTTTTCCCAACGAAGAGAGATTCGGTTTGACGGACCAAATGCGGCGAGCGGTAGTGTCGGTTTCATCCAATATTGCCGAAGGAAGTTCCCGAAGCTCCAGACCGGACTTTGCTCGTTTCCTAGAAATCGCGGAAGGTTCTCTTTTTGAGGTAGTATCTCAATCGGCGCTTGCTTTCCGCGTGGGATTTCTTCGCGAAGAGGGAAACCAGAAGATCTACGCGGCAGCCGATGAACTCAGTCGAATGCTCAGTGGATTGCGGAGACATCTGGTTGGAAATGGAGCGGAGTGACCCCAAATGGTGAAATTTGAGATCAAGTTTTCCGATCGGCGTATTTAACTGGCTTCCGTTCAAGAACATAACTTCTGGAAGCATCGCCGAGACTGATGCGTTGGTTCGTACCAAGATCAAAGACCTAAAAAACGTCTGAAACACCCCTCCTTTGCTGAAGAGACCCTTGACTAACCCCACTCTCAACTCTCAACTTCTTCCTCTCTCAACTCTCTTCCCCTCGTGATTCAATTTTTGCAGCAACTCCTCAACGGCCTCTCGCTGGGCGCGATCTACGCCTTGATCGCCCTCGGCTACACGATGGTCTATGGAGTGCTGAAATTCATCAACTTCGCCCACGGCGACGTGTACATGATCGGCGCGTTCGCGGGCATGTACATCACCCCGTACGTCTGGAAAATCCTGCCCCAGGGGGCGGACTCCTCCCGTTTTAGCTGGAGCACCGCCGGGGGAGCCTTCGCCGTGTTGGCGCTCTCCATGGCCGTCTGCGCCGTCCTCGGCGTCGTGATCGAGCGGCTCGTCTACCGTCCCTTGCGCGAGCGCCCGCGCCTCACCGTCCTCATCACCGCCATCGGCGTCTCCATCTTTTTAGAATACTTCGGCCAATACCTCTTCGGGGCCAATCCGAAACTCTTCCCCGAGATCCTCCCCGACCGCGTGATCGAGGGCCTGGGCGACGACCTCATCCTCAGCGTCAACCAAGTCGTCGTCTTCGCCGTCACCCTCCTCCTCCTGGCCGTCCTCTGCTTCATCGTCCTCAAAACGCGGATCGGCACCGCCATGCGGGCCCTTTCCTACAACCCCGTGGCCGCCTCGCTCATGGGGATCAACAACGACGTCGTCATCGCCTTCACCTTCGGCCTCGGCTCCGCGCTGGCCGCCGCCGCCGCCGTCCTCAACGCCATCAACTACCCCGCCTACAGCATCGACCCCTTCATGGGCATCCTCCCCGGCATCAAGGCCTTCGTCGCCGCCGTCCTGGGGGGGATCGGCAGCCTCCCGGGCGCCGTCGTGGGCGGGCTCATCCTCGGCGTGCTGGAGACCATGGTCGTCGGCTACGGCTCGCCGATGTACCGCGACGCCATCGCCTTCGCCGTCCTCATCGCCATCTTGCTCTTCAAACCCAACGGCCTGCTCGGGCGGGCGGAAAAGGAGAAAGTCTAGGGAACCCGCCATGAACCGCCCCAAGACCTGCTTTCTTCTTTTCGTGGCGCTCATCGCGGCCCTCGCGCCGTTCCAAAGCGCGATCAACCCCTACTACTTCAACATCCTCATCAGCATCGGGATCAACATCATCCTGGGCGTGGGGCTCAACCTCGTCACCGGCTACACCGGCCAATTCTCGCTGGGGCACGCCGGGTTCATGGCCGTGGGAGCCTACTTGAGCGGCTCCGTCACCGTCTTCCTCGCCCCGCGCTGGCTTCCGGCGCTGGGCGGCGGCGCGGCGGGCGAGACGGCGCTCTTCCTCCTCGCGCTCATCGCCGGAGGGCTGGGAGCGGGCCTCGCCGGGCTCGCCGTCGGCGTCCCCTCCCTGCGGCTCAAGGGCGACTACCTCGCCATCGTCACCCTCGGCTTCGCCGAAATCATCCGCGTCATCCTGCAAAACATGGAGATTGTCGGCGGCCCGCGCGGTCTCTCCATCCCCATCCGCCCCACCGGCCTCTTCGGGACCTACCTCGCGGCCGCGCTCACCGTCTACGTCGTCGTCCTGCTCGTCCACTCCACCTACGGGCGCGGCTTCCTCACCGTCCGCGACGACGAGATCGCCGCCGAGGCCATGGGCATCAACTCCACCAAATACAAAGTCATCGCCTTCGTCGTCGCCGCCTTCTTCGCCGGCATCGCGGGCGGCCTCTACGCCCATTTCATCCAATTCATCACCCCGGAAGGGTTCGGCTACCTCAAATCCGTGGACATCGTCGTCATCGTCATCCTGGGCGGCATGGGCAACACCCCCGGCGTCATCCTCGCCGCCATATTATTGACCATCCTGCCCGAGGGCCTGCGAGTGATGTCCGGCTGGGAATTCCTCCCCGACGCCGTGCGCGGCATCGTCAAAAACCGGATGATCCTCTACTCCCTGCTCCTCATCATCCTCATGCTCACGCGTCCGCAGGGGCTCTTTAGCAGCGGCGGCAAATGGACCCAAAAATGGCGGGCCATGAAACGGAGGGGCCGCGCATGAACCCGCTGCTCGAAATGGACCGCGCCACCGTCGAATTCGGCGGCCTGCGGGCGGTCTCCGAACTGGACCTCACCCTGCGCCAGGGCGAACTCGTCGGCCTCATCGGCCCCAACGGCGCGGGGAAAACCACCGTCTTCAACCTCATCACCGGCGTCTACCAGCCCACCTCCGGCGACATCCGCTTCGAGGGCCGCTCCGTCGCCGGGCGCAAACCCTACCAAATCACCGCGCGCGGCGTCGCCCGGACCTTCCAAAACATCCGCCTCTTCGGCTCCCTGAGCGTCTTCGACAACGTGCGGGCCGCCTTCAACATCCACCTGCACCACGGCATCTCCCACGCCCTCTGGCGCGGGCCCGGCTTCGACCGGGAAGAGCGGGAAGTGGAAACCATGGCCGAGGAACTGCTCGAAATCTTCCACCTCGACCACCTCCGCGACGCCGAATGCACGGCACTCCCCTACGGCGACCAGCGCCGCCTGGAAATCGTCCGGGCCCTGGCCACCCGGCCCAAACTCCTCCTCCTCGACGAACCCGCCGCCGGGATGAACCCCACCGAAAAAGGGGAACTCATGCGGCTCATCCGGTTTACCCAGGAGAAATTCGACCTCGCCGTCCTCCTCGTGGAGCACGACATGCGCGTCGTCATGGGCATCTGCGAGCGCATCGCCGTCCTCGACTACGGCGTCAAAATCGCCGAAGGCGCGCCCGAAGCCATCCGCAACGACCGCAAAGTGATAGAGGCCTACTTGGGAGAGTGACCATGCTCCAGATCCGCGATCTCAACGTCAACTACGGGGCCATCACCGCGCTGCACGGCGTCAGCATCGACGTGCCCAAAGGCTCCATCGTCACCTTGATCGGGGCCAACGGCGCGGGCAAATCGACCACCCTGCGCGCCATCTCCGGCATCGCCCGCACCGGCGGCGGCAGCATCCGCTTCGACGGCGAAGACATCACCCGCCTGCCGCCCCACCGGATCGTCGAGCGCGGCCTCTGCCACGTCCCCGAAGGCCGGATGATCTTCGCCAACCTCACCGTCCGCGAAAACCTCCTCCTCGGCGCCTACCGCCGCAACGACAAAGCCGCCTTTCCCGCCGAACTCGACTACATCTTCGGCATCTTCCCCCGGCTCAAAGAGCGCCTCGGCCAGAGCGCGGGCACCCTTTCCGGCGGCGAACAGCAAATGCTGGCCATCGGCCGCGCCCTCATGAGCAAACCGCGCTGCCTCATGCTCGACGAGCCCTCCCTCGGCATCGCCCCGCTCCTCGTAAAAACCATCTTCGAGAAAATCGTCGAAGTGAACCGCAACCTCGGCATCACCATCCTGCTCGTCGAACAAAACGCCAACCTCGCCCTCGAAATCTCCCACACCGGCTACGTCCTGGAGACCGGCCGCATCATCCTCGCCGACACCTGCGCCAACCTGCGCGAAGACCCGAAAGTCAAAGAGTGCTACCTGGGAGGGTAAGAAGAGTTGAGAGTCAAAAGTTGAGAGTTGAGAGAAGGAACTGGGCGTCGCGCGTGCTTTCTCTCAACTCTCAACATTTCGCCTCTCTCAACTTCAGAACGAACCAGTTGACAACGGCGGGGGACCCGGTAGAGTTTCCGCTCTTTTTCCAATTAGAATTTTTCCAGGCTTATGAATACCAAACGCACCTACCAACCTTCCAAACGGACGCGTAAACAGCAGTTCGGGTTCCGCGCCCGGATGAAAACCAAGAGCGGCCGCGCCATCCTCGCCCGCCGCCGTCAGCGTGGGCGTAAACGCCTCCTGCCCAAGGGCGTGGAGATCCACTTCGCGCGCCACACCCAGGCCTAGCCGAGCGGCAAACAGGAGGTCGCTCCCTTGTGTCGCTGACCTTTCCAAAGTCCGTTCACCTCACGCATCGCTCGGAGTTTCTCCAAGTGAAAGCGCAGGGGCGTGCCCATGCGGGGCGGTATATGACGCTGGGCGTGCTTCCCGGCCGCCCCGCGTCGAAAGTCGGCCTCATCACCTCCAAACGCGTTGGCGGAGCCGTGGAACGCAACCGCGTCCGCCGCCGCCTGCGGGAATTGATGCGGCTCACCCGGCCCGCGTGGAAATCCGGCATTTGGATCGTCGCCATCGCGCGGCGGGCCGCCGTCACCGCCAGTTTTGACCAGTTGCAAGCCGAGTGGCTCCGCCTGGCCATTCGCGCCGGGCTGCTGCCCGCGGCGGCTCCCAAACCGCCCGCCGGGGAGGGGAAAGCCGAACCGCCGCCGCCGCCCGGAGGAACCGCCCCGTGAAAGCCTCGCTGGGAGCCGCGGCAAAGTGGGTTGTGTTAACCCTCATCCGGGTGTACCAAGTAGGGGTTTCGCCGGTCCTCACGGCGATTGCCGGGCCCCGGGGGGGGTGCCGGTTCGAGCCTTCGTGTTCGCGCTACTGCGCGGAGGCCGTGGAGCGGTTTGGAGTATGGCGCGGCGGATGGCTGGGGCTGAAACGAATCGCCCGGTGCCACCCGTGGGGCGGGCAGGGGTTGGACCCCGTTCCGCCGAAAGATCCGCCCAAAGACCCACCAAGAGACTGAAAGTTAGATTTTGTTTATGGACCGAAAAAGCATCATAGGGATCGCGCTCGCCGTTGCGGTATTGGGCTGGGCACAATGGGCGCAATACAAGCAGCAGCAAGAAGCGCGGCTGCATCCAAAGCCGCCGGTAGCCGCCGAGGCCACCCCGGCCCCCAGCGCCACGGCCGCCCCTTCCGCCACCGCCACGCCCCAAGCGCAGCCCGCCCCCGCCGTCCCGGAGGTGAAAGCGGAACCCGCCGTCCCCGAGGAAACCCAAACCGTCGCCACCGCCACCGTCGCCTACACCTTCACCAATCGCGGCGGCGGCATCGCCACCCTCAAGCTCCTCGGCCACGAGGGAGCCCAACCCGGGGAGCGAATGGTCCTCAACAGCGCCGCCCCGCGCCCCATCGGCGCCATCGCCCTCCAGCCCGAAGCCGAAGGAGCCGGAACCGACGCGTACACCCGCGTCCAAGAGAGCGGCGACCGCGTGGTCTACGAAAAAGTCGTCCCGCCCGGCATCCGCGTCCGCAAAACGTACACCCTCGACCAGAAACCCGGCGTCTCCTACAGCCTGAACCTGGAAGTCTCCTTCCGCAACGAAACCGCCGAACCCTACGCGCACCCCGCCTACTTCCTCTACACCGGCGCGGCCGCCCCCCTCCACGCCAACGACCTCCCCATCTACATCGGCTTTGACTGGTATGCGGGCGGCGGCAACTCCTTCATCACCCCCGGCTGGTTCACCCCCGGCAAGATCCCGCTCGTCGGCATCGAAACCTCCCCCGGCAAAGCCATCTACGCCCAGAGCCCCGGCAACGTCGCGTGGGCGGGTGTGCGCGACCAGTATTTCACCACCATGCTCCTGCCCCAGGGCGACCCCGCCAAAGGCGTCTGGGCTCGTCCCCTGACCCTCAAAATGGAGAACCAGGAGATCAAAGGCATGGAAGGCTACCTGGAGCTGCCCTCCTTCCAACTCGCCCCCGGCGCAAGCGCCGCGCGGCAATTCACCCTCTACTCCGGCCCCGCCGAATTGAACCAGTTGGCCGCCTTGGGCAAAGGCGCGGTCCACATGATGAACCTCGACCGCTGGTGGATCACCCGCACCGTCGGCATGGTCCTCCTGCGGTCCATGAACGCCCTGAAAGGCATCCTCAACAGCTACGCCTGGGCCATCATCGTCCTCACCTTCATCGTGCGCGGCGCCCTCTGGCCCATCCAGGGCAAGGCCAACCGGTCGATGAAGCGCATGCAGCTTCTCCAGCCCAAAATGAACGAGCTGCGCGAGAAGTACAAAGACGACCCGGCCAAGATGAACCAGGAAGTCATGAAGCTCTACAAGGACTACGGAGCCAACCCCTTGAGCGGCTGCCTGCCGATGCTCATCCAGATCCCCATCTTCATCGGCTTCTACTCCATGCTGGGCACCGCCGTGGAACTGCGCAACAGCTCCTTCCTGTGGGTGCACGATCTCTCCCGGCCCGACACCGTCGCCCACCTGCTCGGCTTCCCCGTGAACATCCTGCCCCTGGCCATGGCCGCGACCATGGTCTGGCAGATGCAACTGACGCCCAAGGCCGGCGATCCCGCCCAGCAGAAGGTGATGATGTTCATGCCGCTCATCTTCGTCGTCTTCACCTACAACTTCGCCTCCGCACTCGCGCTTTACTACACCGTCCAAAATCTGCTATCCATCTTGCAGCTTTACGCCACGCGCAACCAGCCCATGCCCACCCTCGAAAGGGCGGGGGCGGGCCGGAAAGCCCGGCGATGAACCTTTTTTTGGAATGAAACAAGCGCCCAAGGAAATTCTCGACACGATGCTCGGCTGCCTCGGCTTCGTGTGCGAGATCGAGGAAAACGAAGCCGACAACGGGCTCACCCTCCAGGTCTACACCTCAGAGAAAGAGCGCCTCACCGGCCCCGCCGGGCAGACCATCGAAGACCTGCAATACCTGCTTAACCGCGTCTTGCAGGCCCAGGACCCCGCCAGCTCCAAAGTGCACGTGGACGTGGAACACTACCGCGACATGCGCAACGACCAGTTCGTCGAGCGCGTCCGCAAAATTGCCGAATCCGTGCGCGCCAGCGGCATCCCCTTCCACCTGGAGCCGATGAACTCCTACGACCGGCGGCTCGTCCACAACGCCTTCAAAAACGATCCGCAAATCGCCACCTGGAGCCCCGACGACGACGCCCGCATGAAGCGGATTACCTTGAAACTCCGCTCCCCCGCGTAGATCATCGGGGCCGTGACAAACGCCGATTCCTTGCCGGACCGCCTCGGGCGCGACCTCCTCGCCCTGCGCGAAAAAGCCCCGTTGGTGCACAACATCACCAACCTCGTGGTCATGAACGTGACCGCCAACGCCCTCCTCGCCCTGGGGGCCTCCCCCATCATGGCCCACGCCGGGGAGGAATTGGAGGATCTCCTCGGCTTCGCCAGCGCCCTCGTCCTCAACATCGGCACCCTCGACTCCGCCTGGATCGCCAGCATGGAGCAAGCCGCCGCCATCGCGGGCAAAAAAGGCGTCCCCATCGTCCTCGACCCCGTCGGCGCGGGTGCCTCCCGCCTGCGCACCGCCACCGCGCTCCGCCTTCTGCAACAAGGGAGCCCCGCCATCGTCCGCGCCAACCCCTCCGAGATCCTGGCCCTCGCCGGAGCCGCCGGCGTCACCAAGGGCGTCGATAGCACCCACACCACCGCCGAAGCCGAAACCGCCGCCCGCACCCTGGCCCAAAGCGCGCACTGCACCGTCGCCGTCAGCGGAGCCGTCGATTTCATCACCGACGGCCAAACCGCGTGGCGGCTCTCCGGCGGGTCCCCCCTCATGCCCCGCATCACCGGCATGGGCTGCACCGCCAGCGCGCTCGTCGGCGCATTCGCGGGCGTCTCCGCCACCCCGCTGCAAGCCGCCGTCGCGGGCATGGCCGTCATGAAAGTCGCCGCCGAGATCGCCGCCGAAAGCTCCGAAGGCCCCGGTACCCAGCAACTCTACTTCCTCGACGCCCTCCACCGCCTCACCCCCGAAGACCTGATCCGGCGCATGCAACTCGCCCCCGCATGAAAGCGGACCTGCGCGTCTACCTCGTCATCGGCGCGGATTTCACCGGCGGCCGCGCCCTCGTCAATCTAGTCCTGGAGGCCGTCGCGGGCGGCGTCACCTGCGTCCAGTTGCGCGAAAAAACGGCGGACCCCCGCGCCTTCGCCGCCGAAGCCGCCGCCTTGAAAACGGCGCTTGCTCCCACCGGCGTTCCCCTCCTCATCAACGACAATATCGCCGTGGCCCGGGCCTCCGGGGCCGACGGCGTCCACCTCGGCCAGAGCGACCTCCCCTGCGCCGAAGCCCGGCGGATTCTCGGGCCGGGAGCCTGCATCGGCCTTTCGATAGAAACCCGCGCCCAAGCCCTGGCCGCCGCCGCGCTGGATGCCGACTACCTCGGCGTCAGCCCCGTCTTCCCCTCCGCCAGCAAAACGGATACCGCCGCGCCGTGGGGGCTGGACGGCCTGCGCTGGCTGCGGGAGCGCGTGGAAAAACCGCTGGTCGCCATCGGCGGCATCACCATCGGGAACGCGGGAGCCGTCGCGCGCGCCGGAGCCCACGGCATCGCCGTCATCTCCGCCATCGGCTCCGCGCCGTCCCCCCGGGCCGCCGCCGCCGCCCTGCGCCGGGCCGTCTTGGGAGAGACGGGGAGCGGTGTCTGACTCTTTCCGGGGTGGGCAGCCCCCCGATTTTCTGCCATAGTCTCCTCTTTTCCATGTTCGCCTACTATATCGACCACTTCAGCCCCTTCATCCTCGGGCCCTGGCACGGCATCGGCATCCGCTGGTATGGCACCGCCTACGTCCTCGCCTTCCTCCTCGGCATCTGGATGCTGCGCGCCTTTGCCCGGCACGGCTACTCCGAGCTGCCGGAAGAGAAAATCACCGACTTCATCGCCGCCACCGCCTTCTTTGGCGTCCTCCTGGGCGGGCGCATCGGCTACGTCCTCTTCTACAACCTGAAGGAGACCCTGGCGGACCCGCTCCAGTTCTTCCGCGTCTGGGAAGGCGGCATGGCCAGCCACGGCGGCATCCTCGGCATCGCCCTCTTCACCTACTGGTATGCCCGGCGGCACAAAGTCTCGTGGCTGGGCCTCGGCGACAACCTCGTCGTCGCCGCCCCCCTGGGCATCTTCTTCGGCCGTTGCGCCAACTTCATCAACGGCGAACTCTTCGGCCGCCCCACGACGGTCCCCTGGGCAATGCAGTTCCCCAAGGAACTCTACGACGTTCCCGCCCTGGCCCAGCGCGCCGTGGAAGCCTGTTCCGCGCTCGATCCCGCCCTTTCCAACCGCGACGTCATCGTGGAAGCCTCCCAGACCAGCGCCCCCGTGCGCGAAGTGCTCGCGGGCATCCTCACCCCGCGCCATCCCTCCCAGCTTTACGAGGCGGGCCTGGAGGGGCTCCTCCTCTTCGCCCTGCTCTGGTTCATCCGCACGCGCACCCGCGTTGCCGAAGGCGTGACCACCGGCGCGTTCTTCGTCCTCTACGCCCTCGTGCGCATCTTCGGCGAGCAATTCCGCGAGCCCGACCTGGGCATCGCGCGCTTCCAGGTGCTCTCGTGGGACGTCACGCGCGGCCAGTTCCTCTCGCTCTTCATGATCCTCTTTGGCCTGGCGCTCATCGGGATCTCCGTCCGCCGCAACCGCCCCGCCCCGCGCCCGGCGAGGGAAACCCCCGCCGCGTAGCCCCGCGCGGATCAGGCCTTCTGGGTGTAATCCACCGTGAAGCCCGCCTTGCGCACGGTCTGCACCAGTTCCTCCGGCGTGATCCCGAGCGGGTTATAGATGACATGGACCCCGCTTTGGGTAATGCGGGCCGTGTGAACGCCGTTGATCTGGCGCAGCAGCGTCCGCAATTGTTCCTCGATCGGCTCTTCCGTGAGGTCGTCGATCTCCAGCTCCAGCTCCTTAAAATCAGACATCAAAGAAGGTTTCGGCTTGCGGAGCGGCCCCGGATGGAAAGGGGCCGGCCGCTTCAGAACGCCATCCGGCTCCAGCCGGGCACGCCCACGGGATCGAGCCCCAGGATCTCCCGCGCCGTTTTCACATAATAGCGGTAATTCGCGAGCGGCGTCCCGTTGGGGATGCGGTGGTCGAGCCCGAACACCATCCCCCCGCCGCGCATCATCGGCTGGAGCTTGTATTCCAGTTCCGCGCGGATCGCCTCGCGGTCCTTGCGCAACACATGCTTGTCGATCCCGCCCAGCATGGCGAGCCGCGTGCCGTAGGTCTTGCGCACCTCCACTACGTCCATCCCCGCCGCCGGTTCCATGGGATAAGAGCACGTCAACCCCGCGTCCAGGAAAGCGGGCAGCACGGCATTCATATTGCCATCGGAATCCTGCTGGAAAATCCGCGCCCCGCGCGACTGCAACAAATCCCACACGCGGCGGTAGTAGGGCTTGATAAACTCGGTGATCTGCGGCGGCCCCACGAGGCTGCCTGTCTTGCCCGCCAGATCTTCGTGCACCGAGAGCTGGTCCACCTGCACCTCGCGGGAGATCTTCTCCAAAAGGCGCTCCACCATCCCCCCGATCGTATCGAGCATATCGTGGATCAACTCCGGTTCGTCGTAATACGCCATGCAAAGCGCCTCCTCGCCCATGAGCTGGCGCGGCTCGTCAAACCCGCCGGGCATGAATGCCACGACCAACTCGCCACGGCTGCGCGCCTGCCGCGCGGCCTCGATGCAGCCTTCCGCCATGCGCTGTTCGCAGTCCCCGTAGCGCGGCTTGATCTTGAGCCACGAATCCATATCCGTCACGGGATGGTCCAGGGGGAGGGGAATCGTGGCGCTCTGCTTGCAGAGCATCGTGCGGCGGCCGTAACGGTCCATGCGGATCACCCGTTCGGCGTCCTCCTCGATCACGCGGTCCTCCCCGCCCAGAATCCCGGCGTTGACACGCAGGCCATGGACGGGGACATGGTCAAAGCCGAAGGCGGTGAGGTTGATTTCCTCCTCCGTCGCGCCCTGGGCCCGCCACTCGGCGTCGAGCCCGATCAGCGGCCCCATCAATTCGACGAAAAGCGGCCGCTCCGCCTTTTTGAAAAGCATGTAATCGAGATACTCGTCGCGCAGAATTTCCATGGGAAGAAGGGATTGAGGGAACGCGCTTCATCCTAAACGGCTCCGGCCAAAAAGGAATGCACAGAGGCTGGATTGATTTGCACTTATCCGCTATAGCGGAGGCATGCCAATCTCCTGGAACCAAACGCGGGTGCGCGTCAACCGGGGCGGGCGCGTCCGCTGCGAAGAGGGCTGGCGGCTGGACGCCGTCTTCTCGGAGCAGTTGGGCGACTTCGATCTCTGGTTCGTCTGGGCGGGGAGGGGAACCATGCGCCTGCGCTCGGGAACGCTTGATCTCGCGCCGGGAGTCTGCGTCTGGATGCGCCCCGGCGGCCTGTATTTGGCGGAGCAGGACCCCGCGCACCGTCTCGGCGTCAGCTACCTCCATTTCGATCTGCTAAACCCCCGGGGTCGCACCGTCAACGCCCCCACCGCGGTCCCCTGCGAGGTCCATGAACTGTGGGATTTGCACTATTGCGATGCCGTCATGCAGCGCATCGTCGAGAGCGCGCGCCGGGGCGGCGATTTCCAGGCGGTCGCGGAGACGTTGCTGCGAGGGCTGCTCATCGACCTGGAAGCGCGCGCCGAGGCCCAGCGCACGGAGCCTTCCGGCGGCATCCTGCTGCACCATCGGCAAACCGTGATGGCGCTGGCGGCGCGCATCCGGGAAAGCCCCGGCGACGTGCCGGGCGTGGCGGAACTGGCGCGGGCCGCCGGTTACAGCCCCGACCATTTCACGCGGCTGTTCCGGGAAATCCTGGGCGTGCCGCCGGAGACCTTCGTCATCCAGGCGCGCCTGGAGCGGGCCAAGCAATTACTCGCCGAATCGGGCCTCTCGATCGGCGAAATCGCCGAGGCGCTCGGATACCGCGACTTGTATTTTTTCTCCCGTCAGTTTAAACGGCATACCTCCCGCACGCCGTCGCAATACCGCGCCACACCGCGATAAACGGCGCGGAGCCTCCCCCATTTTCCCACATGAAATCCCGCCGCGCCCACTCCACCGCTCCATCCCATCCCCGCGCCGACGCCACGGCGGCCGCGCTCGCGGAAGTGCGCGCCGTGTATGAGGAACTGGCCCGCAGGCCCGTGGCGCGCGAATGCACGCGGCAGACGCGCTGCTGCCAGTTCAAGCTCAACGGCTTGACGCCCTACCTCACCCGGGGCGAAGCCCTCGTGGCCGCGCGCGGCGTGCGTGCCGCCGGGCGCAAGCAACTCCCGGAGCGGGCGGACGGAGCCTGTCCCCTCCTGCATCCGCAAACCGGCCGGTGCATGATCTACGCCGAGCGCCCCTTCGGCTGCCGCACCCATTTTTGCCCCGCCGCCGGGGGCCCCTACGCGCGCGGCGAAGTCGTGGACCTCATCCGCCGCCTGGAAGCCGTCGATGCCGCATTGGGCGGCAACGGCCCCCGGATGCTTCCCGGAGCCGTCGCGGACGCCTTGGCCGAGCTGCGGTAGTTCTCCCCGCGCCGCTCCCCTTACGCCAGCCGCTCTTCCAGCGTCTCGCGCAGGTGCATGGCCAGGCACGGGTTGCGCAACGCCAGGATTTCCAGCGCCGCCAGCGCCGCGTTGGAGGGCTCGATCACCGTCGTTACGGGGACATTGGAAGGCGTCCGCAGCGAAGACCAGACATCCTCCGGGAACTCCTTGAAATTCGCGGGCACCGTGATCACGGGCACCGTCGTGGCGGCGGAAAGCGTCGGGCCCGCCCCGTTGGAACGGCCGATATAGGCGATGACCACCGTATCCGGCTTCTCCTGCACGAGCCGGTTCAACTCGGCGATCGCGCGGACCGGCTCCTTGTGCACCGAGCAGGCAATGCGGGTCGTCTCCATGCAGCCGTGGGAGATCTTCGTGATCGCCTTTTCCAGCGCGCTCACATCGTCATTCACCGAACCGGTCCAGATGATGATCCGTTGCGCCGGGATGCGGAAATGGCTCGTGATGCCCGCCACGCGGCGGTAATTGGCCGCCACCGCGTCAAGCTCGCCGCCGTCGCGGTAGACCTGCTTATCCAGGTAAGCCCCGTCTTCCAGCACGCGCCAGGAGTCATTGTCGATCACGTCGGCCAGCAACAGCGAGCCGTCGGCGGCAAGGCCGAACTCCACCTTGCAATCCACCAGCCGCCCGCCTTCGAGCTGCCACGCCTTTTCCAGCACCAGGAAGGCGCGGCGGGCGATGGCGCTCATCTGCCCGAAAAACTGGTTTTCCTCCGCGTGGGAGAACACCTCGGCCTCCGGCAGAACCAGGAAGGGCACCTGGCCCGCGATCGGCTTGGACGGCTCGAAAAGGCTCACCGTGCCCGCCTCCGCGTCGTATTGCATCAGCGCGTCATCGCAGCGCAGATCGTGCGTCTTCCACTTGCGGCCCGAGGTCTTCAAATAGAACTCCACCAGCAGGCGCGGGAAAAGGTGGCCCTTGGAGAGCCCCGGCGTCCGCTTCAGGTAGGAGCCGTGGGCCTCGCGGCGGATCACCACCTCGTAGGGGAGCATCTCGCACTTCGGGGCGGAAAAGGAAATCGCGCTGAGCTGTTCGTCGAAGCCGACGGGAATCCCGCACGCCTTGAGCAGGCGGAAGTTATTGCAAGTCGTCAGCGTCGCAAAGGCGGCCTTGCCGGAAAGTAGATCGTGTTTCGCGCCATCGCCCGCGGTAATATCGTCTTTGGAGACCACGACGACCTTCGTGGGATCGTCCGGGGATTGCCCGATCACTTTCGTTTTGCCTTCAGCCAGGATCACGCCGTCAAAAAGAGGTTGCATAGATTGCCCAAAATATAGGGGTTTCGCGGCAAAAAGGTCAAATCCTGCCTTCCCCGCGTGGCGAATCCGCTTGAAGTTTGACATCCGATCCCCGCGCGCTCTAATGGGGCCAACCTATGCCCACAGACCCGCGGGAACAAGCATTGCAAAGCGCCTACCAGATCGTTTCGGAACATTTCCCGAACGTCGTGATGGTGGCCGAGGCCCAATTCGTCAACGAAGAAGGGCAGCCGCAATTTGCCCAAATGCTGCGCTGGTATGGCTGTTCCACCACCGCCACGGGGCTCATGGTCTACGCCTCCGATCTCCTGTGCCGGACCTTTGGCGACCGTCCGCCCAAGGCGAACCCCTCGGCGGCCGCCATTCACCCCCAGCAGGAGCAAGCCCTCCAGCGCGCCTTGCAGATCCTCGGCGAACACTTCGCCTGCTCGATCGTCGTCGCGCAAGGGGAACCCGAACTGGCGGAACGGGGGGAGCGCAGCCTCAAGGCCATCCGCTGCACCGGCGCGCCCACCATGGTCGCGGGGCTCTCGCAGTTCGCCTCCAACGCCCTGCGCCGCATGGCGGTGGAGTAGAGAAAACCGGGAGCGGGCCGCGAAATCCCCCGCCGGGCAACCCGCCCGGCGGCGTTACGAAAGGAGATTGCGGTTGGCGCGCGGCGGCGTGTTGGAGACGCCCTCTCTCTGGATCGGGGGCTCCGGGTGTTCCCCGTCCAAATACGCTTTGTAGTCAGGGAAATACTTCTTGGCGCAATCCGGGCAGATGCCGTGGGAGAATTGCGCCTCGGAGTGCTCCGAAATATACGTCTCGATCCGGTTCCAATACCCCTGGTCGTCGCGGATCTTTTTGCACCCGCTGCAAATCGGCAGCAAACCGCTCAAAGTCTTCACCTGGGCCAGCGCCCCCTGGAGGTCCTGGATGAGCTGCTCGCGTTCCTCCTGGTCCTGCTTGCGCTCGATGGCATAACGGAGCGTGCGCAGGAGGAGCAACCCGTCCACCTGCCCCTTGACCAGGTAATCCTGCGCCCCGTTCTGGACGAGCCGGATCCCCAGTTCCTCGTCTTCCAGGCTAGTCAGGACCACGATCGGCATGGCCGGGAACTTGGCGTGCGCCTTGGTGAGCGTTTCCAGCCCGATGCTGTCGGGCAGCGAGAGATCCAGCAGCAGCGCGTCGATATCCCCCTCCTCAAGCCGCTGGAAGCCGTCGTGGAGCGACTCTGTGTGCACAAGGCCCACCGGTTTGCCGGACTTTTCCGAAATCGAGCGAAGATGTTCCGTTACCAGCCACGCTTGGGCGGGTTCGTCGTCAATGAGCAATACTGTAATGGCAGGGGGGGACATGAAGAACTCACGGACAGTCGAGTTACGGAACCGAGGGGGGCAATTTTACGATGGTAAGCCAGAACTCCTGCGTGGCGCGGACGACCGCCATGAACTGGTCCAGATCCACCGGCTTGGTAATATAGCAATTGGCGTGCAGGCAGTAGGAGCGAAGGATATCCTCGTCCGCGCTGGAAGTCGTGAGCACCACCACGGGGATGGAACTCAGGCCCGCGTCGTTTTTAAGCTCCTCCAGCACTTCGCGGCCGTCTTTGCGGGGGAGGTTCAAAT
>JAQTMF010000041.1 GCA_028714515.1 Chthoniobacteraceae bacterium | reverse complement strand
CGGGTCGTCCAGGCCGCGGATGATGTGGCCGTTGTGGGTGTTCCCCTTGATTTGCAGGTTGTCCTCGCTCGCGCCGCCCTGCCCGCGGCAGTCCAGCGCGGCCAGACAGAACCCTTCGCTGACGTAGGCCAGCTTGTCCGTCCAATCTCCCGCGTTGGCGGTGTAGCCGTGGAATGCGACGACGGCCGGAGCCGGGGCGGTCAGATTGCGGGGCCGGACGTATTTGGCGTGAATCCGGGCGCCACCAACGCCGGTGAACCAGAGATCGAAGCACTCGGCGTTGCGCAGCGGCAGGGTGTCGTTGCGGCGCAGTTCGATTTGCGGGTCCACCGCGTCGAGTTCACGCAGGGATTCATCCCAATAGGTGTCGAAATCGGCGGGACGAGGGTTGATGCCCGCATAGGTGCGGAGCTCCGGGAGGGGTTTGTCGAAAGTAAGCGGCATAACGGCTCGATCATGGAAAAACGCCCGCCCAATGCAAGAAGGAATCCCCGGGACCGGGGCCAAAAAATCCCCGGCGGGAAACGGGTTCCGCGCCGGGGATTGCAAGCTGCTATCGAGGAGAGAGTTAGCGCTGAACGCGGCCGCTGCCGTCGCCCTTCGCCAAGGCTTCCACTTCTTCCAGCGTCACGCGGTTGTAATCGCCGCAGATGGTGTGTTTGAGCGCGCTGGCCGCGACGGCGAAGTTGATCGCCTTTTGCGGTTCGTCGCCCCGCAGGGAGGCGTAAATCAGGCCGCCGCCGAAGGAGTCGCCGCCGCCCACGCGGTCGATGACGTTCAAATCATACTTGCGGGAGAAATACGCTTTCCCGTCCGTCCAGAGCATCGCGCTCCAGCCGTTGTGGCTGGCGGAATACGATTCGCGCAGGGTGATCGCCACTTGCTTGAACCCGAAACGCTCGGTCAACTGGCGGGCCACGGATTCATACTGGGCATGCTCGATCTTGCCGCTGGTCACTTCCGCGCCGTGAATGCCGAACACGCTTTCCGCGTCTTCTTCGTTCGCAATACAGACATCCACATACTGCATCAGGTTGCCCATCACTTTGCCCGCTTTCTCCTTGCTCCAGAGCTTTTTGCGGAAGTTCAGGTCCGTGCTGACCGTCAGCCCCTGGGCTTTGGCCGCCTTGCACGCCTCCTCCACCACCGCCGCGGCGTTGTCGGAGAGAGCGGGGGTGATCCCCGTCCAGTGGAACCAGCGGGCGCCCTTGAACGCGGCCGCCCAGTCCACCTCGCCCGGCTGGATCTCGGAGATGGCCGAATGGGCGCGGTCATACGTCACCTTGGAGGCGCGCTGGCTTGCGCCCGTTTCCAGAAAGTAGATGCCGATGCGGTCGCCGGCGCGCACGATGTGGCCCGTGCCCACCCCGAGCCCGCGCAATTCGTTGATCGCGGCCTGCCCCATGTCGTTCTTGGGCAGCCGGGTCACGAAATCCGCCGAGAGGCCGTAATTCACCAACGAGACCGCCACGTTTGCCTCGCCGCCGCCGAAGGTTTTTTCGAGAACGGGGGCTTGCGCGAAGCGGAGGAAGCCCGGCGTGGCCAGGCGCATCATGATTTCACCAAAAGTTACAACGTCAGACATAGGGACGCAGAGGATAGGGAAACTCCCCCCAGACCGCAAGGTGATTGAATGGCATCCCGAAGCCGCGCCACAGCTAAAAAGCGAGGACACGCGGCGGCTTTAAGGGGAGAAAGCCGCCGGTGTCCTCTGGGTTTGAGCCGCACTTCGCCAGGAGATGGGGAGCGGGCGAAGGCCGACTCAAAAGGCATAGATGAACGTGCGTGTGAAGCGGTTGGAAGGGCTCCAGCCAACAACCTCTGAAAACTGGAACCCTTCCTTCCGCCCAGGCTAGGAACAAACCAACAGCGCCACTGGCCAACAAAAGGGGGCGCATCCGCACCGCATCCCTGCGCCATCCGAGCCTGCCATTCGCTCGTTCATGGAGCCAGAGCCTAGCGGGTGGACCGGCGGATGAAAATCGGGCAAGAACGGTCGTTGGCCTAGAGGGAAACCTGATTAGGCGGCATGTCCGCCCACGGTTACGGACGATCCGTACGGCGGAAAACAACGAAATGCCATCCCCAGACGCCCAGTTCCTCCCCCGTGGGGCTCCACTGGCCCGGGGGCTGGAAACGCAACGTGGGGAGCCGGGTGAGATGGGGACGATTATCGAGGTCGCCAAGAATACAAACGGTGAGCGCATCGACGTCCTCCTTTCGCCCGGGGTAGGAAACCCTTCCGTTGAAGTCAGCAAAAGCCATGGGGCTGGCTATCGTTCTGGAGACTCTGGGCCTTGCCTGGTAGTAAAAAACCTCGTCGATCAACGCGACGTCCTTGGGCTTGAGGACCTTTTTTACAAACTCGGTCATCTGCATCTCTGGGCTCCCTGTCCGGTAAAGCAGGATGCGATTATCGATCGTTCTCCGCCAGAAACTCCCCGGAACCACCATTCCAAAAGCCAATAACACTCCGACACAAAGCAGTGGGTTCCGGTTGGGAATCGCCTCGTTTGCAAGCATGGAGAACAGAAAAACCACCAACAAAAAGAGCAGGCACCACCCATAATAGGCGGAAAAAATCCCCAATTTGATCAAAAAAGAGGGAATGGCGACCGCGCAAACCACGGCAAACAAGGGGAACTTCCAAGGCCGCTTTCTTACCACAAACAACACCAGGAAACACAAAAGCGCGCCGGTGACGAGATAGTATAAACTGGTCACGCCCCCATGACGCCATGCCCCTCCTGATGTGTTTACGTCTCCCCCCATCGCGTGGGGGGCAATGCTCAACATGAACCCTTCCCAGACACCCATGTATTTATAGAACCCCACCAGCGCCAGAGCCCCCAACAGTCCTCCCGCGCCAAAGACGAACACGTCTTTCCAGAAATGCCTGGGATAAAACAATAGCAGCAAGCAGCCCATCAGCGCCGCATAGGCGGAGATCGCCAGATGGGCCCAGGGCAAAAGAAGCGCTACCAGGAAAAGGCCGCCCAACCGCCAGACCGGCCTTTGCACCGTTAGCAAGTAGACCGCCAGAGAGATAAGCAGAAAAGATAACGGGTCGTATCGCGCGGGGGTCAGAAGAAAATAGCAGCAGTTGGTGGACAGGATAAACGCCATCGCCCCCAGCCGCCAACATGCGCCGCTCACCAAATCACTCTTCTGCAATGCCCGCCACAGGAGCGTCATTCCGGCGGTCACATAGAAAAAATTCAGCCACAACACCGCAGACAGGCCAGCGCCGAAAATCTTGAACCACGGAATCAGCAAAAATTGATGGAGCGGAACATTTCCGGCCCAGCAAGCATCCCAACGCTGTGCATACCAGCAGCAGGAGGTAAAGCCGTTTCCCAGGACATAGTTGATCGCCGGGTCCGTGTACCCAGGGTTGTCGCAATTCACCTTGACCTCTCCGTGAACCACAAAAAGCAGCAGCGCGTATACCAACAAAACGGTATAGAAAACCATCCCCTCCCTGCGATCGAGTAAAAGGGTAACGCTTTTGCGAAAGTCCATTTTCCGCGAAAAAGAGGGCATCGTGTTTTTCTCTCTATGCGAGTTGGCGAGGAGGGAAAAAAACTTTCCTTGCAACGCCCCTACTGAACGCGCCGGAGTTCGTTCAGCATCTTCCAGCCCATCTTTGCGATCTTCCGAATGTTGATGCTATTAACCCCGCCCTGCCGGTCCCGGAAGTGGATGGGGACATAGCGCCAGCGAATCCCTTGGCAACGCTTGAGCGCCACGGTCAAAGCGATGTTTTGGACGTCAAAATCGGCCGGAACCCTGGGAAGCGCCTGGGCCAGAGCCTCGTTGCGCATCAGGCGGTAGGGAACATTGGCGTCCCGCACATTCACGCCGGAAACGAGGGAGGAAAGAACGCCGCAGCTTCGAGAGATCAGCTTGCGGACAAGGCCGTCGCCACGGGTGGAACGGAAACCGAAAACGCAGTCGGCCTCTTCGCGCTGGCTCCAGAAGGACGGGAAATAGGAGGGATCGCACTGGCCGTCGGAGTCGATCTGCAAGATCCACCGCGCGGAACGCTCCAAGGCGCGTTCGTAACCGGCGCGGCAACTGCGTCCGTGGCCGGAATTCGGCTTGTCGATCACCACGATATTGCCGGGATGCTCGCACGCGAGAGATTGAAGAATCGGCAGAGTGCGATCCTTGGAGCCATCGTTGATGGCAAACAGTTCATAGCGAATCCCAAGGTTCGAGAGCACCGGGAGCCACTCGGAGATCACCTGGGTGATATTGGCCTCCTCATTGTAGATCGGCATGACGAGGATCAAATCAGGTAAGGAAGGGTTACTCATGGGGTGCTTTTTGCAAACTTGATACTTTGATAATACGCCGTCAAGCCCCGACCCGCCCTCTTTGTTCTGGGCGGGCTCTACGCGAGTTGGCCGCCGCGCAGACTTTGCGGGGCCGACCTGTCGGCGGTTTTTCCAGCCATGGAAATACTTGGCAGAGAAGCGAACGCCGGATAAAAGTGGCGGGTTTCGGCTGAAAAAGCCCCAAGGATTTCCGTTTTCATGCTATTTTCCACTCCAGTTTTTGTGTTCCTGTTTCTGCCGGTGTTTTTCGCGCTGTACTGGTTTTTGCCGGGAGTCGCGGGGGGATGGGAACGCGCCGTGCGCTCCGGGATCCTGCTCCTGGGCAGCCTTTTTTTCTATTCCTGGGGCGAACCGGTCTTCGTGTGGGTGTTCCTCGCCTCCGCGTGCTTCGACTGGCTGCTGGGATGGCAAATCGCCGGGCAGGGGCGCTGGCGGCGATGGGCGCTGGCCCTGGGCGTGGCGGGCAACATCGGCCTGCTGGTCTACGCGAAATACACCCGGTTCGCCTTCGAAAACCTGAACGTCCTCCTCGGTTCGCTGCACCTCGCGCCGCTGACGCTTCCCTCCATCGCGCTGCCGCTGGGCGTCTCCTTTATCGTTTTTGAAAAGATCACCTACCTGGTGGATCTCTACCGCGGCGTATCGAAACCGGCGCACTCGCTGCTGCACTACGTCAACTACGTCTTTCTTTTCCCCAAGCTCCTCGCCGGTCCTATCGTGAAATACCACGATATTTCGGAGCAACTCGTCAACCCGTCGCATCGGTATGAGGACGTAAGGGACGGGCTCATCCGGTTCATCGTGGGCCTCGGCAAAAAAATGCTCATCGCCGACCTCCTCTCCACCACGGTGGACAAGGTGTTCAATCTCGGCGCGGCGCAACTCAACCCGTCCACGGCCTGGCTCGGGATCATCTGCTTCACCCTCCAGATCTACTTCGACTTCGCGGGCTATTCCGACATGGCCATCGGCCTCGCCCGGATTCTCGGTTTCCGCCTCCAGGAGAACTTCCGCGACCCCTACCTGGCCACGAGCATCACGGACTTCTGGCGGCGCTGGCACATCTCGCTCTCCACGTGGATCAAGGAATATCTCTACTTTCCGTTGGGCGGGAGCCGCGTTTCCGTGGCCCGCTCGTATGCCAACCTGTGCATCTGCTTCTTTCTCTCCGGGCTGTGGCACGGGGCCTCGTGGAATTTCGTGATCTGGGGCTGCTACCATGGCGTGGGCCTGGTCGCGGACCGCATGTTCTGGCTGGAATGGCAAAAGCGGCTGCCGCGCCTTCTCAACGTCGCGATCACCTTTCTGCTGGCGGCCCTGGGCTGGGTGTTTTTCCGTTGCGGCACCTTCGGCCATGCGTGCGATTTCTTCGCGGCCCTCTTCGGCCTGGGCGCACACGCGCTCAACGATGTTTTCCTGACCAACGACACGCGCTTTGTCCTGATCGTGGCCGCCGTGCTGGTCGTGGCGCCGTTGGTGAAGCTGCCGAAACTGCCGCTGCCTGAAATGGGGCGCATCCCCGCGCTGGCCGGCGCGGCGGTGCTCTATGTTCTGTGCGTCGCCTGGATGGGCATCAGCACGTTCCACCCCTTCCTCTATTTCCGCTTCTAGCCATGAAACGCTTGCTGCCAATCCTGGAAAAAAGCCTTGTGGCCCTGATCTTTCTTCTCTTCTGCGCCCCTCTGGTTCACTGGGGCGGCAAGGCGGTTTCGTCTTGGGCCACACCGAAGATCTGCAAGTGGAGAGGCGAGCCGGTTCCGCGATCCGCCCGCCACCACAAAAAACGCAAAAAAGCCCTCGCGCAAGCCAGCGATTGGAAGAAGGACATCACCAAGGAATTCAACGAGAATTTCCTCTTCCGCACGGAGCTGATCCGGGGGACCAACGAAGCGTTCTTCCGGCTCTGGAATGTCTCCCCCGCGCCCATCGCGGAAGTGGCTATCGGCAAAGACGATTTCCTGTATGAAAAGGGCTACCTGCGGGAGTATTTCCTCGATAGGCCCAAGGCGGAATCGCTGGTCCCCTTGGTGGAAAAAATCAAGCGGTTCCAGGACCTGTGCGACCGGTGCGGCATCAAGTTTGCCCTATTGATCACCCCCGGGAAGCCGTCCATTCATCCCGAACATATCCCCGACGAATGGATGGAACGCTACGACTCCCGGCCCCGCGCCTACGCCCTGTTCCTCCCGCTGCTCCAGCGTTATGGAGTGCGCTACGTGGACGGCCCCGCGATCACCCAACAGGCAAAACCCCAAACGCCCACGTCGATCTTCTCCAAAGGCGGCACCCACTGGACCTATCACGGCGCGCTATTCACCACCAACGCGCTGATCGACTGCCTGCGCGAACAGGGAGAAGACCTCGCCCGCATCGAAACCACCCCGCCGAAGGTCTCCAACGAACCGACGGGAACGGACACAGACTTGCTGGTCTTCATCAACCTCCTGAAGCCATGGAACTACCCCGTCACCCAGTTTGACATCAAACCGGCAGACACGGAAAAACCGCGCCTGGGCCGCATGACATTTATCGGGGGAAGTTTCTCCTGGCAAATCGCCCAGGAGATCGAGGCCTCCAAGCAGTTTTCGGAGGTCGATGTCTTCTTCTATTACAAAATCTACAAAGCGATCAACTCCTCCATCGTAGGGACCCGCGGCTCCATGCGCATGCCAACGGGAACGGTCGATTTCGAAAACGAAATCTACGCCAACGAATGCCTCGTGCTTGAGCTGAACGAAACCATCATCGCCACCCAGAAACACCTCAGCGCCTTTTTGGACGATGCGTTCGCCCATTTGCCCCAGCGAGACGCAAAAGTGGAAACGTTGGCGCGGTAGGATTCCCTGCTAACGAATTCAAAGAGGTTTATCCGCAGATTTCGCGGATGGACGCAGACTAGAAGGCAGAAGATCTCTTTTTGTCATTCCAAGAATCTGCGAAAATCTGCGTAATCTGCGGACCCTCCTCTTTCTTTTGGAATTCGTAAATACAACCTGGAATCGCCTCATGGCAAAACGCTCCGTCCCCGGAAAAACCCGCCGCATTCCGGCCGCCGAGGCCGTGACAAAAGGACGGGCCGCGCCAGCCCACCCCCTGGACTGGCTCTTCGAGCCGCTGGAAGATCACCCCGGCTACCTGCGCCGGAAGATGTTCGGCTGCGAAGCCGCCTACCTGAACGGACGGCTCATGCTGGTGCTCGCCGCGGGCGAGGAGCCGTGGAACGGCCTGCTCGTGGCCACCGGGCGGGAATCTCACCCCGCCCTGCAAGCGCAATGGAAGGCGCTCCAGCCGCATCCCGTGCTCGGGAAATGGCTCTACCTATCGCAAAACGGAGCGGCATTTGACACCGCCGCCACCGCCATCGTCGAGCATGTCCGCCATGGCGATCCACGGATCGGCGTCGATCCAAGGCCTAAGAAGCGCAAGCGCGCGGCTCCCGGAAAATAGGTTCACAATCCCCACAACGGCCGGTCATCCGCAGCCGCAAGCCCTGGAACCGTCAGGAAAGCCGGAACAACGACTTTCCTCTTTCTCAAGAAGCCGATTTTAGCTCCTTAGAGTGGTGCCGGCGGAGGGGGTCGAACCCACACGTCTTTAAGGGACAACGGATTTTGAGTCCGTCGCGTCTGCCAATTCCGCCACGCCGGCGCACTAGAGAGGCGAAAAAATAGAGGGGCTTTCCAAGGATTGCAAGCCCTTTGGTTCGCCTAAAATCTCCCGCAGCAAGATGGCCCGGCGCAAGGAAGCCGGGTCGCGCAGTTGATCGCGCAGCCCCGCCTGCATATCCGCCGAGGGGAAGGGCGACGCTGTCTGCCTTGACGCTGGAGCCGCGCCTGCTTGCGTCGGCGCCGGTGCGGGGGCCGAGGGCCGGAAAGAGGTGACTTGGGAGGCCGGGGCGCTCTCGCTCATCGGCCTGCTTTTGGGAAGCTCCGGCAACGGTCCGCCGATATCGAGAGGCGAGGCGATGGAACGCCGCGCGAGTTCGGGCCTTGGCTGTGGCTGCGGCGCGGGGACGGCCGGGCGCATTGGGGGCCGTTCCGTCCGCCGGACGATGGGGCGAGGGAGGGGCGGCGCGACGCTCCGGGGGGCGGGCCGTTGCGGCTGCGCGGGCCGCGGTGGAGGCACTCCGTTGGAAGGGAGCCCGAGGGCTTCCATAAAGCGCCGCATCTTCTCCTCGTCGCTTTCTCCGCGCGAGGCGGGATCGGCCAAGTTGCCGGGAGGCCGCACCCGGCGGGGCGGCACGGAAGGGTTCGCGGGGAAATCGGGCGTTTCGTCCCCGGCGTCTTCGCGGCCCGCCTGGGATTTCCCGGCGTTTTCCACAAACCACTTGATGAGGGCCACGGCCCCGACGATCAAGACGAGGATGAGTTGATCCATGGGTATTGCCTTGGGAAAACAACGGTTTGCCGCCCTCCGCCCGGCCGCTTACTGCTGGGCGGGACGGTTGTCGTCAGCGCCACTCCGGTCGCCTCCGGCAATGGCGGTGCGCATCTGGGTGTCGCTTTGGACGTTTTTCATGCGGATGTAATCCATGATGCCGAGGTTCCCGGCGCGGAAGGCTTCGGCCATGGCCTGCGGGACTTGCGCTTCGGCCTCGACGACTTTGGCGCGCATTTCCTGGGTGCGGGCGCGCATTTCCTGCTCGGAGGCGACGGCGGCGGCGCGGCGGACTTCGGCCCGGGCCTGGGCGACGCGTTTGTCGGCTTCGGCCTGTTCGGCTTGCAGTTTCGCGCCGATGTTGTCGCCCACGTCCACGTCGGCGATGTCGATGGAGAGAATTTCGAAGGCGGTGTTGCTGTCGAGGCCCTTGGCGAGCACGGCCTTGGAGATGCGATCCGGGTTTTCGAGCACTTCTTTATAGGAATCCGCCGAACCGATGGCGCTTACGATCCCCTCGCCCACGCGGGCGATGATGGTTTCCTCCGTCGCGCCGCCGACAAACCGGTCGAGGTGGGAGCGAACCGTCACGCGCGCCTTGGCTTTCACGCCGATGCCGTCTTTGGCGACGCCGTCGATGCTGGTGCGGCCCATCGCGGCGTTGGGGCAGTCGATGACTTTCGGGTTGACGCTGGTCTGCACGGCTTCCAGCACGGTTTTGCCGGTGCCCTTGGTGGCGAGGTCGATGGCGCACGTGCGGTTGTAGTCGAGGACGATGCCCGCGCGGTCGGCCATGATGAGGGCCAGGATCACCTGGGGAACATTGCCGCCCGCTTGGTAGTGGAGCTGGAGCGCCTTGATGTCGATGTCCATGCCCGCTTTGAGGGCCATGATGCGGGCGTCCACGATGAGGGAAACGGGGATGCCTTGGAGCCGCATTCCCACCATGTCCAGGAGCCCCACGCTGGCCTGGTTGGACCATGCCCGGACCCAGATGCCGAAGAAGTTGAAGAGAACCACCGCAAAGATGAGCAGGAGAATTCCGCCCACACCGACCGCGAGAAACACGAGCGTCTGATTCATGGGGGCCCAGAGTATCCGGTGTGAACCATTGTGCAAGCTTTCCCACAGCTTCTTTTCTCCGGGAAAAGAGGAGGAAACCGCCCCGGGAAATCCCGAGGCCGCGCCTTGAGGCTTGCACCGGAGGCGCTTCTCGGAGAAACTTGCCAGTTTCCAAAGGCATTTTCTTATCTCCGTGGGCGCTCCATCCAAATCTTCCTTTTTCCGGCGCGTGCGTTACGCGCTGCTCCTTGCCGCAGGTCTCGTTCTTCTCGTTTTATTGGAGCCGCATTTGTTCCGGTTCGCGGTCAAAAAAACGGTTCTCTTCGAGGCGGCGCGCCACGGCGTTCCCCTGCTTATCGGCACGGTGGAAGGGCATCTCTTCAAGCCGCTGACCTTCCGCGAGGTCCAGTTTGCCACTTCGCGCGCGGCGGTCGTCTCCAAAGTCTCCATCCGCTCGGCCACGGCCGCGTTCTCCTGGCAGGCGCTCGCGCGCCAATGGGGGCACGGTTTTTTTGACCGCCTGACGCTCGACGGCGTGAGCTCCGATGTCACCTTCCAGCCCTACGCCCGCGAAACCGCCGCCGCCCACGGGGCGAAGGAATCGCAGCCGTGGCTGCCCGCCCCCTCCCAGGCGGAGGTCTTCAACTCCGGCTTCGTCTTTCACCTCGGCAAGCGCACGGTCACGTTCGCCGATGTCCGGTTCACGGTCAGCACCTCCCGGCCGGGGGTGATCGCGATCGAGAAACTGACCTTTGAATCCAATCACCGCTTCAGCCGGAGCTTCTCCGTCCTGCGCGGCACCACGGCTCTCCAGGGGGCGCGCTGGCGCGTGGCGGATCTGACTTTGAGCGACGGCGTCGTGCTCAACAGCCTCTCCTGCGACCTCGACGACGTGGCGCGCGGGATCTTGCAGGTGGAGTTCGACTTCGCGGCCTTTGGCGGCTCCCTGCGGGGCGAGGTGCTGAACACCTCGGAGGCGGGCCTGCCGCTATACGAAGTCGCCGGGCAATTCTCCAACATCTCCGTGGAGGCGCTCGGCAAATTCCTCCGCGCCCCGGAGCAAACCGGCGGCACCATCAAGGAAGGGCGCTTCTCCTTCCGGGGCTCGCTGCACTCCCTGGACAACGCCACCCTCTCCACCCGTTTTGAAGCCGCCGACTTCCGCTGGGGCAAGCGCCAGTGGAACTCGCTCACCCTCGGGGCCACCGTGGTCAACCGCCGGGTGCAGATCCCCGAATTCCAGCTTCAGCAGGCCCACAACACCCTGCAACTCAAAGGCGACCTCGCCCTGCCCGGCGAGGAAACACCGTGGTGGCTCTCCGATTTCAGCTTCGACATCGCCGCCCGCATCCAGAACCTGACGGAGCTTTCCGCCCTCCTGGGGCCCCAGTTCGCCGATACCGCCGGGAAAGTCACCATCGACGGCGCCATCCGCGGCGAAGGCAAATCGTATACCGGCCAACTCCTCGTCGCCGGGAACAAACTCTCCTGGCGGGGCGTCCCCTTCGACGCCCTCAACGCCGGGATCAAGCTGGACGGCAACGAACTGCAAGTCGTCAATCTCGAAGCCGTGCGCGGGACCGACTTCGTGCGCGGGAACGGCTCCGTCAACATCCTCGGCGAGCGGCGCTACCAGGGGGAATTGAACGCCTCCATTGAGGAATTAGCCGTCTACGCGCCGCTCCTGCAAAAACCGGTCGTCCCCGCGCCCCTGGCGGGCGGGCTCGTCGTCAACTGGTCCGGCGACGGCACCACCGGCGTCCATTCCGGCGCGTTCACCGCCCATTGCAACAAACTGCGCACCCCGGGAACGCCGGAGATCCCCGCCACGCTCCCCATCGACGCCGACCTGGAAGGCACCTACGCCCCCGGCGTCCTGTCGGTCAACAAATGCATCCTGGCCAACGGCGAAACCCGGCTCGAAGGACGGCTGGCCGCCGACGCCACCACCGTCAAGCTCGACGCGCTCAAGCTGACGCAAGGCAAAGCGCCGTGGTTCGAAGGCGACGCCACGCTCCCCTTCAACCTCTTCCAATGGTGGGTGCACCCGGGCCCCGCCGCGCTCGCCCCCGACGCCCCGCTCAAAGCCCGCCTCACCGCCAAAGGCGTGCAGCTGGAGGAAGTCGCCCACCTCACCGGCCGTCCCCTGCCCATCCGGGGCCTCCTCAGCGGCACCCTCAAAACCGAAAGCACCTTGCGCAACCTCTTCATGACGGGCGCGCTAAAGCTCACCAACGGGCAAATCCCCGCCACCGAATGGCTCCCCGCGCTGGACAAAGTGGAGGCCGAGGCCGACATCGACGGCAACGTCCTGCGCTTCGGCAAACTGGCCGCCCGCACCCCGTGGGGCGACCTCTCCTCCACCGGCTCGCTGGACCTCTCCCGGTTCGACGCCCCCGCCTTCGACCTCCTCCTCCACGGCGAAAAACTCCGCGTCCAGGCCGGGCCGCAATGGGCGGGCAGCGCCACCCTCGACGTAGCGCTCACCGGCACGCGCGAAAACGCCGCCGTCACCGGCGCGGCCCAGATCACCGCCCTGGAAACCGCCCCCAAACCCTCCTTTGGTGCGCTCATCATCACCGGCAACCCCGAAACGATTCGTGTGGCCGCGCCCGCTATCACGCTAAAACCTCCCTTCGACCGCTGGACCTACCGCGTCACCGCCGCCACGCGGGAACCGCTCAAGCTCAAGGAGGGGACGGTAAGCGCCGACCTGCGCTTCACCGGCTCCGGCACACCGCTCGCGGCCACCGGCAGCATCACTTTCACCGGCCTCAACGCCTCCACCACCTTCGCCCTCGGCAAACTCGACAAAGGGACGTGGTACCTCGGCAACGGCGCGAACGATCCCGGCTACGTCGTCGCCCGCGTCTCCGGGCGGCTCCTGGGCCAGACCTCCACCCCCAAATACGAGGGAATGTACTTTGGAACCCCCGCGAAAATCGGCTCCGCCTTCTGGGGTGAAGACCCCGCCGACGACGCCTTGATCCAAGCGGCCCTGACCCCCGGCGCGCAGCCCCTCCCCGAAGGCACGGCCACGCTTCCGCTGGATCTTAGCCCCCTCGACTCCTACAACCCGCAACCTCCCGCCGATAGCGGAGCCCAGCCGGCAACCTCCCCGGCCCCGCAACCCGAAGCGCAACCCGCCGCCTCTCCAGGCACCCCCAACGCCATGCCATGAACCCGGACGACAAACCTCCGCTTCCCGGCGACCCGCCCTCGGGCCAGGGAGAGGAGCGTTCCCGCCCCGGCGTCTTTCTCGGGACGCTGCGGGGCATCCGGTTTTATCTCGATTATTCCTGGTTCTTCATCGCCGCGCTGGTCATCTACTCCCTGGCCACCTACTTCTTTCCCCACGAGCTGCCGGGGCGCGACGCCGCGGTCTACATCGCCATGGGGACGGTGGCCACGCTCCTCTTTTTCCTCTCCATCCTCCTGCACGAGATGGGCCACAGCGTCGTAAGCCAGCGCAACGGCATTCCCGTCCCCAGCATCACCCTCCTCTTCATCGGCGGCATCGCGGAAATCTCGCGCGAGCCCGACGACCCCCGCACGGAACTCAAAATCGCCGTCGCGGGCCCGCTCGTCTCCATCTTCCTGTCGGCCCTCTACGCCCTCATCGCCTGGGGATGCAGCCTCGCCAGCTTCCCCGAGGGGGGCCTCGTCTTCCAATGGCTGGCCAGCGTGAACCTCTTTCTGGTCATCTTCAACGCCATCCCGGGCTACCCGCTCGACGGCGGGCGCATCCTGCGCGCGCTGCTGTGGATGCGCAGCGGCGGATTTCGCCAGGCCACGTTCATCACCTCGCGCATCGGCGTATTCTTTAGCTGGGCGCTCATCGCCCTGGGCATCTTCGCCATCATGGGCGGGGAATGGGGGCAAGGCCTCGTCTTCCTGGTCATCGGCGTCTTCCTCAAAAGCGCGGCCGAAAGCGGCTACACGCAAGCGCTCTCCAAGGAGATCCTGGACGGCGTGCGCGCGTGCGACCTCATGACGCAGCCCGCCATCTGCATCCCGGCCGATCTCCCGCTCAACCTCGCCGTGGACGACTACTTTCTGACCAACCACCACGTCGCCTACCCGGTGGTGAGCGACGAAGGCCACTTCCGGGGGCTGCTGCGGCTGGAACACCTCAAGAGTGTCCCGCGCGAGAAATGGCCCTACACCACGGCGGGCGCGGTGGCCGAAGCGCAGGACAGCCGCCTGGTCATCCCGGCCACCTCCAGCGCCGAGAACGCCCTGCGCATCCTGCTCGTCGCGGGCCAGGGCCGCCTGGGCGTCGTCGATGAAGCCGGGCAGTTGGTGGGCATCCTCACCCGGCACGACCTGCTCCACTACCTTCAGATCCACACGGAACTGGAGACCTGAGGGAGACGCGGCCCCTGCCAGCGGGGTACAGTTAAGGGTGGTGAGAAAACAGGAGGAATGAGGAAACCAGGAAGCCAGGAAAGGAAGCCGAGCCACGGAATTCTCCTCCTCTGCCTTTATCCTGGCTTCCTGGCTTCCTAATTTTCCGAATCTTTCCCCTCTTCCTTTCTCCGCGGCTTCCTCGAGGCGATCCGCTCCACCACGCAGAACGTCACCGGGATCAGAAAAATGGCCAGCGTGCTCGTCACGAACATCCCTCCGATCACGCACGTCCCGATGATCTGCCGCGAGACCGCGCCCGAGCCCTCGGCCGTCCAAAGGGGCACGCACCCCAGGATGAACGCGAAGGAGGTCATCAAAATCGGCCGCAACCGCAGGCGCGCCGCCTCCAGCGCGGCATCGGTGAGCGCTTGGCCCTGCTCGTAGTTGTGCTTGGCGTATTCGACGATGAGGATCGCGTTCTTGGCGGAGAGCCCGATCAGCATCACCAGGCCGATCTGCGCGTACACGTCGTTCTCCAACTGCCGCGCCGCCAGCGCCGCCAGCGCGCCCGCCACGGCCACGGGCACCCCGAGCAGCACGCTGAACGGCAGCGACCAGCTCTCGTACAGCGCCGCCAGGATCAGGAAGACGAACACCAGCGAGGTGCCAAAAATGACCATGGGCGGGATCCCCTGCGCCGCCTTTTTCTCCTGGAAGGACATGCCGATGTAATCGTACCCCATCTCCTTGGGCATGGTCTGCGCAAAGGTCTCCTCCAGCGCCTGCATCGCCTGCGAGGAGCTGTAGCCCGGCGCGGCGGCTCCGTTGATCTGGGCGAACCGGTAGAGATTGTAGCGTGTGGTGAACTCCGGCCCCTCGTAGGGCTCCACCCGCGTCACCGCCCCCAGCGGCACCATCTGGTTGCTGGTGTTGCGGACGTAAAAGAGGTTCAGGGATTCGGCGTCCACGCGGAAATCCCCCTCGGCCTGGACGTAGACCTGCCACTGGCGGCCGAAGCGGTTGAAGTAGTTGACGAAAAAGCCGCCCAGGTAGGTTTGCAGCGTCTGGTACACCTGCGCGAGATCCGCTCCCTGCCGGATCGCCTTGTCCTGGTCCACCTTGGCGTAAACCTGCGGCACGGCGGGGAGGATCGTGGTGGTGAGTCCCACGATTTCCGGGCGTTTGCGGGCCGCTTCCATGAACTTCGCGACGTTCGCCGCCAGGAACTTCACGTCCTTCCCGGCCCGGTCCTCGAGCGCGAAGGTAAACCCGCCGGTGGTGCCGACGCCGGGGATGGCGGGCGGAGGAAACGTGTAGGCGGTCCCGTCGGGGATCTTGCCCAGCTCGCGCGTCAGCCGGGCCTGGATCGCCCCGATCTGCTCCTCGGGCCGGGTGCGCCGGTTCCAATCCTGCAAGCCGACGAAAAAGAAAGCGTTGTAGGTGGCCTGCACGCCGCTGAGCAGGTTGAACCCGGCCACCGAGGTGAAATACTGGACGCCCGGCGTGGCGCGCAAGACAGACTCCACCTTGCGGCAGGCTTCCTCCGTGCGCTGCAACGACGCGGCGTTGGGGAGCTGGATGGCGGCGTAGAGATACCCCTGGTCTTCCTCCGGCAGGAAGCTCGTCGGGATTTTCCCCGAGAGAACCCACGCCGCCAGGGTGAACAGAACCAGGAAGAGCAAACTGAAGACGCTTTTGTGGATCGCCACGCGGCTCAGGCGGATATACGTCTCCGTCCCCGCGTCGAACGCGCTGTTGAACCGGCGGTAGAACCAGCCCAGCGGCCCGCGCGCCGGTTTGCGCGGGCGCAGGAGCAGCGCGGAAAGCGCCGGGCTCAACGAGAGCGCGTTGAACGCGGAGATCGCCACGGAAATGGCGATGGTCAGCGCGAATTGCTGGTAGAGCCGCCCCGTGATGCCGGGGACAAACGCCGTCGGGATGAACACGGCGGAAAGCACCAGCGTGGTACCGATGATCGGGCCGGAGACCATCTCCATGGCCTTGAGCGTCGCCTCGCGCGGGGCGAGCCCGTGCTCGATCTGCCGCTCCACCGCCTCCACCACCACGATGGCGTCGTCCACGACGACGCCGATGGCCAGCACCATGCCAAACATGGCGAGCGTGTTGATCGAGAACCCGCAGAGGGGGAAGAAAACGAACGTGCCGATGAGCGAGACGGGGACCGCGCACAACGGGATCAGCGTCGCCCGCCAGCCTTGCAGAAAAACGAACACGACGATGACGACCAGGACGAGCGCCTCCACCAGCGTGTTGACAATCTCCGACATCCCCGCCTTCACCGCGAGCGTCGTATCTAGTGAGACCGTGTAGGCGATGTCCGGCGGGAAACGCCGCGCCAGCTCGGCCATTTTCGCCTTCACCCCGGAGGCGGCCTCCAGCGCGTTCGTGCCGGGGAGCTGATAGAAGGCGAGAATCGCCGAGGGCTCGCCGTTGAAGCGGCCCGCGACGTTGTAGGTCTGCGCGCCCAGTTCGATGCGGCCCACGTCGCGCACGCGCACCACGCCGCCGTCCGGCCTGGCGCGCAGGATGATGCCGCCGAATTCCTCCGCCGTGAGGAGCCGCCCCTGCGTGCGCACGGTGTAGGTGAACGACTGGCCCGGCGGCACCGGTTCCGCGCCGATCTGCCCGCCGGGGTTCGGCGCGTTCTGGGAGCGGATCGCCGCGATGATCTCGGGAACCGTGATCCCGAGCCGAGCAAGCAGGTCCGGCTTCACCCACAGGCGCATCGCGTACTGCCCCGCGCCGAAGATGTTGATATTCGCGATGCCCGGGCTGCGCACCAGCGGGTCGATCAAGTTGATGTTGGCGTAGTTGGCCAGGAAGACGCTGTCATAGGTCTCCTTGGGCGAGTAGAGCGCCACCAGCATCAGCGGCGCGGAGGGGGATTTCTGGATGGTCACGCCGTAGGCATTCACCTCGGCGGGCAGTTGCGAGGCGGCCTGCGACGTGCGCAACTGCGAGAGCACCTGGTCGGTATTCGGATCCGTCGCCACGTCAAACGTCACGCGCAGCATCATCTGGCCGTTGCTGGCGTTGGTGGAGATCATGTAATCCATGTTGTCCACGCCGCTCATCTGCTGCTCGACGGGAGCGGCCACCGCCTGCTCCACGGTCTCGGCGTCGGCCCCGATGTAGGTCGCCTTCACCAGGATCTCCGGCGGCGCGAGCTTCGGGAACTGCGCGATCGGCAAAAAAAACGCGGCGATGCCCCCGATGAGCACCATCAAAATGGCGATCACCATGGCGACAATCGGCCGGTCGATGAAAAAACGGTACATATCAAGAAGAAGGGGAGCCGCGGGGACGCGGAGAAGAGGCGGCGGGCGGAGGCGTCCCGCTCCATTCCCTCGGCGCGACGCGCGCTCCGTCGCGCGCTTTTTGCAGCCCCTCCACCACCACGTTTTCCCCCGCCCGCACGCCTTTGCGGATCACCCGCCAGCCATCGCGGCGCTCCCCCGGCTCCACGGGCCGGATCGCCGCCACGCCCTCCGCGTTCACCACGATCACCTGGAAGTTTCCCTGCACTTCCATCACCGCCCGCTCCGGCACCATCGCCGCCCCCGCCACCACGCCGGTCCGCGCGCGCACCCGGCAAAAAAGTCCCGGCCGCAAAAAAGCGCCGGGGTTGGGAAACAAGGCGGCGACCCGCATCGAACCCGTGGCGGGGTCCACCTGGCGGTCGGCGAAATCGAAGCGGCCCCGGCGCGGGTAAACCGAGCCGTCGGCCAGGATGATCTCCAGTTCCAGCTCGTCCTGCATCTCCCGGCGCACACCGGGCTTCGCCAACCGCCGGGCGAAGACGATGTAATCCTGCTCCGTGACGGTGAAATACGCCTTGATCGGGTCCACCGTGGAAACAATCGTCAGCGGCCCGGTTTGCGCCGAATTGGGTCCCACCAAATCGCCGATCTGCGCGGTGGCGATCCCGGCGATCCCGTCCACCGGCGAAGTGATCCGGGCAAACTCCAGGTTCAGCGCGGCCGTCTCCACCGCCGCCTGCTGCGCCTTCACGTCCGATTTGGCCGTGCCCTCGTTGGCGACAGCCGTATCGCGCTCCTGGGTGCTGAAAACCCTGGTCGCGTAAAGCGTCTCCGCGCGCTTGAGGTTGATCGCCGTGAGCTTCTCCGCCGCCTCGGCGCGCGCTAGCTCCCCCCGCGCCTGGTCGAGGGCGGCCCGGAGCGGGCGCGGATCGACCTCAAAGAGCAGTTCCCCGGCCTTGACCAGCGAGCCGTCCTTGTAATTCTGCGCCACCAGGTATCCCGCCACGCGCGCGCGCACCTGGGTCGTCACCGAGACGTCCAGGTTCCCCAGCCACTCCCGGTACACCGGCACATCGCGCGCGGCCACCTTCGTCACAAGCACCTCGGGAGGCGGGGGCACGGCGGGGCCCTGCGCCTTCCGGCAAG
>JAQTMF010000040.1 GCA_028714515.1 Chthoniobacteraceae bacterium | reverse complement strand
TGGCATATTCAACCAGGTCATTGATCCCAGTAACCATCGATTGCGTGCTAACGCTAGCAGGATAATGCGCGATCTGTGTGGTGTTTGCCAATGTTGCGGGAGTCACAGCCTTTGCCGTGCTCGTGCCCATGTCTACTTCGGTTTGGGTTGCAGCTTGGACGAATCCCATGCCATTTGTGAGCTGGTTGTTGTCGGATGGGATTATCGGCAACCCCAGAAGCGCGCCATAACTGCCGCTGGTCGCCACGGGTGCAAGCCCGGTGATTTGCGCGGCTGGCAGCGTGATGGAGGCTACGAAATTTTGCAGGGTGATCTGCTTCGAAACCCCGGACTGCACTGTGTAGAGGAGATCGCCCGCATTCACGGAATTCGCGGGCGGCAGCTGGCTGATTTTGATGTCCGCCCGAGCTGAGTTAATGCCGATTACAGCCAGGAGTAGGAAAAGTTTTTTCATAATTTGTGATTCAGTCGATGAGTTTGGTTCCCGCTTCGTCCGTCAGCGTGATGCCGTTTTCCGTGCTGAGGACAAACCCATCCAGAGCCGGAACCTGACCTTGGAATGTAAAATCCAACGTCAGTCGGGAGCCGACCATGGACGGGTGAATGCTTTTCAGGGTGCCAGGAATAGTGATGGTGGCGGTGGTGTTGTGCGGCGTGATGATCAGCGGCGCATAGGCCGGTATCGATGCCTCCAGCGAAAAAAATATATAGCATGCGGCGGCCGGGCTCCCGCATGGCAGGCTGACGCGAAACGCAACAGCCGTCGCCTTGTTGCCACGGTCGAAAACGGCCGGGGTGGCGGCGCGCAGCAGCGGCTTTACCTCGACCTGGCGGTCGATGGGCGGCAGCAGCCCGGTGACAGCCGAGCCACTCCCGTCCGAGGTGTTCACAATCTGCACATCGCCGATGCTGATTTTCACGCGAGAGAAAACTAGTCGTTGCCGGTGATTTCGAACGTAAATAGGCTATTGGGAGCGCCGCCCGTCCAGGTCCGTTTGGAGATACCTGCGACCTCTCCGAAGCGGAGTTTTCCGGCGGCATAGTTGAGTTCGTCGTCATGGAACCCGACGCCGTTTAGCGTTGCGGTAAATCCCGTGGCCGCGTCCGAGCCGCTGATGACCAGCGCCTTTCCGCCGTCGCCCGCCACGCTATCGCCCGGCTGGAGCGCCGACGCGCCCTGGAGGTTGACCAGGGCGTCCACCTGCGCCGTGGTGAGGTTGGAGGGCGTGAATTTAACGGAGGCCGCTAGCGCGGTGAGGATCACATCGCCGACGCCGACGTTGTCGTCAGGGATTTCCTCCGTCGTGTAGTCGATCGCAATATCGAATCCGCCCTGGGCGCTGATGGCCGCAAATGCGGCATCGTTGCCATAGGCGGCCGTGTAACGATAGCGTCTGATTTTCGTTTCATCGAAAACCGAGTCCGCGAAGGCGGCGGCGATGGCGCTGCGCCAATAGTCCTCGTCCGTGGGCTGCTTGGTGACGCTCCCTAACACCGCCCATTGCATGTCACCGGCGAAGAACCCCTTGCTGGCCCCGAGGTGCACTCCGGGAGCTTTGAGGATGCCCGAACGCTCGTAGGTGTAGATCGCCTGTTCGTTTTTGCTGACGATTTGCAACGGCACGGAAACCGGGGTGCAAGTGCCCGTGTTGACGGTCGCGGCAGTGGTGACATTTACGGGGATCGTGAACGCGGTTTCGCTGGTGATCGTCGCCACCTGCGCGCCGTTGACAGACGGAACCGTGGCGGCGACTCCGGCGAGTGTGACGCCTAGAGCGGACCCCACGGGGCCGAGATTGTGCGGCTCGGTGGTAGTAACCGTGGCACTGCCGCCGACCGCGATCGCGACGCTGGCGAGCGAGAGCGGAACAATCTCCGCCGTAAAAATGCTGGAGCCGATATCGGCCAGGCCGAGGCCGAAATAGGCCGCCAGATTAGCGATGGCATCCACGGGTTTCGCGGAGAGCGTCACCATGCGGGAGATCATGTATTGGTCAATTTTCCCACCGTGTAGGTCGCTCTTTACGTCGCCCAGCTTGGTTTTGAGCGAGTCCTTGAGGCCGCTCTCGGTGTAGATGGTGATTCCCCCGCGTTTAATGAGGCAGGGGCCGGTGATATAGGACATAGGATGGTATCGGTTGCGGAGGTGATGGAGTGCAGGTTGTTATTTTTCCGGGGCCGTGGGCGTCTTCGGGTCCGGTTTGGATGGAGCGGGATTCTGGATACTCCCAGGCTGCGCTGCGGGCGCGGGCGGCGCTTTCACGCGGGGCGCGCGGGAGTCCAGTTTTTCAATGATTTTCTGAACAGGTTTTTGCGGCGTTTTCATAATTTACGGGTTGGAGGTGAAAGCATTGCCGCTCTCGGAATCGAGAACCTGGCCGTCCTCTGCGAGGAGCGACTCGTCGCGCGTGGGCGGCGCGTCATCGAGCGGGACAACGGTTTCGAAAACGAGATCGTAAAAAGGAACGTCGTCTTCGGTTCCCCATGCCCGGCTCTTGGGCGCGAGCGGATCGGAGAATCCCTCCATGGTTTTGCCGTAGAGGATGCGGATGATGGCATCGCCGACTTTGCACGCCGGTTGCATCGTTCCGCCGTCCGCGCGGTTGACCACGGGATTTTCGTAGATGCGCACATGAAGTACGGCCGGGTCGTAGACGGGCGCGGCGTTGTCCGCGCTGGGGATTTTCCCGCCGGGCGCGCGGATCAGCACACAGATCCCCTGAACCTCGGCAACCGCGCGGTTGACCATGCTCTCTACGGCGGCGGCGTCTTCCGTCACGACCGGAATGGGGACAGGGACAGCCGCCAAGGCGTTGCTGAAATAGGGCTGCGCGTCCAGATAGGCCTTGATGGCATGCTGGAGATCGAGGAGGCGGTCGCTCATTCGGAGGTGCCCCCTCTCAGGCTGGTGCTAATCGCACGGGCGATTGCGCGAGTGAGCGTGGTTTCGTTGTCCGCCAGGCCATGCCCCAGGGAAGCCCGGGCGGGGATGCGGATATCGTAGGTTTTCCCGCCCGCGAATTCGACCTCCCGAAAACGCTTGTGGACACCCTTGCCTTTGCGCTTGGCAAAAATCGCGAGGTTATCGCCCTGACGCATCAGATTGCCGCCCTTGTCCGTCCGCAACCGGACCTTGCCCGCCTTTACCGTACGATGGATCACGCCGCCGAATTCGTGGATCGCAGCGTATCCGACATTGGTGCCGATGCCGCCGATGACCGAACCGAAAGCACCGTTTGAAGCGACCACGGCGGGCACCGAGCGCAGGCTGGGACGCAAACGGCCGGTCTTGACGCCAAGGCGGTGATCCTCGATCGGGAAAGGCCCTTCGCCAGTCAAGCGCGTTTGCTGGATATTAGAGACGGCCTGCGCAGCGCCTTTATCCATCCCCTTGCGAAACACATCAAGCATCGCGGGTTCGCTCAGGACTGTTTTGAGGCGCTCCATTTTCGCGCGGGTTTCCGGCGGGATCTCGATATGGAGAACGGGTGGCTTCATTGTGCTTCTCCCCCCGTTTTTTTCACCGAAATGGCGGCGGCTTCCCGCGCCGCGAAAAGCAGCCCGGCGGCCAAATGGGGAACATCCTCGGCCGGGATGAGAAAGAGGAATTCCGCCGCACCGTCGAGTTGGATATTAAGGGCGACCATGCAATCCGTTCCCGCTGAAGCCGTCATCTTGCGCACATGGCAAATCGGCGCGCTCATAATTCATCCCCCTCTTCCTCGTCATCCTCCACGGCCAGAGAAACGCAGTGACAGTTGATCACATTTTCCGGGCTGCCGTTTTCGTCGCCGGGATACATCAAATCCTCGCCCCCGACGGAAAACGGCTCGTCGATCGGCACGCGCTGGTTCGCTTCGTCCTCTTCCGCCTCGGCATGCGTGTCGCGGACATTTGGCAAATGACTCGTGAGCCAGCGCTTGTATTTAATCCCGGCGGAGGTCATCCCTTCCTGCCTGGCGAATCCATAGGCGGCGCTCGTTTCCGTGCTGGCGATGGTGGCGGCGCGTCCCTCGCTGATGTCGTCGAATTTATCCGAGATCCGTTTGGAAATCTTTGCGAGGCTTTCGCCTTTGTCGAGCCCGGCCTTCACCTCGGCCTGGATGGCCTTGTGGATCTCATCCGAGACACCCTTGAGCTTGTTTGCCCGGGCGTCCAGAAAGGCTTTGGCTTTGGGATCCGGCAGCGTCCAGGGGTCATCACGGCCCAGCTCCGCGTAAAGCTGGTTTCCAGCGGTATGCAACGCCGTTGCAGACTCCTCGCGCAGCGAGGCGAGCAGCCCGTCGCCAAATTCTTCTCGGTCAAAAATCAGGTCCCACGCAACGCCATGGGCATCGGCGGATTTTAGCGGAGCCTTGATGTCGCCGTTCCGAAACGCCTTCTCGATCTTGCGTAGCGTCTCGTGTTTTGCGTAGTCCAAATGCCGCCGGATAGCCGATTGCATCGCGGTGATGGCATGCTGGCGTTTCTCAAAATGCTGCGCGGCCAGCGGCGGCGTTTTTTGCTCGCCGCAGCAGAGCGGACAGAGTGCCCGCACGAACGCGCGGGCCTTCGCTGGCGGTTGCTTGGCTGCGAACGCGAGCATTTGTTTGAGCCGGAGTTTGGAGAGAGCCGCTGGCATGGGTTAATTATCCTGAGGTGCGTCCGGGTTGGCGTAGGCATTCGGCGTGGAGCCGCTGGGGAATTGCATGGAGGGCGGAGGGGTCGGGTGGGTGCGCATGATGATTTTTGATTCGGAGTTCCACGTTCCCGGGCTGGAAGCGCGGGCGGTGGAGGCGGCATCCGGCGGCTCCGGTGCCCATTTTTGCGCGGAGATGCGCTCCAGTTTTTTCTCGGATCGCTCCGCCGCCGCCGATCGCGCCTCGGTCTGGAGCAGCTTGAGTTGCGGCGCGCTGATCAGGATCCGCCAGCGGATGATGTTGATCGCGTCGTTGTGCAGTCCGAACGGGAGTTTGGTTTCATCGGTGTCTAGAGGGTAGCCGCCCGCGCGAATATCATCGCGGATCTCGGCGACAACCGCCGCCAGCACGGAGGGAACGGAGTTTTTCCCCTGGAGCTTGACGAACGCCGCCGCCTCGGCCGGGTTGGACTGGTCGGGAACGGCGTCAGCGGTGAGGACTTGCCAGGACATGGGAACTAGAACAGAGCTTCCACCGCGCGCCAAAACTCGGCGATTGCCTCGTAGCGCCGCCGCACGGCTTCGTTATTCGCCCAACCCATTCGGCTGGGACCAAGGCGGAGATTTTCTTCAGCGGCTCGGCTGTTGGTATGGACCAGCTCTGCGACTTTCGGGTTTTTGAGCGAGGCGCGCAGCCGGTCGATCGGCATCGACGCGAACATGGTTGAATTGGCAGGCGGGGCGTTTTTTTTGGACATAGGATTTTTTTTGGGGGGGGAGGGTTGGCTCCCTGCCGCCGGGCGATTCGTAACCGCCCGGCGGATGGGAAACAATAGACCGGGATTGACTATCGGAACGTGATGGTGATGTTGGCGGTGCCGGTCGTGACGGCCGTTAGGGTTCCGCTGGAGAGAACGATTCCGAACGGCAGCCAGGTCTGCGCCGTGGTGGTGGCCGAGGCGATCGCGGTGGTACCATCGGTGAGGACAACCGACGAGGCGGTTCCAGCCGTGTTGACGATCAGCCGATCAAACATGGCCGCCGGAACCGACGTGGTGCCGGTGGTGGTGATGTTGATGGACCTGCGGGGAGCCTGCGCCAGCACGCTCTTGTGCGCGATGACCAGCTCGGTATCGGCGGTCTGCGGAACAAGGGTTGGGTAGGCGAGATCTCCAGCAAACGCGGGAGCGACTACGGTCGCCAGGATGGCGGCGGTGAAGAGAGAGAAAAGTTTCATAATCGGAATAGGATTGAGTTGTTGATTTCAAGCGGGCGGCGGAGATGATCCGCCGCCCCGCTGGAAGGAATGGTTTAGGCGCTGGTGATGACCATGCCGCCGCGTTTGTCGCCGACCGCCGCGCCCAGCATCACCTCAATGCGCCACTCGGCGTAGTTGTTGGTGAGGTTGACGTATTGCACGAGCAGCACGGAGATCCCGGTGGCCGGATCGGTGATGGTGGTAACCGAGCCAGGAATCATCGCGCCGACCGCCTGCGTGAAATCCTGCGGGAGGCGGGATTTGAGGATAATCGCCGCTTTGTGGTAGGCGAACCCGACGCGGTTGTTGTCGCTCGGAAAGTACGGCGCGTCCTGCGGCATGAACCCGCGCAGCTTCGGCAGCCGCCCCTCGCCGACGATCTCCGGGGCCTTGGTGGCCGCATAGAAGAGCGCCAGGTTCGGATCCTCGGAGAGGCGGGCGTAATACTGGCTATCCAGCAACATGCCGCGATCTTGGACCGGAACCTCGTTGGTGTTGAACGCGGCCTTGATCCTGTTGATGTCGGCAACGCTGAAATCCGCGAGCGCTTTGGCGTAGGTCGCGTAGGCGATCGGAACTTTCGGAGCCGAAACGACGGCATAGGCATTAAAGTTCGCCGGCGTCATCAGCGCGGTGACCTTGTTTACAAAATAGCCGCCGAGCGCGTAGAGCGCCTGGCCACTTTGTTCATCGAACAACCGGCGGATCGTGGCGGCGAGGGTGCTATTACCAAACACGATCGGCACCCCAACGTAGGAATCCAACGTGATATTGGCATTGACCGTTTGAGCGGGGCTCACGGTGGTCCAGCCTTTGGGGCGGCCGGTGGCATCGGCGGTCGGATCGAACGTCTGCACGGCAGGCGTGACGACAATGCGCGTATTCTCCGTCTGATTCCAGAGACCGGGGGCATCCGAAAAATCCGTCGCGAGCTGCGAGAGGATCGGGTATTCGTATTGGAAGAGCGGGAGAATCCGCTGCAATACGAGCGTGCCGCTCAGGAGCCCCAGGTTGTTGTTCGGGTCGGAATAATCAGCGGCCTTGAGCGCGTCCTCGATCGGCATGTCGAGCCATTCGTTTTCGCGGGCCTTGAGTTCCGAGGAAAAAACACGTGCGGCCTGGAGGGCGAGTTGGCCTTTCTCGGGGTTGCGCGGATCGCGGATCGCGGCGTTCAAGGCCACGATGCGCCCGAATTCCTTGATCGCGTCCTTGCAGGAAATCGCGGTCACCTCCGCGCGCGTCATACCGTTGTTTCCAGGCTGCACCGTCAGACGCGTGCCGAGTGTCGGATTCCCCTGCATGGCGTCGATGATGGCGATGAACGCCGGATCATCGGTCGCGCGGGCCACGAGCGCGGTCTGCGTTTGGGTGTCCTTGGTGGCGATCGCGGCGCGCTCCACGGCCCGCTTGACGGCCGCCTCGGCGTCCGTTTTATTGCGGGCCTTGATGGCCTTACCTTGTTCCTCGTTCTTGGCTTTCAGGGAGACAATCTCCTCTTCAGCGCGGCTCGCCTTCAGCTCGGCTTCCTTGGCGCGGAGTTCAGAGGCGACCAGCGCGTCGTTTTCGCCCTTTGCTTTAAGCGCCGCCTCTTTGGCGCGCAGGGCGGCAATTTCGGACTCCAGTTGTCTATTCTTGGCCTGGAGCGCAGCCAGTTCTTCGGGTGTCATGATTTTATTTGGATTGGTTGGTTGATTGCTGGGATGCGCTCCAGCGGCGTTTTTCGCCCACAGGGGCAAAATGTTGTGAAAGGCGGGATCGTTGACCAGGCCGCCCATGTTGGGCGCGGCCCACTCGCGACAGACGATGCGGGCCGGATCGGCGAGTTTGTTATCGACATGAAAAACCGGGGAGAAGTAGCGGAACTTTTTCCCGCTGATGGCTTGTTTGCCCTCGTCGGTCCAGTCTACCCTGACGTAGATGCCGGGCGCTGGCGAATCCTGCCACTCGAAGCTCTTGATCCAGCAGGAAGCGCCGCCGCCCTCATGGTTGAAATCGCAAAACGGGGACTTGTTTCTGGCGGCCAGCGCCACCCGTTGTTTTTCCAGCTCGCCCACGGCGGCGCGGTCCACCAACACCTTGATCGGCGCGCCGATCCCGCCTCCAAACGGTGTGATGGTCTGCTCGCCGCCAGGCATGAACATGAAGACGCCGGTCGCGACATCCGGCACCGCGACGGCGGCGCGGCAAAGGATCGCGACGGGAGTGGTGGGATTGAGGAGTTTCATACTTTGAGCAAAAACTTGGCGCGGTTGATGAGGATCTCCAGGTCGGCCAGAATGGTGCGGAGATCCTCGGCGCTGGAAACAGCGGGATCGGCGCGTAAGGCATTGATCTCGGCCAAGCCCGCGCCGAGCAGCTCCCCGAGGTTCGCTCGGACCTGAAAGGAGAATGACTGCCCCTCCGGGAAATCCGCGGAACCGGCGCGGCCCATATCCACCTCGGCGAGTTTGTCGATGGCCTTGTCAACAGCCTCGTAGAGATCGCCGAGCGTCTCATGGGCAGCGCACAGCGTGTCGGCCTGCCAATGCGCCAAATGCAGATTGGCGACCCATGCGAGGAACGAGAGCAAATGGATGCGGTTCATAGGGAGTTTGCGAAATTGGCGAGAGCAGTCTGGAACTGCGCGTCGTTTTCCATTGCGACGATGGCCGATAGACGTTTGCTGATGGACTGTAACGCGCGCGCCTTGGCGGCCTCCTCGTCAACGGACGGCGGAGGTTCCACGGCGGCTGTGACGTCCGACGCGGGGACGACATCGGGCAGCAATGCCGGTGCTCTCGACGCCAGCGTCGGCTCGCCATCGGCTGGCACCGGGATGTCAAATGTACTATTGATGTAGGAGAGCGGGATCGCCGCGCCCGCCGACGGCGCTAGGTTCGCGATGACCTGGGATTTCTGGACCAGATCGTCCTCCTTCTTTGTTTCCAGCCGGAGCGTCGGACATTCCGAGTCCTCACCGTAGTTGATCCGCAGTACCGGCCTCGCCACTTGGTTGGTAATCGTTTCGGCGGCGAAACACGCACACGATTCAACGATCTCCCCCTTGACGCCTTCATGCACTTTTCCGAGCGCCAGCGACCCACCGCCTTTTCCTCCCCCTCCGGTCTCGCTCGTCAGGGTCTGACCCAAGACCAAAAGGTCGCAGTTTTTGTCCGCGAGATTCAGCATCTCCGCCTGCGGGCTATGCTCGGAATTTTTTCCAGCCTCCACGAATTGCAATCCCGTCCCCTCGGGGAATGCGGCATATCCGGCACTCCCCATGTTTTGGAGAGCATTTCCGAGAGCGACAATCGTGGCATCCGACGCGTTGCGGTCGTAGTTTGCCCACCGGAACGGGATGCCAAACAATTGCGCCAGGTTGAGCATCCAGTCCGCCGAGAAATTTGCGGCGAGCCACCACCAGCACAGCGGCCGGAGCATGGGGCCAGCCAGCGCCGTGCCGCTCTTGTGCTTGCGGATGGCAACGACGAATTTCTCCGGGGGGAACGGCTGGATAACGTAGGGCTGTGCCTGCGTGGTCATCGCGTTGGTGGGGAGGCCCGGCGACAAATTCCCCCGCGCATCGGAACGCAACCCCAATACCCCACCGATATTCCAGGCATAGCAAACCGGGTGTACCCAATAGGTGCAGCGCGGGCCAAGGACTGATCCGAGCGCCTTCGATTGGAACTGCCGCCACTCGATTTCCAAAACGGAAACACCTTTGGCCCAGGCGTCCAAAATATCGAAGATGGTCCCCATGCCGTCATTCTCGTCAGACTCTGCCGCCGGGCGCATGTTTTCCCAGGCAGCCTTGACGAGCGCGCATTTCTCCCTGGCCGATGGCGTGGGATCCTCACCATCCTCGGCGTAGGGTTCCCACGTGAGTTTCATATTGCGCACGGCCCCTTTGAGTTCGTTGAGGTTTTTGCCCAGGCGCGGCCAGGTGTCCTCCATGAGGTCGAACAGTTCCCACGCCTGGACATGGTTCCCAGCGAGCGCCCCGCGCAGGGTCATCTCGATGTATTGCGGAGTGATTGCGGCGAGCTGGGGCAGCAGCCAGCGGTAGGCGGCCTGGGGGCGCAGGATCCGGGCGAGCGATTGCGAAATTCCCGACGGCATCGAGGGGACGACGGCCGATGCATTTTGGGGGGCGGCCGCCCGCAATGCGCGGTCCCGTTGTTGACGGATTTTCCGGCGGGATTTCATAGCGAACACCTCCCGGCGGCTGTTTGGACCCCACGATGCGATTTGGCTCCGCGCGGCAATGCCATTGCAAAACGCCGGAAGTGCCTTGCAAAATCGTTTTTAGCGTCAGGGAGCATGGATGGAGCGGAGATGGGCATGTCAGGGCTTGTGGGGGCATTCATCAGCGCATGAGCCTCCGGGGGGTGAACTGGGGAATGGAAAGCGGGTTTCCGCCCGTGTGAATCCGGGCGACATCCTCCGGTGTGCGCACGCCGGTGGCGGGTTTTTCCAGGGCATACTCCGCGTTCTTGCCGGAGTCGAACGTGTCGCCGTGTCGCCCATCGGCATCCACCGGGCAGCTATATTTTCCGGCGTCCTTGAGTGGCAACAGGTGATCTTTCTTGATATATTCATCCGGCGGCAATGCGGTGCGACCTTCATTTACCGATGCGCTGTAGAGGTCCCCAAGATAGGTTTTGTAATTGATGCTCGCGAGATACCCCGGCGGCTGCGGATCGACAGGGGAACCATTGAGGATGATCTCCGTCGAGATAGTCGCAGCGAACTTGTCCTTTGTGCCCTGCGCGAATAACCGTTCATTGCTACCGTCGATACAGAGCCGCTCGGCCGGACCTCCCCTTGGGCGGCTGCGCACAACGTCGATCAAGTACAACACCCAGGCCCGGGCAATGTCTTCCTTGGTTAGCTTAAACACCACCACGAGCCGTTGGAAACGCTCGCCGCCCAGGCTCTCCGTAAACGTCACACTGGAGGGATTGCTTTTCTCTTCGGTCGTGCTTGCCACGTCCCAGCCAATGCCCACGCGGCCATCTTTCAACGCGGCCGCCAGCAGCCGCCCAGCACGGCGGATATCGCTCTCATTCTCCGCGTAAACGAAATTGCATCGTCCGACGCCGCGCCGTTGGGCCGATATCAGCGCCAGAAAATCTATGGCCGCCGATCCGCCCGACTTGTGATTGAGCGCATAGGTTTCATCCCAGCCGCTCTTGAATTGTGGGAACGATCGGCATTCGTCATACGTCATCGGCTCGCTGCGATCATTGAAGAGGCAATGCCCGGCGGCATAGGCGTCTTTGAGCGAAACGCGATGCACGAGGATTCCGTCCTGGCCGATGTAAAGGTGGCCGTTGGGATTCGCGGGAAATTGTTCATCCTCGGTCTCGGCTGTGATTTCGCGCGGCAGCGTCGTGGTGAAATAGGGATGCCGGGCATTGCCGCTCAGATTTGAGGCGTAGATAATCTTGAGGTCGGGCGTGTCCCGCATCATCGGATCGGTGGCGATCCGCAGGTCATTCTCAAAATTCGGGTTGGTGAAACCGGCCTCATCACGCAACACGGTCGCCCGCCAGGAGCGCGCGGTGGCTGGGTTCGGAGCGATGATCTGGAGCTTGGAAAAACGGGTGTGGGAGAAATAAAGCCGCAACTCCATCCGGCTGCTTTGGTAAAGTTCCGCGAAATCCTCCGGCGTCAGTCCCGTCATGATTTTATCCCGCGTAGAATCGGCAACCTTGAAATCGAGCTGTTTCTCTTCCGCGCCATTCTCGAAGACTGTGCGCATGGCGGCCGATTCGTTCGCGACTATCATTGCCTGCTCGGCGGCGGAAAGCGTCACTCCTACCAATTCCTTGCCCAGTAGGAGCGATGCACTGGCGGCGATCACCAATCGGGCCGATTCCTTGGACATCTCATCAAACGCGATATCCCCCAGCGTCGTGGACTTGCGGCAACGGCGCGCCCAGTAAAGCGCGAGCTGGCGCACCTCCCGCACCACTACGAGAGCGACGTTTTGATAAAAACGGCGTTCGCGTTTCATTCGGGGATGACCACCTTTCCACTGGCCTGGAGTTCATCCACGTCGGCAAAAGCCGCCTTGCGCATGGCCGCGATTTTCTCGGCATTCGAGAGATCCGATGTGGCTATCTTTTCGGCGGCTGACCGAAGGGCCGCGTCCAGAAGTTTCTCGGCAACGTCGGTTTCAAATTTCTCGCGCGCCAACGCTTGATCCTCCTCTTTCTGCTGGAGCTTGATCCGGGCGATCTTGAGCTTCTCAAGCTCAATTTCGCCTTGGGTCCGCGCGATCTGCCGGTCCAGGTCGAGCCGCTGGAGCGCGATCACCTCTTGCGTGCTCAGGTCGTTGAAGGCCTTCTCAAACTCCCGCTGGGCTAGCGCCGCCTTTTTTTTCGAGTCGAAATCCTTGGGGAGCGAGGTGGCTTTGTCGTCGGCGAGCTGCTTGGCCCGGTCCATTCTCCAGGCGAATCCGTGTTGCGCCAGAAACCCGCAAAGCGCCGAGTGCGACGGGCTCAGCCCGAATTTCTCGGTGCAGAGCAGCGCGGCGGCTTCATAGCTCAGCCCCTCATCCAACAGCCATTCAAAGAGCAAATCGCGTTGCTCCGGCGTGAGCTGGGCATAAAGGGAATCGCTGCGGATTTTCCGGGGCATGGGTATTACTTACGAAGCAAGGTTTTTCCGCTTTCGGTGATGAGCCACTTCGTGAGAGTGGGGTCCAGTTCGTCCGGGAGCGTGGCGACCAAGCGTTGGCCTTGGAGAAAGGCGAGAGCATCGTCGAACTCAGCCTGGGCCAGCGGTGGACGGGTCGAGGCGCTGACCTCCACCTGGAGCGCGTCCTCGGGGAGTGCGTAGGGCTCGGCGCTTTCGAGCTTGTCCAAAATGGCGCGGCGAATGTTTTGCGGGCGATGATCCATAGGGCTATTTTTCGTTTTGGCCTTCGAGGCGATGCACCACGGCGGCGATGTCATCCATTTTGTCGTAGAGACGGCGTCGGGCGTCCGCGCTGCTCGTCATGATTTTGTTGTAGTTCGCCTTTATTTCCTCGCCGAGTAGCTGCACCCGCGCCTCCACCTTGTGCAGCTCGTCCTTTGTCGCGTAGACCTCGGAGGCCGGAGGATGGGGGCGAAAATAGTTGATGAATCGCGCTCCCTGGTTGAGCGCGCCCAGGATCGAAAATAAACAGAGGAGCCAGCCGCCAAGCTCGGCGGCCTCGGGGGTGGCAATTTGGGCGAGGATTGCGATCATGCGTTTTCGAGGTGAATGGAGCCGCTTAATCCGGTGGCGTCGCGGAGCAGGTAGGGAATGATGTCGAGGTGGTGCACCATCATCTGCGCGATGATCGGCGTGAAAAACCGGCCCCAGGTGGGCTGGCCAAAATAGCCGTCCGGGTTGTGGATGATTTGGCAACCGGCCGTGAACCGGCGCACGTCGTCGGGCGCGCCGCCCGAGTGGATGCAGATCCCGAATTGACCGAACTGCACATCGCGGATGCGGCCGTCCGGTCCGAGGCGATTAACATGCACATCCTCCGCCTGCCCCAGGACGGGGTATTTGCCGTGCATCATGTGTCGCTCGAAAAGATGCAGACCGACGCAGAGCTGCGCTGCGCCATCCGCATTGACGGGACGGGCGATCAATGCTGGAGCCGGGTCGAGCGCGGCCCGCCAATAGGTGACCTGGTCGCCCAGGATCACGACGATTAAATCGTCGTAGATCCTCATCGCATTCGGCGAACCAGCAGGCTCCAGGCCGCCACGGAAGCCCATCAGGCGGACAAAGGAATCCGCGCGGCGCTGGCCGGTCCACATGACGTTGAGAGATTCGAGATCCATTTTATTTGAAGTTGCCGCGCCCGACCCTCATCGGGCGCGGCTCATGTTCCCCATGAAAATTCATGCTCGGTAAGCGGTGGGCGGATTATGAGAATTCCAGACCTCTCGCCCGCATTCCTGGAGCACGAGGTAAACCTCCGAGCGAAGCGCCTTGCTTGCGCCGCAGTAAAACATCGCCTCGCAGAGGAGATCGTTGCATTGCTCGAACGTCAGCCGGCGGGTAGTTTGCCCGGGCTCCAATAGCCCTTGTTTCGCCAGGAGCGCCATCGTCGCATCATCGAGCGGTTGATCGGTGAGGCCGCAGTGCGAAAACAATTTGTCGTGCGGAGCGCTTGGATAAAGGATCACCGGATCATGACGACCGACGAACGATTGACATTTCGGCGGCACGCTCGCGCCGTCCGTCGTATCGCTATCGCTGATATCCAGGCTCCCATCGGGCCGATAGATTACCGGCGCGCCCTTGATCCATATCGGTCCGTATTTATCGCTGACGTAGCCAAACGCGGCGAGATAGACCTCCTGCTGCACCTGCCAGTCGAGCCCGAGCCGGCGCGCCTCCCACGGCGTCAGCGTCTGTGTCACGCGCGCCATGGGAAATCGCGCCGCAAACGCAGCCTCGGTAACATTGTTAGGAAGGATCAGTTCCATCTGGCTATTTAGCAGCGGTTACGGGCGCGGCGGCGGAGAGCAGGGCGTTGCCGATAGTGATACCGACCTGGCTGGCTAAAGCCTGCGCCTGGGCCGGATCTTTGATTGCGGCGGTAACCTGGTCGCCGGGCAGCGCGGTGGAAACCGATTGCGCGATCGCTGCGTTTACCGCCGGTGCCGCCGGGTTCCAGGCGTCCAGGTAATCCTGCAAATTTCCCGACGAGAGAATCTCCGGCGTGAGCGCATACGCCCCCTGGGCGGCGGAGGCGGCCCAGTCGCCATTGAAACCGCTGGAAGCCTGGTTTACCAGTGCGGAGGCCGCGACGGACACAACGTCGCGAGCGATGTGCTGGAGGGCGACCTCGTTGACGGCGGCGAGCTGCGTTTTGTGCGCCTGGATCCAGGCGCAGCCCGAGGGCAGGAACTCGACGGGCAAAAGCGCGAGCGCGGCGATGACAACAAATGTGGTAGGTTTCATAGGCTGAAAATGGCGATGCAGAGGGCGGGCAGAATGATTGCAAGGGCCCTGCCGAAAACGGGTTCATAGGCGGGATTGCCGCGCGATACCGGGACCACCGGCGCGGGATCCGTGCAGCGCGGTCGTCCCAATCCCATCCGATGGGTTTTGTGGCAGATGGGGCAATCCGCCAGCTCTACCACCTGGACCTGCCGCACCGGACGGGGCGCACGGCAGGCGCGGATCGCGGCCGACGCGCAGATTGCCAGCTCGTAGACGGAGAGCGCTCTCATCGCGCGGGATCCTCCGGCGGCTTTGTTTCAAGGGGTGAGTATGAACCCGACGCAGGATCTCCCTGCATACCATTTGCCGTGGAGGAATTATTGCCGGAGGTGGGGGCGGCGCAGAGTTTGATTCCGGTCTCTGGAAAATCAGCGGGGGAGACACTCGGCGCGGATTGGCTTGGCTTGCTGCCGCCGATCAAGCCCCTTTCTGGGATGGGGCGTTTCCCCGCCGCTTCCGGCAGAATACCGGTGTCATCGGTGGACACTCGGGCTCTCGCTTCCGCGTTGCTGTCTCCCCCTTTTTTGGGTGGTGATTCGGAAAGGATGGTGGGGGCGGCGGAAATACCAGAAACCGCCACCCCCTTGTCTCGGAGGACAGTGGACGAAAGCGAAAAACGAGCGGCCGCCCCGGGCGTCGGCTCCAGGCGCTTTTGCCAGAGTTTGCCAGCCAGCGGCAGGGAGAGCAGGGCGACAACGGATTCAGGTAATGGCTGGAGCGCCCCGGCACGAATGGAGAGCACCGCCCAGGGAACGATCACCGCGCCCCACGAGACCAGCAGGAGCAGGCGCATGGAGCTTGGGTTCCCAGCCGCATCGGAGAGAAGCCGCGAAAAGAAGGGGGCGGCGATTTCCGCGATTGCGGGCGCGGCGGCGGAAATGATACGCTCCTCCGCGAGGGGCAGGAGAGTGCCCGCCAGATCAGGACTGGCAGCGGAGGGAGGAGGGTTGAGCGTCTCGTTCATGACGCCGCCCACCATCGGGGAAAAACGTCAGGCTGGCTCCCCCTGGGCGCGATTCACGCCATTCGCGCACGGTAAAATACGTGTCGCCATGCCGACACAAAACGCCATTTGGCGGAGTTTCGTCCGCGCGCGGCTAAACCCCCACCCCGAAATTAGTTCGGGTTGACAACGAAAAAAACCTATGAAAACATACTCTGTAAAATACCAACTCTCCGAAACCTCCGTTGGCCGCGTCCACTTCTCTTTGAGCGAGGCCGTGACGGATCTCAATAAATGCATGAGGGTGGCGCATCGGTCCGGCGACCTCCAGGACATCACCCTTGTTGTCAACGATGACGAGGAGGACATTGAGGACGGTCCGCTCGACGAGGACGAAATGATTGAAGTCCGCAATCTCCTCTGCGCCCTCAACCCGTTATAAATGACGCCCTCTGAATACAAAATCGAGCGCCAGAAGCGCGGCACCCAAGAGGAGGTGGCCGCGCTTTTGTGCATTAAGCGCCTCGCCATCATTCGGCGCGAAAACGGAACGCGGCAGATCACCCGCGAGGCGGCGTTGGCAATTTGTGCGCTACCGCCAAAATCGCCGAAATAAATCCTGGATCAAATTCGGTCAGGAGTCTATGGCGCTGTACTATTCTTGATGGCGAAATATCTCTTGAGATAATCCTCTTCAATCTCGGCCTCTCTTAACGCATCGCCATGTGCGGCAGATATTGCCCGAATGTGTTCTTTTTCAAGATCCATCAACGCGAGAGCGATTTTAGGCGGCAACTTTTTGAGCTCCTGTTCCTGCAATTCCCGCATGCGGCGATTCACCTCTTCGTATTGCAAAAGTTTTTCGCCAGGACCGCCCTGCCCGCTTTTGCGGTACGCGTCAGCAAGCCGAGCAGCCTGCTCTTTGGCTTTAAACTCTTTTTCCGTTTGATCCATTTCCTCTCGCAGTTTTTGCCAGTGTTCTTGCGACGCCTTTGCGGATTCCTTGGCCGCTTCAGCTGCTCCTGCTTTCTCTAGAGCCTCGATAGCCGCAATCCGCTGCGCGTGTTCATGACGCCCTTTAACAACAAACCCGGTAGCGATTACGGTGATTGTGAGCAGTGCTACTGCAATTATAGTTTTCAATTTTTCTCCTTTTGCTGTTTGAACTCATTTAGCAGCGCCTGCATAGCAGTGATCAATACCTCCAGCCTGGTTTCCGCTCTCAAGGCGCGCTCCTGCCAATTTTCTATGCTGGACTCCTGAATGTTCGAGTGGTTTCCCTGATCCACAGATCCGGCACCAACGCAGGGGGCGACTTCCGTTTTCTCCGAACTGCTAGGCGGAAAATTTACTAGATTTTCTATAGAAACGCCGAGCGTTTTGGAGATTTTTTCGAGGAAATCATCGCTTGGTGCAAGATGTCCCGTTTCAACATGCCCGATAGTTGATCGCCCTATTCCGCTCTTTTTCGCGAGCGAATCCAGAGTAAAACCAGCTTTTTTTCGGTAAAATCGGAGGGCGCTTTTCAAGGGTAGAAATTCTATAGAATTTAGCTTGCGTCATTATAGAAATTCTCTAATTTCTATCGCGTGATTGTAACACGCTACAACGCGAAGGAAAGGCTGAAGAGAAGGGGGTGGACCCAGCAAGCCGCCGCCGATGCGATAGGCGTTCATCGCGTTCACCTCACCTACGTGCTCAACGGCCAGCGCAACAGCCGGCGACTCCTCGCCGCCATCGCCAACCTCCCCTATGCCCCCGCCCGGAAAGGAGCCAAGCAATGACAACGGATGCCCTTCGTTCTCTTGCTGCACTCCTACTCACCGTCGCAGCTTACCTTGACCGGAACCGCAAGCCAGTGCGACCACCACGGCGCGAAACAAGGTTTCCTGGAATTATCGCCGATGCGAGGGCGCTTGGAGTCAATCGCGTAACCCTTTACCGCGTTCTAACAGGCGAGTTCACCCACCTGGCGGGCCTGCGCCGCCGCTATGACGCTCTCAAAGCCGCGCAGAAAGGAGCCAAATGACACTCGCCGCGATCGAAAAACTGGAGGCCGAGCTGCGCGAGCTGCGCGCCAAGGTCGAGGCAGAATTGAAATCCCAAACGTCCGAGAAAGCTCCGCGTAAAATCGCCCAGTCGGTTTGGCAATTGACCATTGGGGTTCGGATTCATGGAGTTCTCGACCGACTCGATGACGCGCGGGATGGACTGACAACGAGCGGATATCGCGAGGTTCTCAGCGGTGTCGCAAAACACGCCCTAGACAGGTTCAACGGTACATTTTAACCCCATGCCCACCCCCGCCTCCAAAACCCGCGCCGCGCTGCAATCCGCCGTTGACCAAGGCACGTTCGATTTCCTGGTCCCGTTCGGCCCGCACCGTGCGCTACTGCGGCCCGACGAGGTGAGCCGCTGCCTGGGTTGGAGGCCGCGCACGGTCTACCAGTTGATCGAGGAGGGCAGGCTGGAGGCCCACGCCATCACAGGGCGGGACAAACAGCGTTACCAGGTCACCCGGCGCAGCGTACTCCTATTCCTGGCCGAAACAGCCCTCTATCGCGGCGAGGACGCCCTCTGCCGCGCCGAACATTTACTGTCCAGTTTTTCCGCAGCCGAACTCTCAAGGCTCATTACAACAGCCACGCGTCTGCGCGCATCCCTGTAGCTATAGAATCCCATGAAAATCGAAATCAAAAACCGTTACACAGGCGCTGCAATTTACAGCGCCGAGGCAGAGACTGTTCGCGACTGCGTCGCGAAGGCGATCCAAAATAAAGCGCCTCTAAGAGAGGCGAATTTAGAGAAAATAAATCTATGTAATCTCGATCTCGGGGGTGCCAATCTCCGGGGTGCCAATCTCCGGGGTGCCTATCTCGGGGGTGCCGATCTCCGGGATGCCGATCTCCGGGGTGCCAATCTCGGGGGTGCCTATCTCGGGGGTGCCTATCTCCGGGATGCCGATCTCGGGGGTGCCGATCTCCGGGATGCCAATCTCGGGGGTGCCGATCTCCGGGGTGCCGATCTCCGGGGTGCCTATCTCGGGGGTGCCTATCTCCGGGATGCCGATCTCGGGGGTGCCGATCTCCGGGATGCCAATCTCGGGGGTGCCGATCTCCGGGGT
>JAQTMF010000039.1:2200-19112 GCA_028714515.1 Chthoniobacteraceae bacterium | reverse complement strand
CCTTTTCCGATTTTTCTGCGTTGCATCCTTGGGTGTTATCTTCAGATAGCACCGCTGCGGATGCGCCTTGAAAAATCGAAAAATGGACTCGGAATTATATAAAGTATTCATCTGACAGGACACTAGAGCGTTTTAAATCTCGTTCTTTCCATGCTGCTCGGCGTCGCGGACGGCAGACGGGGGAGGTCTTCATAGCACGCGGCGTCGCGTCACACCTCCAGCCGTTTTTCAAAGCGGCTCAACATGCGGATACCGGTCTGGGTGACGGTCACGACATCCTCGATGCGCACGCCGCCGAGGCCGGGATAGTAGAGGCCCGGCTCCACGGTGATGACCTGGCCCGGTTTGAAACGCGTCCGGCCAAAGCGCGGATCTTCGTGGATCTCCAGGCCGAGCCCGTGGCCGGTGCCGTGGAAAAATCCCGTCCAGCGGCCTTTGCTCTGCTCTGTCGGGTAACCGCGTTCGGCGAAGAAGGCGGTCAGGGCGTCGTGGATTTCCTTGCCGTCGCGGCCGGGTTTCATCGTCTTGAGCACGCGCTTCTGGCCTTCCCACACGGTTTCCCAAAGCCGCCGCTGGGCGTCGCTGGCCTTGCCTTTCACGACGGTGCGGGTCATGTCGCCGTAATACCCCGTGCGCGCGTCGCGCGGGAAGATGTCCATGATGATGAGGCTGTGCGCTTTGAGCGGGCCGTGGCCTTGCTCGTGCGGGTCGCACCCCTGTTCGCCGCCCGCGACGATGGTGTTGGCGGGGAGACCGCCCGCGCGAAGGATGGCGGAGTCGATCTCCGCCCGCAGCCGTTCGGAAGTCAGCGTGGCGTTTCCCCATTGGAGCCGGTTGGCCGCGCCGATTTTGGCCGCGCCCAGCACTTCCATGGCGCGCGCCAGCCCCGCTTCGGTGATGGCCAGCGCGTGGCGCAGTTGGCGGAGTTCCTCGGCGGTTTTGATTTCCCGCTCGGGGAAAAAGAGGCCGTTGACGGGTTCCAGGGCGATGCCCGCTTTGGTCAGCTCCGTGGCCAGGCCGAGGGGGAAGGTGGCGGGGACACGCGCTTTGCGGACGCGCTGTTCCTTGAGGAAGCGGACGATGGTGGCGGCAAATGTCGCCCCTTTCCCGGCGCGGGCGGCCACTTCGCCGTGGGAGACCACTTCGTCCACGCGCGCTTGCGAGCGGCCCCGGTTGAGTTCCAGGTCGTTGAGGAGGATCACGCGGCGGCCCTCTTTTTCCAGGAAGACGAAGGGGTCGGGCGCGAAGAAGCGGGTGGCGTAAAGGAGGTCGGGGTCGGTTTCGCTGACGGCGACGATGAGGCGGGGTGTGGAATTTTTCATGGGATGGAATGAGGTTCCTCGCGGCCGAGGGCGGAGGGGGTGTGGCCGAAGACTTTGCGGAAGGCGCGCGCGAAATAGTTGCTGTCGTTGAACCCGGCGGCAAAGGCGGCCTCGGTGCAGTTGGCCTGGCCGGAGCGCAGCAGCGCCGCCGCGTGGTCGAGCCGGTGGCGCAGGAGGATCTGGTGAAACGTGGAGCCGGTGGCCCGTTTGAGGATGCGGTTGAGCTGGTTGGGGCTGGTGGCGCAGGCGCGGGCGGTCTCGGGCAGCGTGAGGTCTTCGCCGGCCTGGGTAGCGCGCTCGCGGATGAGCGCCTGGGCCCGGTCGGCGATGAGGGCGTGCCGCCAGGCCGTGTGCCGGAAGTGTTCGCCGAAGCCGCGCGCCCGCTGGGTGGCCCGCAGGCAGAGGGAGAGGAGCCGGATCAAGTGGGCGTGGATCATCGAGGCGTAGCCGAGTTCGCGCCGGTCGTTTTCCTCGATGATGGCGGTGATGCAGCCGTCCACCTGGCCCTGGTCGAGAGGGTTCAGGTCGAAGGGGCGCGCCTGGGTGGTGTGGATCAGGCTCAACAGCACGGCGGCTTCGTTTTCCTCGCCGCTCCAGTCGAGCGTGCCGGATTCCGCCACGGTGAAGTCGAGCGCCAGGCAGAGGGCGGGCGATTCCCCTTGGCGGCCCAGGAAGTGGTGGGGGCACCCGGCGGGCACGACGAAGATGCTCCCCTTGGTGACTTCGTAGCGTTCGCCGCTGGCGGCAAGCTCCCCCGCGCCCCGCTGGTAGTAGAGGAGCTGGTGGTAGGCGTGCGTGTGGGGTTGCGCCTCCTCGGCCGTGCCGACATGCTGGTTCCACTGGACCCGCCAGAGGTGGAGGATGGAGGGGCCCAGCCGGTAGTCGATCTGCACGCCGAGGATCTGCTCCCACCCCTCGGGGATCAGCCATCCGGGGTTCAGCGGGCTTTGGATGAGCTTCGGGGCGTTCACGCGAAGGGAAAGTGTAGTGCGATTTTTGGCCTGGGGAAACCTGAAATGCGCGCGGTGTTTTGAGGACTTGCGAAGACTTCGGGAGTAGGGCACTGTTCCTTTGGCATGAGCGTCGAGACCAATCGCATTCTGATTGCTGAAGACCACTACGTTTCCCGGCACTTGCTGGAACGCAATCTGGCGAATTGGGGCTTTCAGGTTTTGAGCGCCGAGGACGGGGAAGAGGCGATGAAGGTCCTGGATTCCGACGAACCGCCCTCCATCGCCATTATCGACTGGATGATGCCGCGCATCGACGGCCTGGAGGTCTGCCGCCGCGTGCGGGCCCGCAAGGACCGTCCGTATTTGTATCTTCTCCTGCTCACGGCCAAGAGCCAGAAAGAGGAGGTCGCCGCCGGGCTGGAGGCCGGGGCGGACGATTACGTCATCAAGCCGTTCGATCCCGACGAACTTCGCGCCCGCCTCAAGGTGGGCCAGCGCGTCGTGCAACTGGAACGCACCCTCGCCAACAAAGTCCGCGACCTGGAGCAGGCGCTCGCCGACGTGCGCAAATTGAAGGAGTTGATCCCGATTTGCATGTATTGCAAGAGCGTCCGCGACGACAAGGACTACTGGCACCAGATCGAGGAATACATCCACTCCGAAACCGGCTCCGACTTCACCCACGGTATTTGCCCGAAGTGCATGGCCAAGATGGAGAAAGAGATGAAGGACAAGGCGTGACGGTGGGAAAACGGTCATTTTTCCGCCATTGCGCATGACGGGCGGCGGGTTTCGGGGCATGATGCCCTCCCGTGAACGCCCTTTCCGAGATTGACTGGACCACCTGGACCCCGCGCGAGCGGGCCGTGCTTTGTTTTATTTTCCGGCCGGGCGAAGTCCTCTTAATTCTCAAAAAACGGGGCCTCGGCGGCGGGAAGATCAACGCCCCCGGCGGCAAGATCGAGCCGGGAGAGACGCCCGGGGAAGCGGCGATCCGCGAGACGCGCGAGGAGGTGGGCCTGACGCCCCATGCGCCGCGTCCGCTGGGCGAGCTATTTTTCCAATTCACCGACGGCCTCGGCATCCACTGCGTCGTTTTCCGCGCCGAGGGGTGCGAGGGGGTGCTTTGCGAAACCGACGAGGCCGATCCCCGCTGGACGCCGCTGGACGCGATTCCCTACGAGGCGATGTGGGCCGACGACGCTCTTTGGATGCCGCATCTCCTGGCGGGACGCGCGTTCCGGGGCCGCTTTCTTTTTGACGGCGAGACGATGCTGGACCGTTGCCTGGAGGTGCTGCCGCCCGGGGCGTTCCAGGCGGGAGGGGAGGCATGAACCCGGCGGAGGCCGGTTTTGCCTGCGAGAGCGCGCCGCTGCGGGGGTGCCGCCTTTTGGTGGCCGGGTGTGGCTACCTGGGGCTCGCGGTGGCCCGGCTGGCGCACGCGACGGGTTGGGAGGTGGCGGGGTTGACCCGTTCGGCGGCCTCGGCCCGCGCGCTGCAAGGGGAGCCGTTCCGCGTGCTGCCGTGCGACATCACGGAGGCGTCCGCCGTTCGCGCGCTGGGGCATTTCGACGCCGTGCTGCATTGCGCCAGTTCCGGCCACGGCGGAGCGGAGGTCTACCGGCGGCTTTTCGAGGAGGGGACGCGCCATTTGCTGGAGGGTTTGCGGCCCGCGCGGTTCGTTTTCACCGGCAGCACGTCGGTGTATGCGCAGACGGACGGCGCGTGGGTGACGGAGGAGAGCCCGGCGGAACCGGAGCGGGAGACGGGGCGCATTTTGCGGTCCGCCGAGGATTTGGTTTTGGCGGCGGGCGGCGTGGCGGCGCGGCTGGCCGGGCTCTACGGGCCGGACCGCTGGGCGCTGCTGCGGAAATTTCTGGAAGGGCGCGCCGTGCTCGAAGAGGGAGGAGAGCGCTTCCTCAACCAAATCCACCGGGCCGATGCGGCCTCGGCGCTGCTTTTGCTGCTCGACCCGGCGGTTCCGGCCGGGATTTACAACGTCGCCGACGGGACGCCCGTGACGCAGCGGGAGCTGTATGCCGCCTTCGCGGACCATTTTGGAAAACCGCTGCCGCCCGCCGGGCCTCGTGATCTCTCGCGCAAGCGGGGCTGGACGCACAAGCGCGTGAGCAATGCGAAGCTGTGCGCGCTGGGGTGGCGGCCGCTGTACCCGTCGTTTCGCGAGGCGCTGGCGGGCTGGTAGGAACCGCGGACGGCGGGGCCTTCTCTACAATCCCGTGCCCTGAATCTCCACGCCCGATTCCGGGCCGGTGATGGGCTGCCCGTTGACGGTCACTTTCAGCGCTTCCGGTTCGGCGGTCTTGATTAGGAAAGTTTTGCCCCGGAAAAGAAGCGGCTTCATGAGTGGATTGATGGAGCCGAAGTAAAGCGACGACGTTTTTTCACCGTCTTTTTCGACGCGGATCTTGATTTTTTTGGTGGAGCGGATGCCGATTTCCCGTTCGGTTCCCTCCGGCGGGATGTTGCCCGTTTCGGCGCTCACGACAGTGCCGGCGGGCGTGGCGGCGGGGCTGGAAACCGGCTTGGCGGCCATGACGGGCTCCGTTGCCGCTTCGGGCGTTGCGCCGGGCGCGGCGGTTTCGGCCGCGATGGGTTCGGCCCGGCGGATTTCCGGTTCAGGGGAGGCGGCGGGAACGGCCGGGAGGATTTTTTCTTCGGGCGTCGCTCCGGCGGCGGGAGGCGCGGGGGTGGGGGAAGGGGTGGGAGACGGCGTGGGCGTGGGGGTGGAGAGCGCTTCGGCGTCCTTTTTGGCCATGTTTTCCGGCGACATCGGGCCCAGCCGCCGGATCGTCATGATGGTCCAGCCAGCCAGCGCGCCGATGGCGAGCGCGACTAAAAGGACGAAGAAGACGATCAGCCAGCGCGGTTTTTGCGGGGGGCCCGTCAGTTCCGGCCGCGCGCGGTAGGTGGGCGCGGGGCTTTCCTCGCCGCGCAGGTATTGGTAGTCGCCCAGCCCCGCGGTGTTGCCGACTTCGACGGTGGGATATTTGGAAATATCGACGTCCAGGAACTTGGCGTAGAGCACCAGGAAGCTGCGCGCGTAGGCGATGTTGGGAAAATGGGTGTAGTCGTCGTCTTCCAGGTCGGCGATGCGGCTCGCGCGAATGCGGGTCGCGTGAGCGGCTTCGTCGATGGTGAGTTTCTTTTCGAGCCGCGCATCGCGCAGCGCTTGGCCGACACTTCCTTGCATAAGGTTAAAAACTAGGGGTCAAATCAGTTCGTCAAGGTCTACGAGGATTTCGCGGGGTTTCGCCCCTTCGCCGGCGGCGACGTAGCCCCGCTGCTCCAGGATATCGACAACGCGGGCCGCGCGGGTGTAGCCGAGCCGCAGCCGCCGCTGGAAGAGCGAGGTGCTTGCCTTTTTTTCCTGTTTCATGATCTCGATGCACTTTTGCACCAATTCCTCATCTTCATCGGATAGCTCCTCGGCTTCGGTTCCTTCGCCAGAGAGGCGCTCGTGGATTTCGGGGTTAAAGGAGGGCTCTCCCTGGCTGGAGGCGTATTCGACGATGCGGCGGATTTCGTCGTCGGTGACGAGGACGCCTTGGGCGCGCGTCATGCGCGAGGTGCCGGGCGGCTGGTAGAGCATGTCGCCCTGGCCGAGCAGGCGCTCCGCCCCTTTTTCGTCGAGGATGATGCGGGAGTCGAGGCCGCTGGCCACCTGGAAGGCGATGCGGCTGGGGATGTTGGCTTTGATGACGCCGGTGATGACCTCGGCGCGCGGGGTTTGCGTGGCGACGATCATGTGGATCCCGGCGGCGCGGGCCATCTGGGTGATGCGGGCGACGGCGCTTTCCACGTCGGCCGGGGCGGTCTGCATCAGGTCTGCCAATTCGTCGATGATGACGACGATGTAGGACATGGGCCCTTCGGGGATCTCGATCTCGTCGTCGCGCCGGACGCGGACGGGCGGTTTCTCCTCCTGCTCTTCGGGCTCCTCCGCGCCCTCTTCGCCGGACGTTTCCCACGGGGCGGTTTCCGCCTGTTTTTGCTCCGCTTCGGCGTCGAGTTCCTTTTGGGTCTTCGGCTGGGGCCGGGCGTTGAAGGAGGTGATGTTGCGCACGCCGGTTTTGGCGAAAATCTTGTAGCGCTTCTCCATTTCGTCGATGACCCAGCGCAGGGCGAGCAGCACTTTCTTGGGATCGGTGACGACCGGGATGACGAGGTGCGGCAGGGTGTTGTAGATCTGCATTTCGACCACCTTCGGGTCGATCATGATGAAGCGCAGTTCCTCGGGCTTAAACCGGTAGAGGATGGAGGCGATGATGGAGTTGATGCAGACGCTCTTGCCCGATCCGGTGGCCCCGGCCACGAGCAGGTGGGGCATGGCGGCCAGGTCGCCCATGATGGCCTTGCCATACACGTCCTTGCCCAGCACCAGCGGGATGCGCCCCTTGGCGTGGGTCCAGTCGTCGGATTCCATCAACTCCCGGAAGGCCACTTTCTGTTTGCGGCTGTTGGCGATCTCGATGCCGACGGTGTCTTTGCCGGGGATGGGGGCGAGGATGTTGATCCGTTCCGCCCGGGTGGCGCGGGCGATGTCGCGTTCGCGGCTGACGACCTTGTCCACGCTGACGCCCTTGGCCGGGTAAATCTCGTAGCGCGTGATGGTGGGGCCGCGCGTGATGTCGCCGGGAGCGACGGCGACGCCAAACTGGGCCAGCGTGTCGATGACAAGCGCCTGCACTTTGAGCAGCTCTTCGGGATCGGCGATGGAGGCGTCGTCGGCGTTCGGCTCGTCCAGGAGGTCGAGGCCGGGGAGCTGATAGTCTTCCATGCGCACGAGGTCCTTGGCCACGAGCGGCTCGGGCTTCGGCTTCGGTTCGCGCTCGCGTTTGGCGCGGGCTGCCTGGGTGTCGATGACTTGCGGCGCGGGCCGGTCGGGGTCGAATTCGGGACCTTGTTGCTGTTCGCCGGGCGGCTGTTCCTCCTCCGGTTCCGTGGCGGTTTGCAGGGGCTTGACGCCTTTGCGCTTGAGCTGTTTTTCCAGCTTGCGGGTTTCCTGTTCCAGGTGCTTGCGCTCCAGTTCCAGGCGTCCCTTTTCATCGGCGCGGGCGAGCTGCCATTGCCGGTAGCGTTCCATGAGGGCGGGGAAGAGGCCGATGAGCTTGCGGATGAGCAGGACGGGGTGGATGCCGGTCATGAGGACCATGCTTGCCAGGTAGAGGCCGGTGAGCAGGATCAGCGAGCCGGGGCGGTCAAAGAGGTATTGGAACAACCGCCCCAGCCAGTAGCCGAGCAGACCGCCGGGGCAGAGGAGCTTTCCCGGGCCGTAAAGGTGCATCTGGTTGGCATAGTCTTCCAGGAAGCCGCTTTTGAGGAAAAGCTGGATGAACGAGGGCCGGAAGTGGGCCAGGGTGGCCGCGGAAAGGATGAAGGCGGCCGCCCAGGGGGTGCGGCGCAGGATCCGCCAGCCGGGGCAGATGAGTTTGACGGCTCCGTAGCCGAAAAGGACCACGGCGAGAAAGAAGGAGGCGCTGCCGAGGAAGAAATTGGAGATGCAGGCGAGAATCGCCCCGGTCATGCCGAAAATCGTCTGGCGGCTGCCGCCGGAGCCGGTGGCGGAGTGGGAGAGGGGGAACCAGCCGGGAACGTCGTTGGAGTCGTACGAAATCAGCGCCAGGAAGAGGAGGGTCCCGGCTCCTAAAAGGATGAGGCCGACGACTTCCTGGGTAAGGCGATTCTCAGGCTCGCGTGACATGGATGCTCACTGTAGCTTGCCCTGTTCCGCATTCAAGAACGCAGACGTGTTGCGGGACGGAAAGAAGGCCGGCGCGGAGGAGGGGGGGAGAAGTACAGACGAACAAGCGCCACTGGGGTGCCAGTGGCGCTTGAAAAAGGGCTTTTTGAAAGAAGCGGGAAGCCGCTTATTTCATCAAGAGAACCGCGCGGGCCCGCTTGATTTCCCGGGTGACTTTCCGGTGGAACTGGGCCGGCAGGCCGGTGACGCGGCGGGGCAGGATCTTGCCCGCTTCGGTCACGAAGCGCTTGAGGATTTCCGGGTTTTTGTAATCAATGGCTTCCAGGGCGACGTCAATGCGGCGGCGCGGCATGGTGCGGTTGGCACGGCGGAAGTTGGAACGGCGTTGCGGAGTCTTCGGCTGCATTGCAGGAATCTTTCGTTATTTGGTCTCCCGGTGGAGCGTGTGCCGCTTCAGGAAGGGGTTGTATTTTTTCTTCTCCAGACGATTGGGAGTGTTGGGGCTTTTCTTGTTCCGGGTCGTGATGTAGCGCGACGCCGGTTTGCCCTCGGCCTTTGCCTCGGTGCATTCAAGCGTGATGATGTCTCTAGCCATAAAGTTTTCTTTTATCCCTCCAATTGCGGTTTCTTACAACCTTATTCCTTCATGTCGCTGGGCGTTTCTTCTTCCTCCGACTCGGAGGCGGCGGTGCCGCTCTCTTCTTCGGTCAACCCAAAGAGGGAAGTGACAGGCTGGCGAACGCGCACGGCTTTGCGTTGTTTTTCGATCTGCGACTGGCACTCCACGGTGTAGCGCGCAAAGGGGATGGCTTCGAGCCGCGGGTGCGGGATCGGTTTGCCGCTGATCTCGCAGATGCCGTAGGTGCCGTTGTCGATACGCTTGAGGGCTTCCTCGATCTCGTAAAGGGCGTCTTGCTCCTGCGAAAGGAGGCTCAGGGCGAAATCCCGGTCGTAGGCGTCGCTTCCGGCGTCCGCCTGGTGCATCCCGAAGGCGCTGGCTTCGCTGCCTTCCGCGCGGGAACGCAGGTTGTCTTTGGCGACGCCGGCCATGGAGTCGAGCATCCCATCGCGCAAGGCAAGCAGGCGCGCCTTCTGTTTTTTCAAGAAGGGATTCAGCTTCGCGTCGCTGACTTTGGCGGCAGCGGCCGGAGCCGGGGTGGGGGTGGCCGCGGGGGTGGATGGGGTGGACGGTTGATTGGATTTGGGCATGGCTTTACCAGGTTTTTCTGACGACATAGACGCAGGGGCGATAGCCGCCGGTTTTCCAGCGCCCTTGGTGGCGCTTTCGACGGTGGACTCGGTCGCTTTTTCTTGTTTCGTTTTCGCCATAGGGATCGGGGGTGCCCGAAAAATTTGAGCGCGAATACTTAGCGGCTTTCCGAGGGCCTTGCAAGGGGAATATCCGGGAATTTACACCCCCTTTTGGGAAGCGCAAATTCCACGGCCTGTTTCCTCCCCTCAAAACGTTGTGCAAAGAAGGGATAAAAGGAGCGGGAAGTAGAAATGCTTTTCCTAAATCGCCGGAACCAGAAAACGCTCTTAACTTCCCACGCTAGGAGCTGGCGCTGGTGTAGCGGGTGAGGGCGAACTTCCATGTCAACCGGTTGAGGCTGAGGGCGATGAGGGCGGCGGCGGCGATCTCCAGGAGCAGGTGCGCGGGGGATTGCGAGGCGGCGGCGATGAGGAGGCGCGCCGGGACGTTGGCCACGAGGATGACGGGGATGATCCAGGTGAAAACGAAGCGGAAGACTTTCGCCCCGCGGAAGATGGAATCCGGGTAGCGGGCGATATTGAAGAGGTTGTAGTACCCGTAGACCAGGCCCTGGGCGCGGACGATCCAGAAGGAGAGCGTGGTCAGGAAGAACATGATGGCGTAGTGGATCGCGATGCCGAAGCCGACGGCCGCCGCGTAGAGAATCCACTGGGCCGCGCTGGGGCGCAGGCCGAGCTTGGAGAGGGCCAGGCCGATGACGGCGACGCTCACCCCGGCGTTGACCAGGCTGTCGAGGCCGAAGTGCCGGGCGGAGACGGCGAATTGCGTGTCCATGGGCAGGAGCATCATGAAGTCCATCCGCCCCGTGCGCACCAGTTCGGGGATGGCGACGATGTTGTTATAGAAGAAGGCCTGGAAGATTTGGAGGATGAGCTGGTGGGTGCCGATGAGCAGGATGACCTGCCATTTCGTCCAGTCGCCGATCTGGTCCACATACTGGAAGAGCACTTCGACAAAAACGATCTGCCCCATGAACCAAAGCGCCTCCACGATGATCCAGAGCAGGAAGTTCGCCTTGAAGCTCATCTCGCGGATGAGCGAGTTGCGGAACATGATCGCGTAGATTTCGAGGTAACGGCGCATGGGGCTATGGAGGGAGAGGCTGCCACCAGTTGCCGGAGAGGACAATCATGGTGAGCAGCTTGACGCTGTTGCCGTAGTAGTCTTCGCCGCCGGGGGCGCGGGCGAGGAGGTCGGCCCAGAGGGCGTCGAGCCACGCCTGGCGGGCCGGGTCGGCCATGGCGGCGACGGCCAGGGGGCCCACGAACGCGGCGCTGGAGTCGGGCTGGAGCGGCGCGCCGTCAAGCCGGTAGCCCGCGTTGAGTTTCCCGGGATCGCCGCCGGTGGCCTGGACGACCCAGGCGTTGAGCGGCGCGAGCAGCGCCCGGGCGCGCGGGTCGCCGGTGAGGAGATAGTCGGTGCCCAGCCGCCACGGGACGCGGCAGGCGTTGTAGCCGTACGCGCCGTCGTTGGGGCCTTCCAGGAAGCCGGCGGGCGCGGGGCGGTATGCGCCGGCTTCCCAGGCGACGAAGTCGGGCTGCAACCCGGTGCGCGGGCTGAAGGCGGCCTGCACTTCCCCCAGGACCCGGTAGGTGGCGTCGGTGCGGCGCGTCCATTCCCCGGACTCGGGCGCGGCCGCCGCCGCCGCGAAGGTTTTCCAGTGGGCGGGCATGAAGTCCGACGGGCGCAGGCCGCCCCATTGCGGGCTTTGGGTATCCACCCAGCTCCCGAGCGTGAGGGTGTGGCGCCGGGAATCGGTTTCCGCGGCTTGGATGGCGACCAGCAGCTTTTGCGCTTCCTTCCGGTAGGCGATGGGGCCGCCGCCGCCCCATTGGAGGTCGGCCATCAGGAGGGCGCAGGCGATGTCCAGGTCGCCGTCGGTCGCGGAGTCGCGGTCGCTCTTTCGGGTGACGATGGCGGAGCCTTTGGCGACTTGCCGCCACGCCATCAAGGCCGGGTTTGCCTCCGAGGGATGGGCGCGGTAGAAGCGGAACAAGCCGTCGAAGTCCGCCCGGGCCTCCGGGTCGGCCCCGGCCATCAGGACGGCGGCGAGCATCCCGTAGCCGTGCCCTTCGGAGACGGAGCGGGTGCTTTTGGGCTCGAAGATGTTCTCGGCGTTGCAAAAGACATAGCGCTCGCCCTCGCCGGTGGAGCGCAGGTAGGCCGCTTTCCACACGCGGTAGAAATCGCGCACCGCGCGGTCCAGCGCCGCCTGGTTTTGCGCCTTCGGCTTGATGGTTCCCGCCGTGTAGACGGTGTGCTGGGGGAAGGGGCGCGCCTCGCCCGCGCCGTGGGCGGGCAGCGCGGCGGCGGCGAGCGTGCAGCTCAAAAGCGGGGCGAGGGCTTTGCGCGCTTTCATACGTTATCCCCCCACGGCCTGGTAATGGCGGATGCCGCGCCGCCAGACGGCCTGGGCGAGGGTGAGCAGCGCGAGCACCCACCCGGCCTGGATCGCCAGCCCGCTCCAAAGCGCCGCCCCGTGCACCCGTTCCAGGAAGATCTGGACGGGAAAGAAAAGCTCATAGGGGAACGGGAGCCAGCGCAGGATCGCTTGAATCCACGCGGGCATGATGTCGATGGGGAACGTCTGCCCGCTCAGGAAATACTCGAAGGAGTAGAGGATGAAGACGATGGTGCTGATCTCCAGGATCCAAAAGGCCATCAGCGCGAGCGTGTAGGCGATCAGGAACGAGATGGCCGCCGCCATCGTGGCCGAGAGGAAAAAAAGCGGCCACGTCGCGGCCGACTTGGGGAGCACGATCAGGTCGCGGAACCAGAAAAACGCCAGCGCGAGCGGGAGCACCGTCACCAGTGTGTAGACCAGCCGGTAGGAGAGAAAGAGGGCGACGCGGTAGCCGAGGTAGTTGAGCGGCTTGGTTAAAAAGGCGCTGATCTGCCCCTCCCGGATGTCGGAGGCGATCTGCCACTCGTCTTCCGTCGGCGTGACCAGGTTGTCCACCAGGATGACGAGCAGGAAATACCAGATCATCCCGGCGTAATCGTAGCTGCCCACGGTGCTCCCGCTGCCGGTGAAAATGGCGCGCCAGATGAAGACCGTTCCCGCAAGCGGCACCAGGCCGAAGAGGGAGCGGAGCAGGAAGTTCCACCGGTACACAAAGGTGTTTTGCAGGCCGATGCCGAAGACTTTCCGGTATTTGTGCAATGCCGAGAACATGCGGCGCGCATCATCGCGGCAAAACGCCCCGGATGCAACCGCGCCTTTGTGGCGGAAAAGTGCGGATTTCGCCACAAATGTCACGCAATTGTCACTTTCGCGCCACGCCGTTGTCACAGCGCCCCCTCAGCTTCTGCCCGTGACGCGAGCCGTGGGCTCCCCGGGGGTGTTCTCCGGGAAGAGACGGGCCGTCCCAAAAACAACCTATCGCCATGACCCAAAAAACCTTCACGACATGGGCGCTCGCCGCCCTTTGCAGCCTCGGCTGCGGAGCGGCCGCCTTTGCCCAGGATAGCAGCGCCCTCATTGATGCCCTGGTGGCCAAGAAAGTGCTGACCGCCCAGGAAGCCGAAAACGTCCGCGCCGACCTCGTCAAAGAAAACGCGCAGACCAACGCCGGGAAACTCCAGCTTTCCAATTCCATCACGAGCCTCAAGCTCTACGGCGACATCCGCCTGCGCTACCAATACGACGACAAGCAGTTGCAGGTGGAGGATCCCGCCATCGTCAACCAGCGGAGCCGCGAACGCATCCGGCTGCGCCTGAACGGCGACTTCACCCTCTCGGGCGGCTTCTTCGGCGGCGTGCAGCTCCAGACGACCCAGGCGTCCGACAGCGGCAACCAGACGCTGGGCGACCCCGCCACGGGAGCCTCGGGCTTCAGCAATTACAACGTCTACATCAGCCGGGCGTATTTTGGCTGGGCCAACGACTGGCTGACGCTGGTGGGCGGCAAGCAGGCCAACCCCTTCTATACCACCGACCTCGTGTGGGACTCCGATATCAACCCCGACGGCGCGGTGGAAAAGATCGACCTCGTCAAGGCGTTCAGCTCGCTGGGCGGCCGGGAATCGGAGTTGCAATCCAGCAGCCCCTTTGGGCTGAGCCTCGTGGCGGGCCAGTTCGTCGCGTGTGACAACAACGAATACGCGGCGGGCAGCGATGCCAAGACGGACGTGTGGCTCTTCAACACCCAGTTGATCGGCACCGCCCAGGTGACGCCGAACGTGAAAGTCACGGTGGCTCCCGGCTACATGACGTATACCGCGGGCAACACCGCCGACTTCAACAACGAGACCGCCTTTGTGACCACGAAGACCTCCAACGGCGTCACGACGACTTACCTGAAATCGGGCGCCTCTGGCTACAGCTCACAGCGGGATCTCTCCGTCGTTACGCTGCCGGGTGATGTCTCCTTCAAGGTTTGCGGGATCAAGACCAAGTTCCTCTGGGACTTCGCCTACAACACCCAAGGCTCCAAGCGCGTGAACGATGTCTACGGGCTGACGGGACTCGGGACGGTTTCCGGCCACAAGAGCCAGGACGACATCGCCTGGCTGGCGGGCGTCCAACTCGGCGAGAACAAGAAAGCGGGCGACTGGTCCGTCCTGGCCAACTTCCGCCAGACCGGTCTCGGCGCGGTCGATCCGAACTTGAACGACTCCGACTTCGCTTTCGGCCAGCTCAATATGCAGGGCGTCAAGACCGGCGTGGCGTATAACCTCACCGACTTCTGCATCGCTTCCCTGACCTACTTCAACGCCTGGAACCTTCGCAGCGACCTGGTGGGCGGGCAGGCCACCGGCGGCGAGAAGATTGCCAGCCTCAACAGCACGCAAACCGTGCAAGTGGACCTGAGCCTGAAGTTCTAGGCCCCCAAGGCAGCGTCACGAAAACGTCACTCTTCTCTTCTTTTCCAATCGTGTGAACCGGCCCTAGGTTGCGGCCTGTCACGCGCCTTCCCAAAAAACGCCCGGGCTGAAAACCGGCCCGGGCCCGATTTCAGCATCCCAAGCAAAAACCATCCAAACACCATGAGAAACTTCATCGCTCTCGCCGCCGCCCTCGCGGCCTCCGCCACGATTGCCGGCGCGCAGCAACTCGTCATCAAAGGTTCCGACACCCTCGGCGCCAAGCTCGTCCCGCAGCTCGCCGAAGCCTACAAAGCCGAGAACCCCGGCGCGACCTTCAGCATCGCCGCCGAAGGCTCCTCCACGGGCTTTGCCGCCCTGCTCGACCAGACCGCCAATATCGGCATGGCCAGCCGCCGCGCCAAGCCGACGGAAATCTCCACCGCGCTGGCCAAGGGGCTGGAACTGCGCCCCACCATCGTCGCGTGGGACGGCATCGCCATCATCCTCAACGCCGCCAACCCGGTGAAGGGGCTCACCAAAAAGCAGGTGGAGCAGATCTTCTCCGGCGACATCACCGACTGGTCCGCCGTCGGCGGCGCGCCCGGCAAAATCTCCGTCTACACCCGCAACACCGCGTCGGGCACCTATGCCGACTTTAAAGAGCTGGCCATGAACAAGCGCGATTACGCCGGGTCGGCCCAGAAAATGGCGGGCAACGAGCAGATCGTCTCCGAAGTGGCCAAAAACCCGTCCGGGATCGGCTACGTCGGCCTCGCTTACATCAAGGCCCCGGGCGTGAAAGTCGCCCCCGTGGACGGCAAAACGCCCAACCAGGCCGATGTGCGCGACCGGAGCTATCCCTACTCCCGCCCCACCTTCTACTACACCAACGGCGTGCCTGCCGGAGCCACCAAGAACTTCGTGGACTTCACGCTGAGCGCCAAGGGGCAGAAGATTGTCGAGCAGGTTGGATTTGTTCCGGTGAAATAAGGGAAATGTGCAGTGCGCAGCCCGCCGGAAACCCGGCGGGCTGCTTTTTCCACGCTTCAAAAGCCGCGTTCCTTGTGCGATACCTTGCATCACCGGATGAAAAACCCCAACCGCTTTGACCGCAAACGGCTTCGGCTCGACCACGTCATCAAGTGGTTCTTTGCCTCCAATGCGTTGCTGGCCATCGTCGTGCTGGCGTTGATCACCCTTTTTCTCTTCCGCGAGGGGGCCGGTTTTTTCCCGCAGAACCTCCAAAACCTGCGCCTCTACCGGATGGCCGGGCTGGAATACGTGGGCCTGATGCGCGACCAGGTGGAGGCCCACACGGCGCTCAACCGCAGCTTGCAGGACTTGCGCATGCGGCAGGTCGCGGCGCTTCTCAAGCAAGGGAAGACGCCGGAGGAAGCGGCCGCCGCGCTGGCCCCGTTCGACGCGTTTGCCGCCGGGTTTGACGATTCCGTGAACGATCTGCGCGGGCTGGTGAGCGACCTCACCGACAGCGCCTCGGCCATCAAGGAAAAGGCGAAAATCCACGAGGACGCCCTGGAACAGCGCCGCTTTTTGCTCAAGGCGGGCAAGAGCGCCGAGGGGGTTTCCGTGACGCCGGTCGATTTCGACGCCGAGCGCGCGCCGCTGCGGGCGTCTTTGCCGCTTTACCAGGCCGCCGCGCGCGCTTTTCACGACAAGGTGACGGCGCTGCTTCAGCAGCCTCCGGCGCTTCCCGTCCAGGCGTTGCAGCCCCGCTTCAACCAATTCGAGAAAGCCGCCCAAGTCTACCTGGCCTCCTTCCCGAAGACGGAACGCGGCTTGCGGGAGTGGAACCCGGACGCCCCCGTGCCGTGGATCCGCAGCGTCACCTCGTTCCTCTTCGGCACCGAGTGGATCACCAACAGCTTTTGGCAGGATTGGTACGGCATCCTGCCGCTCCTGGCGGGCTCGCTGCTCGTCGGGTTGATCGCGCTGGTCATCGCCGTTCCGCTGGGCGTCAGCGCCGCCATTTACGTCAGCGAGCTGGCCCGCCCCGCGGAGGCGCGGTTCATCAAGCCGTTCCTGGAATTCATCGCGGCCATCCCGTCCGTCGTGCTCGGGTTTTTCGGCATCGCCGTGCTGGGCGAGGGCATCCGGCGGTTGACGCAATGGGAGGCGTTGAGCTGGATCAGCGCCTTCCCCATCGCCGAGCGGCTCAACGCGTTCACCGCCGGGGCGCTGCTGGCCTTGATGGCCATCCCCACCATCTTTTCCCTCTCCGAAGACGCGCTCAACAGCGTGCCCCGGGCTTTCAAGGAGGCCAGCTACGCGCTGGGGGCCACGCGGCTCCAAACCGTCTTCCGCGTCCTGGTTCCCGCCGCCCTCTCCGGGATTCTTTCCGCCGTCCTGCTCGGGTTCGGGCGGGTGATCGGCGAGACGATGGTCGTGCTCCTCTGCGCGGGCAACCGGATCGCCATCCCCGACTTCACCGGGGGCCTCGGCGCTCTTTTCCAGCCGGTGCATACCATGACGGGCATCGTCGCGCAGGAGCTGGGCGAGGTCCCCAGCGGCTCCATCCACTACCGCGCCCTCTTCATCGTCGGCCTGTTCCTTTTCTTCCTCGCGCTCGGCATCAACTGGCTGGCGCAGGCCGTGGTTCGGCGGTTCAAAGTCGATATTGGATAGCCCCATGGAAACGCTCGCCCCATCCCTTGCCCAGCCGCTGGCCAACCCCTTCGCGCACCGCCGCTCGCCGGATCGGCTTTTCCAATGCGCGCTGCGCTGGGCGATCCGCCTGGGCACTTACGCCGTGCTGGTCGCCGCCGCCTGCATTTTCCTGCAAATCGGCATCAAGGGGGCGCAGACGGTCTTTACC
>JAQTMF010000039.1:0-2190 GCA_028714515.1 Chthoniobacteraceae bacterium | reverse complement strand
TTCCTCGCGCTCGGCATCAATTGGCTGGCGCAGACGGTGGTGCGGCGGTTTAAAGTGAGCATTGGCTAGTTTTTATGGAAACGACGCTGCCTCTCGCCCAGACCGTGGCCAACCCGTTCACGCACCGCCGCTCGCCCGCCCGGCTTTGGGAGGGGGCGTTCCGGTGGGCGATCCGCCTGGGCGCTTACGCGGTGCTGCTTGCCGCCGCGTGCATATTCCTGCAAATCGGCATCAAGGGAGGGCAGACGGTTTTCACCTCCCACTGGCCGTTCGTGAACGTCGCGTTTTTCACGGAAAAACCGTCCACGCTGTATGTCTTCGATTGGCAGGGGCAAAAGCTGGAGTTGAGCGATCCGCAGTTCCGCGCCTTCCAGGCCAAGCATCCCGGTGTGGATCTCCAGCCCGAGACCTACGCCCATTCGGCGGGCGGCATTCTCCCGTGCATCGTCGGCACCGCGCTGCTGGTGGCGGGGTCGATGACCATCGCCCTTTTCCTGGGCGTGGCCAGCGCCATTTACCTGAGCGAATACAGCCGCCCGTCGGCCGCGTTGCGGGTGATCCGGCTGGCCATCATGAACCTCGCCGGGGTGCCCTCCATCGTCTTCGGCCTCTTCGGCGCGGCTCTCTTCGTTACTTATTTCCAGTGGAACGTCTCGCTGCTCGCGGGGTGGTTCACGCTCGCCTTCATGGTGCTGCCGGTGGTGATTACCTCCTCCGAGGAGGCGCTGAAAGCCGTGCCCCAGGGGTTCCGGGAAGCGTCGCTCGCCCTCGGGGCCACGAAATGGCAGACCATCCGCACCAACGTCCTGCCCTACGCCATCCCCGGCATTCTGACCTCCTCCATCCTCGGCATCGCCCGCGTGGCCGGGGAGACGGCCCCGATCCTCTTCACCGCCGCCTACGTCGTGCGCGACAACTACCCGTGGGAGGTGGACAAGTGGACCGACTTCTTTTTCCAACCCGTCCAGGCGCTGCCCTACCACATCTACGTCGTCAGCTCCAAGATCCCGCAAAACGCCTACACGGAACGGATGCAGTATGGGACGGCGTTTGTCTTTCTCGGCCTTGTCCTCCTGATTTCCCTCGGCTCGGTGCTCCTGCGTCTGCGCTTGCGGGAGAAGCTCAAATGGTAATATGAAGAACTCCCTTTCCATGGAAGAAACGCCCACCGCCCCGCCGCCCACGGCCGCGCCGCTTGCGATTCCTTCGCCCGAGGCCATCGAGGTCGAGCGGCTGGATTTCTTTTACGGCGATTTCCACGCCCTCCACGGCGTGAACCTGCGCGTCCCCGCCCACCAGGTGACGGCCTTTATCGGGCCGTCGGGCTGCGGGAAAAGCACCCTGCTGCGGTGCTTCAACCGGATGAACGACCTGGTGCCCGGCGCGCGCATCGGCGGCGGCTCCATCCGCATCCACGGCACCGACATCAACCGGCCCAACGTGGACCCCATCGAGCTGCGCAAGCGCGTCGGCATGGTGTTCCAGAAGTCGAACCCGTTCCCCAAGTCGATCTACGAGAACGTCATCTACGGCCTGCGCATCCAGGGCCGGGCCAAGCGTTCGGAACTGGACGAAGTGGTGGAGCGCTCCCTGCGGCAGGCGGCGCTTTGGGACGAAGTGAAGGACCGCCTGGACGAAAGCGGCCTGGGGCTTTCCGGCGGCCAGCAACAGCGCCTTTGCATCGCCCGGGCGATTGCCGTGGAGCCGGAGATCATCCTCATGGACGAGCCGTGTTCCGCGCTCGATCCCATCGCGACCTCCAAGGTCGAGGAACTCATCTTCGATCTGAAGAAGCACTACACCATCGTCATCGTCACCCACAACATGCAGCAGGCCGGGCGGTGTTCGGACCTGACGGCCTTCTTCTACCTGGGCCGCCTGATCGAGATGGCCCGCACGGAGAAAATCTTCACCAACCCGGCCGAAAAACAGACCGAGGATTATATCACCGGGCGATTCGGATAAAGAAAAGCAGGTATCCGCAGATTTCGCAGATGGCCGCAGATTTTCAAAAAAAAGAGGCCGTGGCCCCTCATAAGCGCTTCTTTCTTCTGCGAAAATCTGCGAAATCTGCGGATAGAACTCTTCGCCCCTCTTGTTTTGAACCTCAACTTCACCCATGAGCCATCCCTTTGAAGCCCAACTCGCCCACATCCGCGAAACGCTCTTGCTGATGTCCACCCTCACCGA
>JAQTMF010000038.1 GCA_028714515.1 Chthoniobacteraceae bacterium | reverse complement strand
GGGTGCTGGCGGGGGTGCTCGTCGCGTCGACGTTTATTGATTTTGATCACTTTATCATTCCGGACGAGCTGACTCTGGGGGGGACGGCGGCGGGGCTTCTGTTCAGCGCGGCGTTGCCGGAGCTGATGGGGGAGGAGTCTCACTGGAAGGGGCTGCTTTGGTCGGTGGTGGGGGCGGCGGTGGGTTATTTTCTGCTGTGGGGGGTGGTGGAGGCCGGGAAGCTGGCGTTTGGGAAGAAGAAGCACAAATTCGAGCCTCCGGCCGAGTTCCGCTGGACCCGGCAGGGGGAGGAGGCGGAATTCGCGGTGGGGGAGGAGAAGATGCTCTGGAGCGATATTTTTTCGCGCGAGAGCGATCAGTTGATCATGGAAACCGATGCGCCCGAGGCGGATGGCCAGCCGCTGGGGACGGCGGCGGACGGTTCTCCCACGACGCTCCGGTTTTTCTACAATCGCCTGGTGCTGCCGGACCGGGAGATTCTCCTGGACACCCTGGCGGTGATCTCGGGCAAGGTGCGTTCGCTGGTGGTGCCGCGCGAGGCGATGGGCTTTGGCGATGTGAAGTTTATCGCGTGCATCGGGGCGTTCCTGGGGTGGAAGGCGGTGCTCTTTACGGTTGGCGCGGCGTCGGCCATTGGGGCGGTGGTGGGGGTCGCGATGATTTTGCTGGGCCGCCGCGATGCTTCGGGGCGGATTCCCTTCGGGCCGTATTTGGCGCTGGGGGCGCTGCTTTGGATGGCGGCGGGGCCGGAGTTGATCGCGTGGTACACCGGCTTTTTGCGGCCGGAGATGTAGGGGCTGTCCACGAATTCAAAGAGATTTATCCGCAGATTTCGCAGAGGGACGCAGATTGGAAGGCTGAAGATCCCGTTTTGTCATTCCGAAAATCTGCGGGAATCTGCGTCATCTGCGGATTCTCCTCTGTCTTGTAGGATTCGTAAACACGCCTAAGGCGTGGCGCGCGGCGATGGCGTCGTTGGTTTTTTTTCGGCCGTGCTGTTCGGGCGGCACGGAGTGCCGCCCCTAACGGGGGCGGGTTGACGTCTTTTTGTTTGAAAATAAAAAAGGGATCCCGGCTTGCCGGAATCCCTTTTTTTGAAGCGTTGGAACGCCGGTGCTTACAGCACGACGGCTTTGGCGGATTTGATGTCTTCGAGCGCCAGGAGGGCGTCGAGGACTTCTTTGCCGGGCAGCGTGTCGAGGTTCAACACGGTGAGGGCTTCGCCGCCCGCCTGGTTGCGGGAGAGCGACATGCCCGCGATGTTGATCTTGTGCTGGGCCAGTACGCTGCCGAAGTGGCCGACGATGCCGGGAACGTCGCGGTTCTCCAGGAGGAGGACGACGCCCGCCGGTTTGACTTCCACGAAGCGGCCGTTGATTTGCACGATGCGCGCTTTGTTGCCGAAGATGGTGCCCGCGACGGAGACGCTTGTGCCGTTGGTGCTGGCGGTGACTTCGATGACTTCGCTGAAGTCGCTCTTGGTGGAGAGGCGCGTTTCGGTGGTTTTGACGCCGAGGGTCTGGGCGAAGGAGGGGGCGTTGACGATGTTGACTTCGTCGCCGCCGGCGGCTTTGAGGAAGCCGGTCAGGACGGAGCGGCTGACGGGGGTCGTGTTCACGTCGGCCATGTCGCCGCTGTAGGCGATGGTCAGTTTCTCGGCCCGTTTCGGCCCGATCTGCGAGAGGAAGCGGCCCAGCTTGTCGCCGAGGTCGATTAGTCCGCCGATGGAGGCGAGGGTTTTCGCGTCGATGCTCGGCATGTTGACGGCGTTGCGGATTTCGCCTTGCAGGAGGGCGGCCCGGATGGATTGGGCGACTTCGATGCCGACGTTCTCCTGGGCTTCGGCCGTGGAAGCGCCGAGGTGCGGGGTGAGGACGACGTTGGGGAGGTCGCGCAGCGGGAAGTCGGCGGGCGGGGGTTCCACTTCGTAGACGTCGACGGCGGCTCCGGCCAGTTTCCCGCTCTTGAGGGCTTCGGCGAGGGCGGCGGTGTCCACGAGGTCGCCGCGGGCGGCGTTGATGAGACGGGCGCCGTCTTTCATCTTCGCGATTTTCTCCGCGTTGAGCATGTGGTGCGTCTCCGGCGTGGAGGGCATGTGGAGGGTGACGAAGTCGGCGCGGGGGAGGGCGTCGTCGAGGTTCTCGACGAGTTCCACCTGGAGGGCGGTGGCGCGGCTGGCGGAGAGATAGGGATCGTAGGCGAGGACGGTCATGCCGAAGGCCATGGCGCGCTTGGCCACTTCGGTGCCGATGCGGCCCATGCCGATGATGGCGAGGGTTTTGCCGCTGAGTTCGGTGCCTTCGAATTTTTTGCGGTCCCACTTGCCGGCCTTCATGGTCCCATGGGCCTGCGGGATGTTGCGGGCGAGCGACATGAGCAGCGAGAAGGCGTGCTCGGCGGTGGAGGTCGTGTTCCCGCCGGGGGTGTTCATGACGATGATGCCGTGCTTGGTGGCGGCTTCGACATCGACGTTGTCCACGCCGACGCCCGCGCGGCCGATGGCGCGCAGCTTGGTGGCGGCGGCGAGCAGTTTCGCGGTGGCTTTGGTCTGGCTGCGGACGACGAGCCCGGAGTATTCGCCAATGATCTCAAGAAGCTGGTCTTCTTTGAGACCCGTTTTTACGGTGACATCAAGAACTCCGCCCGCGGCCAGCTCGGCTACACCGCGTTCGGAAATGGGATCGGCAACGAGAACTTTTGGAACGTCCATAGGAAACGTTCAGCATGATCGGAGCGGAGCCGCCCGACAAGCAGAAATCGAAAGAGCCGCGCGCGGCAATGTTCAAGGGGGCGCAAAAGAAGGAAAACAAAGGCCCCTCTGCCTTCGAGGCTTGACAATATGGCGCATCTCATAGAACGAAACTGAGGGCGTTTGCGCGCGCCCGTTTTTTATGTTCCGCACTCTCATCGGCAAAATTCATCCCACGGTCTTCCTCAAGGCAGCGAAAGCGGCTTCCAACGCGGTTTCGGAAGACGAAACGCGGCTGGTGGAGTTGTGCCGCCTGACGCCGACGGAGGCGCTGGTGAACCTGGGGGTGACGGAGCACGGGCTTTCGCCGGAGGCGGTGGAGGAGGCGCGCGAGAAGTTCGGGCCGAACCTGCTGAGCCATAAACAGGAGCTGGGCCTCTTGATGGAGCTGCTCTTGCGCTGCAAGAATCCGCTGGTGATCCAGTTGCTGGTCATCTGCGTGGTCGCGCTGCTGATGGGCGATTATCGCTCGGCCATCGTGGTGGGGGCGATGATTTTCCTGAGCGTGGTGCTTGCCCATGTGCAGGAGCACCGCTCCAGCAAGGCGGTGGAGGAGTTGCAGGCGATGGTGCAGACGGATTGCACGGTGGTGCGCGACGGCTTGGAATGCGAGCTTTCCGTGGGCGACATCGTGCCGGGCGACATCGTGGTGCTCAACGCCGGGGCGATCATTCCCGCGGACTTGCGGCTTTTGAGCGCGAAGGATTTCTTTGTGAGCCAGTCGTCGCTCACCGGGGAGTCGATGCCGGTGGAGAAGAGCGCGGAACCGGCCGACGTGGCCGGGCGCGGGCTCATCGAATTGCAGAATGCCTGTTTCCAGGGCAGCAACGTTTTGAGCGGCACGGCGCGCGGCGTGGTGGTGAACACGGGCAGCAAGACGCACTTTGGCGCCATCGCCGAGAAGCTCGCCGGGCAGCGCGTGCAGACGAGTTTCGACAAGGGGATCGCCGGGTTCACCTGGCTGATGATCCGCTTCATGGTGGTGATGGTGAGCATTGTTTTCCTTATCGTCGGCATTACCAAGCACGATTGGGCCGACGCGCTGCTCTTCGGCCTTTCGGTGGCCGTGGGGCTGACGCCGGAGATGCTGCCGATGATCGTCACCGTCAACCTCTCCAAGGGGGCGATGGCGATGTCGCGCAAGAAGGTGATCGTGAAGCGGCTCAACGCGATCCAGAACTTCGGCGCGATCGACATTCTCTGTACCGACAAGACGGGCACGCTGACGCAGGATCGCGTCATCCTCGAAAAGGCCGTCGATGTCACCAACCGCGACAGCGAGGACGTTCTGCGCTACGCGTACATGAACAGTTACTACCAGACGGGCCTGCGCAATCTGCTGGACCGTTCGGTGCTCTCCCACACGGAGCTGGATGTGGAGCGCAACTGCCGCAAGGTGGATGAGATCCCGTTCGACTTCCAGCGCAAGCGGATGTCGGTGGTGGTCGATTACGAGGGGGACCACGTGCTTATTTGCAAGGGGGCGGTGGAGGATATTTACAAGAGCTGCACGCATTACCAGGTGGATGACGAGGTCCACTTGATGATCGACCTCATCAAGAACGACCTGCTGGAGGAATACGAGGAGCTGAGCCGCGACGGTTATCGCGTGCTGGGGATCGCTTACCGGGAGTTCCCGCAGACGAAGACCGTCTTCTCCGTGGCCGACGAGAGCGACCTCATTCTGCTGGGCTATATCGCCTTCCTCGATCCGCCCAAGGGGTCCGCCGCCAAGGCCATCGCGCAGTTGAAGGAGGTGGGCGTTTCCACCAAGATCCTCACCGGCGACAACGCGCTGGTGACGCGCAAGATTTGCAAGGATGTGGACCTCGACGCCGGGGAGATCATCACCGGCGACCGGCTCCTGGGGTTGAGCGAGGAGGAACTCGGCGAGCTGGCGGAGAAGACCACGGTGTTCGCCCGGCTTTCCCCGTCGCAGAAGGAGGCGATCATCATCGCCCTCCAAAAACGCAACCATGTCATCGGCTACATGGGCGACGGCATCAACGACGCCCCCTCCATGCGCGTGGCCGATGTGGGCATTTCCGTCGATACCGCCGTGGATGTGGCCAAGGAGTCGGCCGATATTATTCTGCTCGAAAAAAGCCTGCTCGTCCTGGAAGACGGCATCCTGGAGGGGCGCAAGGTTTTCGGCAACATCATCAAGTACATCCGCATGGGGGCGAGCTCCAACTTTGGCAACATGTTCAGCGTGGTGGGGGGCGCCGCCTTCCTCCCCTTCCTGCCCATGGCCCCCATCCAGGTGCTCGTCAACAACCTCCTCTACGACGCCTCGCAGGTCGGCATCCCGTCGGATTCCGTCGATGCCGAATACATGCAGACGCCGCGCAAGTGGAACATCGACAACATCCGGCGCTTCATGATGTGGATCGGGCCGATGAGTTCCATCTTCGACTACGCGACGTTCTTTTTGATGTGGTACGTTTTCGACTGCTGGATGTTCAAAATCCCGGGGATGCCGGAGGGGGCGACGGCCTACTACGAGCAACTCTTCCACACCGGCTGGTTCGTGGAATCGCTCCTCACGCAAACGCTCATTGTCCACATCATCCGCACCAACCGGATCCCGTTCTTCCAGAGCATCGCAAGCCCCTTCCTGCTGGCGACGACGCTGTTCGTCATGGCGGTGGGCGTGGCGCTGCCGTATTCGCCGTTCGCCGCATACTTCGGGTTCGTGCCGCTCCCGGCGGTGTATTGGGCCTGGATCGCCGGGTTCCTGGTGGCGTATTCCATTCTGACGCATTACGTAAAGACCCTGTTCCACCGGAAATACGGGATCGACTAACCTCTCTGCTCTCTCCGCTCCATGAAAACACTCCTCGACGCACTTCAGGAAGGCCGGCTCATCGAGCTGCCGGACAACAACAAGAGCCGGGCCCTGGAATACCTGGCCGCCCTGATCGAGGCGATTCCCGACATCGGCGTGGAGGAGGGGATCACCGAAAACGTGCTCGCCCGGGAAAAAGCCCACAATACCGGCATCGGCCTGGGGTGGGGCTGCCCGCACGCCCGCTCCCGGCACGACGGCGAGGTGGTCTGCGCCGTGGGCTGGAGCCCGCAGGGGATCGACTACGGAGCGCCCGACGGAGCGCCCGTCCACCTGATGGTGATGTATTTCGTCCCGGAAACGCAGAAAAACGCGTATCTCAAGGAGATCTCGTCGCTGGCCAAGGCGATCAAGACGCAGCCCGCGCTGCAGGATTTGAAGTCGCTCACCGACCTGGGGGAAGTCCGCCACGCGCTGTTGGACGCCATCAGCATCGCCCTGGAATCGACCGCCCCCGAGGCGAAGGCCCGGATGATCCAGTTGGAGGCCAAGCACGCCGAGGTGCAGGAGATCGTCGAGGAACTGCCGCAGGAAGTCGCCAGCAGCCTCAAGCCGCTTTCCATCGTCGTCATTCCCGGGTTGCGGCCCATCGTGCTTTGCCAGGACGGCGACTTGGTGGGGACGCTGGAATTCCACGAGCACCTGGCCGCCCAGCTCGCGGGCCAGGGCCGCGCCGAGCACCAGGGGCTCCACGTGCTGGTGCGTTCGCAGGCTTCCTACCAGCCGGACCGGCTCGTGTATGACTGCCTCGCTTTTCGGGCGAAGAAACCGGCCCCGGCAACGCAATCTTGACAGAGGGGGCCGCAGACCGCGAGATTTGAACGATCATGGTCTGCCGTCTTACCAAAGAATTCTTTTTCGAAGCCGCCCACACGCTCCCGCATGTCCCGGAGGGGCATCCGTGCCACCGGATGCATGGGCATAGCTACCGCATCGAGATCGCCGTGGAGGGGGAGGTGGACCCGAAAATGGGCTGGGTCTACGATCACAGCCAGATCAGCGAGGCGATGAACCCCATTGTGGAGGAACTCGACCACCGCTATCTGAACGAGATTCCCGGGCTCGAAAACCCGACGGCGGAGGCGATCAGCGGCTGGCTGTGGCGGCGGCTGGAGCCGCTTTGCCCCGGGCTTTGCGAAATCGTGATCCAGGAAACGCCGCGCGCCCGCTGCACTTACCGCGGCCATTAGGGGGTGTTTGCGAATCAAGACAAGGGGAACACCCGATCGGGGTGGGCGCGGGCTGGAAGGAACGTGCCGGTTTGAATCCGGGCCGCTTTTTTCTAACAGGATTTACAGGATTGAGAGGATTGAGAGGATTTCGCTTGCAGCCTGGCATGCTTGGCATGATTTCCGGCATCAATCCCCTGCCCATGCCGAAGCGTTTTGGTGAATCCGGGCTGGGCAGTCTTCGGGAAAAATCCTATTAATCCTACTAATCTTGTAAATCCTGTTGGAAATTCGGCGCGTAGTCTGCCTCCGAACCTCTTTTTTTCCCGTTCATCCTGTCTTTTGCGCCAGCTTGAATGCGTGAATGCGCCGTAGGGCGTCAGTGGATCGCCACTGGGCGCGTGCTTTCGGCGCGGGGACCTTCTTTCGTCCAATAGAGCTGTTCGAGAAACAGCCGGCGGCCCGTTTGCGCGGCGTCCCAGGCGTGGAAGGCCAGGTAGTCCCGCTCGTCGGGTCCCACGACGAGGCTGTTGTGCCCGGGCCCGATCCGCATTCCCGGGGCGGTGTGCAAGACCCGGGCTCCGGCGTCGTTCCCGGCGTCGGAATAGGGCCCCAGGAGGTGGTCCGCCACGGCGTAATCGACGCCGTAGGTGGCGTTCTCCCACCGGCCCGCGCTATAGAAACAGTAATATTTGCCCCGGTGGAGGGTGACGCACGGGCCTTCCAGGGTGTGCCAGTCATACACGCCGCCATACATCGGCCGTTGGGCCTGGAAGCGCTGCCAATCGTGCCGGGCGCGCAGGATGACGGTGGGGCGGCCTTCCACCCGGTCGGGACGGGGCAGGCGGTCGGCCACCAGGGCCGTGCCGGGGCGCGCGCCTCCTTCGGTGTCGAGAAAATCGCGCGCGTAAAAGAGGACCCATTGGCCGTCGGCGTCGCGGAAGGGGTGGGGGTCGATGGCAAAGGGTAAATCGGCGGGATCCACCAGCGGGTTCGCGTCCGTATCGTGGAACGGACCCGCCGGGTCCAGCGAAACGGCGGTGCGGATTTGGTGGCTTTTGTCCCCGAACCCGACGGAATAATACATCCAGTAGCGGCCGTCGCGGAAGGCCACCTCCGGGGCCCAATAGGTGTCGCCCAGCTCGGGATCGGGCCGTTCGAGGGCCTCTCCCAGGCGTTCCCAGTGCCGCAGATCGCGCGAGCGGAGCATCGGGAAGACCCATCCGGCGGTCTCGTCCACACGCTCCGCTTCTTCCCGGCCGGTGCCGACCGCAAAATACTCTTTGCCCACTTTCCAGACGAAGGGGTCGGCGAAGTAATCGTCAAAAACGGGATGTTCCATGCTCTCTCCGGGAATAACGCGGCGGAGGCGGCCCCCGGCCGTTCCGTCGTTTTTTGGAATATAGCTATTGCCTTATATTCGTAGGCGTTTAGACTCCCTTTTGATACGTTCAAAGCGGCCTTTGCTCCGCCTTTTTTATGAAAAAACCGACCGTTCTCATTCTTTGCACGGGCAACTCCTGCCGCAGCCAGATGGCCGAGGGGATTTTGCGCGAGGCCGCCGGGGATTTGCTGGAGGTTCATAGCGCCGGGTCCAGCCCGGCCGGTTTTGTGCATCCGCACGCCGTGGCGGTGATGCGGGAAATCGGCATCGATATTTCCGGGCAGACCTCGAAGTCTCTGGAGGCGTTCTTGAACCGGGAGGTGACGACGGTGATCACGGTTTGCGGGAACGCCGACCGGGCGTGCCCGATGTTCCCGGGGCAGGTGAACCGCCACCACTGGGGGTTCGACGATCCGGCGCGGGCCGGCGGGACGGGGGAGGAGGTTTTGGAGGCGTTCCGGGAGGTGCGCGACGAGATGCGGCGGGTTTTCGAGGCGTATGCGGCGGGCTTCCGCGAAGGGAGGGCGCAATGAGCGAAATGACCGATGTTTCCAGCAAAGCCGCGCCGAAGCGTCTCGGCTTTTTCGAGCGTTATCTGACGGTCTGGGTGGTCCTTTGCATGGCCGCGGGGGTTTTGTTGGGCAAGGCGGCTCCGGCGCTGATTTCGACATTGAGCGGGCTGGAGTTTGGCCGGGGATCGCAGGTCAATATTCCCATCGCCATCCTCCTCTGGCTGATGATTTACCCGATGATGTTGAAGGTGGACTTCTCGGCGCTGGGGGGCGTCGCGCGGAAACCGGCGGGCTTGGGGGTGACGCTGGCCGTCAACTGGCTGGTGAAGCCGTTCAGCATGGCGCTCTTTGCGTGGATTTTCCTGCGGCATGTCTTTGCCCCGTGGATCGAGCCGGAGCTGGCGGCCAATTACACCGCCGGGCTGGTGATTCTGGCGGCGGCCCCGTGCACGGCCATGGTTTTTGTCTGGTCGTATCTGACCGACGGGGACCCGGTTTACACGCTGGTGCAGGTGGCGGTGAATGATCTCATCATGCTGGTGGCGTTCGCGCCCATCGTCATGTTCCTGTGCGGCGTGGCGCACGTCGTGGTGCCGTCCAGGGTGCTCTTTACTTCGGTGACGGTCTTCCTGGTGCTGCCGCTGGCGGCGGGCTGGATCACCCGCACGGCGCTGCTGGCTTGGCGGGGCCGGGAGTGGTTTGAGGAGCGCTTTTTGCCGAAGTTCCACCCCGTCACCATCGCGGCGCTGCTGGCCACGCTGGTCCTTATCTTCGCGTTCCAGGCCGGGAACCTGACGCACCGCTGGTTGGCCGTTTTGCTGCTGGCCGTGCCCATTTTGGTCCAGATTTACAGCAACGCGGGGCTGACGTATCTGCTGATGCGCTGGTTCAAGGTGGAGCACCGGGTCGCCGCGCCGGGGGCGCTGATCGGGGCGAGCAACTTTTTCGAGCTGGCCGTGGCCGTGGCCATCGCGCTCTTTGGGCCCGGCTCCCCGGCGGCGCTGGCCACCGTGGTGGGCGTGCTGGTGGAGGTGCCCGCGATGCTTTCCGTCTGCCGGTTCTGCCGCGCCAGCCGGGAATGGTACGGGCGCTGAAGAGGGGGGGCCGGCGAGGAATATTTTCTCTTTGCGTTTTCACGCCCCTTTGAGGTGAAATCCCTTGGCTGGCGCGGCCGAATGGAATAGGGGTAAATCTCCTCTTCCCCCGCTATGTCCACCCAGATCCATCTTTCGGGAGTCGATTATTCGATCCTGGCGCTCTATTTTGTCTTTGTCCTCGGTATCGGTTTTGCGCTGAAGCGCTTCATGAAGGGGGGCTCGGCGTTCCTGACTTCCGGGCGCTCCATTCCGGCGTGGGTGACGGGGCTGGCGTTTCTCTCCGCCAATCTTGGCGCGCAAGAGGTGATCGGCATGGCCGCTTCGGGCGCGAAATACGGGATCATGACGAGCCATTTCTATTGGGTGGGCGCGATTCCGGCGATGGTGTTTCTCGCGATCTTCATGATGCCGTTTTACTACGGCTCCAAGGCCCGCTCGGTGCCGGAATATCTGAAGATGCGCTTCGATGAGAAGACGCGCGGGTTCAACGCCATTTCGTTTGCCGTGATGACGATTTTCTCCTCCGGCATTTCGCTGCACGCGCTGGCGCAGTTGTTGGAGACGCTGGTTCATTGGCCCTATTGGTGGTGCGTCGCGGCGTCGGCGCTGGTGGTGCTGGTCTATATCTTCCTGGGCGGGCTGACCTCGGCGATTTACAACGAGGTGCTGCAATTCTTCATGATTGTGCTGGGGTTCGCGCCGCTCGTTTACCTGGGGCTCAAGGATGTGGGGGGGTGGGCGGCTTTGCAGGCGAAACTGGCTCCCGTGGCCGCCGAACAACATTTCGCGCCCGACGCGTGGTCGCGCTCGTGGGTGCACCTGGGGAGCGCTTATGAGAACCCGATGGGCATCGGCTGGTTCGGCATGGTGATGGGGCTTGGCTTTGTGCTTTCCTTTGGCTACTGGTGCACCGACTTCCTGGTTGTGCAGCGGGCGATGGCGGCCAACTCGATGAATGCCGCGCGCCGCACGCCGCTGATCGCCGCCGTGCCGAAAATGTTATTCCCCGCGCTGGTGATTTTGCCGGGCATGATCGCCATTGTCATGAACCACACCAGCGGCGGCACGTTTCTGCCGGTGAGGGCGGACGGCACGCCGGATTACAACATGACGATCCCGGCGATGATCGCGCGCTATTTTCCCGCGGGGCTTCTTGGCGTCGGGTTTACGGCGTTGATGGCGTCGTTCATGTCGGGGATGGCGGGCAACGTCACCGCGTTCAACACGGTCTGGACCTACGATATTTACCAGAGCTACATCGCGCCGGGGAAATCGGATACGCATTATCTTCGGATGGGGCGCTGGGCGACGGTGTTCGGCATTTTGGTGAGCGTCGCGGCGGCGGCCATGGCCAAGCAGTTCAACAACATCATGGACATGCTTCAGCTTGTCTTCGGGTTCGTGAACGCGCCGCTTTTTGCCACCTTCCTGCTCGGCATGTTCTGGAAACGCGCGACCGGTCACGGCGCTTTCTTCGGCCTGTTGAGCGGCACCGTGAGCGCGGCGATTTTCCACGGGCTTTCGCTGACGGAGCACGGGCTGCCCGGCGTCAAAGGGGGATGGATCGCGCCGAAGTTCATTTTCCATAGCGAAATGGGGCAGAACTTCTGGATGGCGATTGTCGCGTGGACGACTTGCTTTGCGCTGACGCTTCTCATTTCGGTGTTCACGCGCCGGACCAAGACCGATGCGGAGTTGACCGGCCTTGTTTATTCGCTGACGCCCAGGCCGAAGGCCGAAGACGAGCCGTGGTTCCGGCGGCCCGCCATCTTGGGCGTCATCATCCTGGGGGTGGCGGCGATTCTGAATATCCTCTTTGCGTAACCTCTCGCTGACTATGAACTTTGACTTAAGACTTCCGCTCGGGCTGCTCTTTACGTTGTTCGGATTGATCCTGGTGGGCGTGGGGATTTTTGGCGGGCCGGAGCTGGTCCGGCAATCGCTGGGGATCAATATGAATCTCTGGTGGGGGCTGGTGATGCTGGCTTTCGGGTTGGCGATGCTTTTCCTGACTTTCCGGGCGCGGAAGCGGGGATGAGGCTTACGCTTTCCGGTAGGTGTTGGGCGTTTGCGCGGTCTCGCGCTTGAAGAAGCGGCAGAAGTAGGTGGCGGAGGGGAAGCCGCACGCTTGCGCGATTTCGGCGATGGATTGGCCGGTATGGCGCAGGAGGTTCTGGCTGCGCTGGAGGCGGGTGCGCGCGATTTCCCCGGCGACGGAGTGGCCCAGGTGCGCGTGGAAGAGCCGGTCGAGCGTGGAGCGCGAGAGACCGGCGGCTTCGCAAATCTGCTCCACGGACGCCCCGCGGTAATCCCGTTCGCGGATGAGCCGGGCGGCGCGCACGACGGCGGGGTTTTCCGTTCCCACGGTGTCGGTCGATTGCCGCTGGACGACTTGGCGCGGGGGGACGCGGTGGCGGGGCGCGGGCGGTTGGCCGTCCAGTTGATCCGCGATCAGGCGGCCCGCGAGCGCGCCGATTTGTTCCACATCCGGCTCGATGCTGGAGAGGGTGGGGCGGCTGAGACGGCAGAGGAGTTCGTCGTTGTCCACTCCCAGGACCGCTACTTCCTCGGGCACGCGGATGCCCGCTTCCCGGCAGGCGTTGATGACTTGCTGGCCCCGGATGTCGTTGCAGGTGAGGATGGCGGCGGGTTTCGGGAGGGCGTGCAGCCAGCGGGCGAGATCCGGCTCGTGCGCGCCGCCTCCTTTTTCCAACTGGTAGAGATCCGCGCCGACGCGCTTTCGGGCGGAGGGGGCGTAGAGGTGCACGCGCTCCAGGGATGACGCCTCCAGCCGCACGGCCTCCTCGCGCTGGTCGGAAAAGAAGACGCCCGGGTAGCCGCAGTAGGCGAGGTGCCGGAAGCCGGATTGCTGGAAAAACGCGAAGGCGAGCCGGACGATGGCGGCGTCGTCGGATTCGATCACGGGGACGCGCGGGCTGCGGCAGCGCCCGTGCACGTCCACCACCGGCACGCCGAGGGCGGTGATCTGCCGGTGCATCCGCTGGTTGGGGATGTAGGCGATGAGGCCGTCGAGGCGCGCCTTTTGGAGCCAGCGCGGCAGGTCTTCCAGTTCCGGGCGCTCGTGGGTGAGGATCAGCCAGTCTGCGCGCGTTTCGGCGAACTGGGCGACGCCCCGGCAGATGCCGCGCCCATACGCGCGGGAGGCGTCCACCAGCAGGCCGATTTGCTTGGGTTTGCTCACGTGGCGAAAAGGAGGCCGGGATTACGAAAAAAGGACATGGAATCCTTATTTTTTATATGTTCTAACTGTTCCCGGCGAGAGGAAAAGACTTCCCCGCGCTTTGCCGATTGTCTCCCCGTTTCTATTTTCCCATGAGCACTTACTTCCCTCAAATCTCCGCCCCCATTGCTTACGAAGGCCCCAAGAGCGCGAATCCCCTGGCGTTCCGGTGGTATGACGCGAACCGCGTGGTGCGCGGCAAGACGATGGCCGAACATTTCCGGTTTTCGGTCGCTTTCTGGCACACGTTCAAGGGATCGGGCGCGGATATGTTCGGCCCCGCCGCGTGGACGCGCGAATGGAATACGGGGAGCCCCATGCAGATGGCCGAGCAAGCGCTGCGGGCGAATTTCGAGTTCTGCCAGAAGCTCGGCGCGCCGTATTACTGCTTCCACGACCGCGATATCGCGCCCGAGGGGGCGACGTTTGCGGAGTCGTGCAAAAATCTCGATGCCATCGTCGCGCAGGCCAAGGCGTTGCAGCAGGAGACGGGAGTCAAGCTGCTCTGGGGCACGGCGAATCTCTTTTCCAACCCCCGTTATACGCACGGCGCGGGGACGAACCCCGATGTGCACGCCTTTGCCTACGCTGCCGCGCAGGTGAAGCACGCGCTGGAGGCGACCCACGAGCTGGGCGGCCAGAATTACGTTTTCTGGGGCGGCCGGGAGGGGTACGAGACGCTGCTCAATACCGATTACAAGCAGGAGCAGGAGCAATTCGCCCGCTTCCTGCAACTGGCCGTGGATCACAAGAAGAAGATCGGGTTTACCGGGCAGTTCTTGATCGAGCCGAAGCCGAAGGAGCCGACGAAGCATCAATATGACTTCGACACGGCCACGGTACTGAGTTTCCTGCGCGCGCACGGGCTCTTCGAGCATTTCAAAATCAACATCGAGGCCAACCACGCCACGCTGGCGGGGCATACCTTCGAGCACGAGCTGACCGTGGCCGCCGCCGAAGGCAAGCTGGGCAGCATCGACGCCAACCAGGGGGATGTGCTGCTTGGGTGGGATACGGACCAGTTCCCGAGCGATCTTTACGCGACCGCCGCCGCGATGACGGTGGTGTTGCAGCAGCCCGGCGGCATCGGCTCCGGCGGCTTCAACTTCGACGCGAAGTGCCGGCGCGGCTCCAACGACGCGCTGGATCTCTTTTACGCCCACATCGGCGGCATGGACGCCTTTGCGCGGGGGCTGCTCGTGGCCGACAAGCTCATCGAGGAGAAGGCGCTTTCCGCGTTCGTGGCGGAGCGGTATGCCTCGTGGAAGTCGCCGCTGGGGCAGGAGATTCTCGCGGGCAAATCCAGCTCCGACGCGCTCGAAGCCTGGGTGCTGGAACACGGCGAGCCCACCCCCAAGAGCGGCCGCCAGGAGATGCTCGAAATCGTTCGCAACGATTACCTTCTCGGCTAACCCGGGGCGCGTTCCATGGCTTTGTATCTTGGGCTGGACAGCAGCACGCAGGGGTTGAAGGCGCTCCTCGTCGATCCCGCGCGGGGAGCCATCGTGGCTTCCTGCGCCGTGAACTATGGGGCCGATCTCCCGGAGTTCGGGTGCCCAGGCGGGGTGCTCGCGCATCCCGATCCGCTCGTGAAGCATGCCGATCCGCTGCTTTGGGTCGCGGCGCTCGATATGTTGCTCGGGCGCATGCGGGCGGCGGGGATGCCGCTGGACGAGGTGGAGGCGATCGGCGGTTCCGGCCAGCAGCACGGCTCGGTGTATTTGAACGAGCGGTTCTTCGGGATCGTGGCCGATTTGCGCCCCGGCGCGGATTAGGCGAGCCAGCTCGCCCCGGCGCTTGCGCGCAAGACTTCGCCGATCTGGATGGACAGCTCCACCGGGGCCGAATGCGCGGAGATCGCGGCCGCCGTCGGGCCGGGGTTGCAAACGCTTACCGGTTCGCCCGCCATCGAGCGGTTCACCGGCCCGCAGATCCGCAAATTTTGGAAGCAGGAGCCGCAGGCGTACCGGGAGACGCTCCGCATTCATCTTGTCTCGTCGTTCCTCTGCTCGGTTCTCTGTGGGGCGGATGCGCCCGTGGACGGCGGCGACGGCGCGGGGATGAATTTGCTCAATCTCCGCACCATGGCGTGGCATCCGCGCATCGCGGCGGCCACCGCGCCGGATTTGCTTTCCAAGCTGCCGCGCGTTTGCCCCACGGCGGGGCGCGCGGGCGGGCTTTCCGCTTACTTTGCCCGCTATGGGCTGAGGCCGGGGATTCCCGTCGCGGTCTGGACGGGCGACAACCCGGCGAGCCTTGTGGGGTGCGGCGGGTCCGCCACCGGCACGGCGGTGGTGAGTCTCGGCACCAGCGACACGTTTTTCGCGGCGCTCGATCCCTACCGGATCGATCCCGACGGCTTTGGCCACGTTTTTGGCCAGCCGGGCGGGGGCTTTATGTGCCTGACCTGCTTTAAGAACGGCTCGCTGGCTCGCGAGCGCGTGCGCGACGAGGCCGGGGCGGACTGGGAGTTTTTCGGCCGGACGGCTTTTGAGCAAACGGCTCCCGGCAACGGCGGGCGCTGGGCGCTGCCGTGGTTCGAAGCGGAGATCACGCCGCTGGTGACGCGGCCGGGCTTGCGCGCCAATTTCGATTTCGCCGCCGCTCCCGCCGAGGTGCGCATCCGCGCCGTGGTGGAGGCGCAAGCGCTGGCGCTGCGGGCGCATTCGCTCTGGATGGGGAATTTCGCCACGTTGCGCGTGACGGGCGGCGCTTCGCAAAGCGAGGGCATTTTGCAGACGCTGGCCGATGTTTTTGGCGCGCCGGTGGAGATTATCTCCACCACCGATTCCGCCGCGCTCGGGGCCGCGATGATGGCCGCGCACGTGGGGGAGGGGCTGGCTTACGGCGCGCTGGCGGCGGCGTTTTGCCCGGCGATCCGGCGCATTGAGCCGCGCCCGGAGGCGGTGCGGATCTACCGCGAAAGTCTCCCCGCGTTCCGGGAGTTCAGTTTAACGACACTATCTAAGAGGAATCCGCAGATTTCGCAGAAAATCGCGGATTTCTAAAGGCACCCGACGTTCTCGCCGCTCGTTCCCAAGCACTTGGGAACGAGAGCACTATCCTCGGGTAGCTTCGCAAGCGACGGTAGGGGCGGCACTCCGTGCCGCCCGGCGGAGCGTGATTTCCACTCGGGCGCGCAGAGGAATGGCGCGCGTGCGGTCGGCACGGAGTGCCGCCCCTACCATGGCCCGTTGCCCGACTTTGCCGATTTCACCTCGTTTCCAAGTTGCTTGGGAACGAGGGGCAAAATCTGCGGTCATCTGCGAAATCCGCGGATACTCTTCCGGAATGCGTGCCCTCGGTTTAGTCGCTCTCTTTCGCGGCGGCGGCGAGGGCGTCGAGGAAGACGCGCAGCGGCCCGGCGGTCCGGCCGCGATGCCAGACGACCAGGAAGTCCCAGCGCGCGTGCGGGTCGGTCACGGGGACCATGGCGATGCCCGCCGCCGGGAAGTCGTGCATGTAGGCGGGGACGAGCGTTACGGCTCCTTCGCTCAGGATGAGCGACAGCATGTGGGCGACGCTCTCGGCTTCCAGCGCGAACCGGGGCCGGAAACCGGCCGTGCGGCAGAGTTGCGCGATCCAGCGGTTGCGGCCGGGCATGTCGGCCTCCGGAGCGCTCAGAAAGCGTTCGCCACGCAGGGCTTCGAGGGGGATTGTCTCGCGCGCGGCCAGCGGGTGCCCGGCGGGGAGGACGGCCAGGACGGGCAAGGCGGCCAGCTTGCGGGTGTAAAATTCGCGGCCGAGCACGGTCCCCTCCTGCCCGATCACGGCTACGTCGATTTCTCCGCGCCGCAGGGCGGCGATCTGTTCGCCGGGGGAGAGGTCGAGCAGGGTGACTTTGACTTCCGGGTGCGCGCGGCGGACTTCGGCGAGGGCCGGGTTGATGTAGACCTGCGCCATGGAGACGAGGTAGCCGATCCGCAGTTGGTCGCTCTGGCCGCGCGCCAGCGTGCGGACGCGGCCGAGCGCGGCTTCGTATTGCGTCACGACCGGTTTCATCGCGGCGGCGAGCGCGTAGCCCGCGTCGGTGGGGCGGACGCCCGCGCTGGTGCGCTCCAGCAGGAGGCCGCCGATTTCCTGTTCCAACGCCTGCATCTGCCGCGAGAGCGCCGGTTGCGAGACGCGCAGCCGCGTGGCGGCGCGGTTGAGGCTGCCTTCTTCGAGTACGATCAAAAAGGCGCGAATGATCTCGAACATGGGCCGATGTTATGCAAGAAACGCATAACTGCAATAACCAAGCGGCATTAGGCATTTTACCCGCGCGGGTCTAGCCTCTGTTGCGTTCCCAAAAGAACAAACAAGAAAACCATCCATGAAAACATTGCTTCCTCTCTTCAAAACCGATGCCGCTTTTTCCAGCTTGATCCTCCGCCTGACTTTGGGCGCGGTGTTTCTGCCGCACGGCGCGCAAAAAGTGCTCGGGTTGTTCGGTGGCTACGGCTTTTCCGCGACCATGGCCTCCTTCACTGGGCAAATGCACATCCCGGCGGTGTTCGCTTTCCTGGCGATCATGGCGGAATTTGCCGGGGCCATCGCGCTGATCCTGGGGTTCTTTACCCGCGTGGCGGCGTTCGGCATTGCCTCGACGATGGCGGTGGCGATCGTGATGGTGCACTACGCCAACGGGTTCTTTATGAACTGGGCGGGCACTCAAAAGGGCGAGGGGTTTGAATACCACTTGCTGGCTATCGGCATTGCCGTGGCTCTGATCGTCCGGGGCGGCGGGTTGTGGTCGGTTGACCGGGCCGTTGCGAAGAAATTGGCCGAGTAACGCTCGGTCTTCGTGACCATGGACCCGATTTTGCTCCGCTGCCACGACTACCCGTTCCTGATGCGCCGCTGGCGCAAGGTGGCGCGGGCCGCCCGGCTCGAAATGACCGCTTTCGCCGAGGCGGACGGATTCCCCGTTTGGAGGCTCGCCTCCAGCGGGGCGGACGAGGGGGGCGTTTATCTTTCGGCGGGGATTCACGGCGACGAACCGGCCGCCACCGAGGGGCTGATTGGCTGGGCGGAGCAGAATATTCCGCTCCTGCGGCGTGTCCCATGTCTCGTTTTTCCGTGCCTGAACCCGTGGGGCCTCGTCCACAACACGCGGACCGATGCGGAGGGGCAGGATTTGAACCGGACGTTTCAACACGACGGGGTGCCGCATATCGGCGCACTGAAGGCGTATTTGCAAACCCGCCGCTTTCGGCTCGCCCTGACGCTGCACGAGGACTTCGACGGGCGGGGGCTTTACCTTTACGAATTGGAGCGCCGGGTTCCTTTTTGGGGCGAGGATCTTGTGGAGATCGCCCGGCCGCTGATTCCCATCGAGGGGCGCACGCTCATTGACGGGCGGAGGGCCACGCGCGCGGGCCTGATGCGGCGGAAGCTCACGGCCGCCGTGTTGCGGCGGTTCCCCGCGCTCCCGGAGGCCGTTTACCTGCATCTGCACCACACCGTGCGGACGTTCACTTTCGAGACGCCCAGCGAATTCGCGCTCGACCAGCGGGTGCGCGTTCAGGTCGCGCTGATCGCGGAGTGCGTCCGGCGGATGGAGCGCGAGGCGGAGGCCGCTCCGAAACGCGGTTAGGGACTGTTCACGAATTCAAAGAGGTTTATCCGCAGATTTCGCAGATGGCCGCAGATTGGAAGGCAGAAGATCCATTATTGTCATTCCGAAAATCTGCGAGAATCTGCGCAATCTGTGGACTTTCCCCTGTCTTTTAAAATTAGCGCGACGCGGAATAGCTGCCCGAGAGCTTGTATTCCGCCAGGATGTGCCCTTCCATGGCGCGGAACAGGTCGTTGGCGAAAAAGCCGTCTTTCAAGGGCAGTTTGGTGTCGAGCGCATACACGTGGAGGTCGTAGACGTGCGCTTTGTCGGGCGGGGCCATCCCGCCGTAGCGCGAGGCTTCCGCGTCTGTCAGCTTGCCCGCGCCCAGCAGCGGCGAGGCCCAGCTATTGACGCCTTGCACGAAGCGCCCCTTCGGGTTGGCGCTTGCGTTTTCTTCCAGGGTGGGCCCGGTCAAGTTGGCCGCTACCCAGTGGATCCAGGAAAACCGGGCCACGGGGATCGCGTCGCGGTCTTCCAGGAAGAGGGCGAAGGTTTGCGTTCCCTTGGGCGCGTTGTGGATGGCGAGGGGGAAGGAGTAATCCGGCATCCCTTTCAGGAAATGGGTGCCGTGCTTGCCGTATGGCGGGGCGATGACCCCGTTGACGATGCCCTCGCTTGTCACCGTCATTCCCTCTGGAGTTGGAGATGCTGCCATGGCGCCGATCATGCTCCACAGGCACGCCGCGGGCAGCAAAAAAAGAGTGCGCAAGGGGATCTTCATCGTTTCCCCGAAAGTGTAGGCGGCCGGGGCGCTCCGGGGAAGTCTACGCTTTTTTGAAGAAGGGGACGTTTCCCAGCCACGTGCC
>JAQTMF010000037.1 GCA_028714515.1 Chthoniobacteraceae bacterium | reverse complement strand
GCTCGTTTTTCGCTGCCTTCGGTGGGAAGTGGCTTGGGTTGAATGGTGACGGTGAACGGGGGCGCTTTAACGCCGCGCTCGATGGTGAGAGTGACGGGAGCCTCCGGCTGCTTCATTAGAGTTTCGCCCAAAGCTTCACGACTGTAGATACGGGCACCGTTGACGTGAGTGATGAGATCGCCGGGCTGGAGTTTCGCTTCGGCGGCGGGCCCGTTCTTTTCCACTTCGCCGATCTTGGTGGTGAGTGCCGGTCCGATGTGGACCTGGCGCAGACCTTCGCGGCCCCAGCCTTTGCGGGCTTCTTTGATCCAGTGTGAATCCAGGGTGAGAATTTTGCCGTCCCGTTCGATTTCAAACGGGATGGTGTCGCCTTCGCTGCGAACCACGAACCAGTTGATGCTGTTGACCATTCCCGCAAAGCGTTTGACCGGGTGGCCATCGACCTTCAGGACGTTGTCGCCTGGTTGAAGCCCTGCTTTTTCCGCAGGGGAACCCGGCTCGACATAGCCGATCATGGTGCTGGTTTCGACCGATGAGGTTGGCTTGCCAATGCCCCAGACGATGCAGGCCAGGACGACGGCGAACCCAAAGCTAAAGAGAGGACCGGCGAAAGCGGTGATGATTTTGTCGAGATTAGAGATCGGCTTGAGCTGATCGAGCGGGGCCTCGGTGGCCCCTTCCAGAGCCTCCATCGGGGCGAGTTGCGGCAGTTTGACGAAACCGCCCGCAGGAATGGTGCCGAGCGAATACCAAACGCCGTTGATCTTCTTTTTCCAGATCGGTTTGCCGAACCAGACGCCGAATTCCTCGATTTTGAGGCCGCGCCAGCGGGCCGCCAGGAAGTGGCCCCATTCGTGGGCGATGATGATGGCGTTGAAGAGGACGATGACTTCCAGGAGGACGAAGAGGAAGTTCAGGATGTGGAGCAAGGTGGACATAGAAAGGTTTAGGCCGATAGCGCGATTCGTTCCGCGGCGCGGGTGCGCGCCCAGAGATCAGCTTCGAGGATAGCATCGAGTGCCGGGGTTGCAATGGTCCGGTGGGCGGCCATGACGGCTTCGACGGTTCGCCAGATGCCGGGGAAGGAAAGGCGGCCTCCGAGGAAGGCGGCGACGGCGACTTCGTTGGCGGCGTTGAGGACGGCGGGCAGGGTGCCGCCGGTGGCTCCGGCCTCGCGGGCGAGGAGTAACGCGGGGAAGACGCCGGGGCGCGGGGCTTCAAATTCGAGCCGGGAGAGGGCGGCGAAGTCGAGCGCGGGCAGGCTGTTGGGGACGCGCTGGGGCCAGGTGACGGCGTATTGGATGGGGAAGCACATGTCGGAGCGGCTCAACTGGGCGAGGATGGAGCTGTCGATGAACTCGACCATGGAGTGGACGACGCTCTGGGGGTGGACGACGACGTCGATGCGCTCGATGCCGACGTTGAAGAGCCACCGGGCTTCGATCATTTCCAGCCCTTTGTTGAAGAGGGTGGCGCTGTCGATGGTGATTTTGTTCCCCATGGACCACGTGGGGTGCTTGAGGGCCTGGGCGGGGGTGACGTTTTCGAGGCTTTCGGGGGTGCTTTGGCGGAAGGGGCCGCCGCTGGCGGTGAGGAGGAGGCGGCGAACGTGGGCGGGATCGCGCCCCTCCAGGCATTGGAAGATGGCGTTGTGCTCGCTATCGACGGGGAGGATTTTGACGCCTTTGCGCCGGGCGGCTTCCATGACGATCTCGCCCGCCATGACGAGGATCTCCTTGCTGGCGATGGCGAGGTCTTTGCCGGCTTCGATGGCGGCGAGGGCGGGGCGCAGGCCGCCGGTGCCGACGATGGCGATGAGGACCATGTCGGCTTCGGGGAGCGTGGCCAGTTCCACGAGGCCTTCTTCGCCGCGCAGGATCTTGCGGCACGGGTCGAGGGTTCCGGGGTCTTCCTTGCTGGTGACGCAGAGGGCGGCTTCGGGGAATTCGCGGGCGAGTTCGCCCAGTTTGGCCAGGTTACGGTGTGCCGACAGGCCGACGATCCGCATTTGTTGCGGTATATCGCGCGCGACTTTGACGGCGCTTTGGCCGATCGATCCGGTTGCTCCTAAAATGACGACGTTTTTCATCCCACTCTGATGACGGCTCTAAGATAGAAGAAAAGGAGCGGCGCCGTAAAGAGCAGGCTGTCGATCAAATCGAGCGCGCCGCCGATGCCGGGCAGGAAGCGGCCGGAGTCCTTGGTGCCGGTGCCGCGTTTGAGAATGGATTCGGCGAGGTCGCCGACGATGGCGGCGAAGCCGAGCAGGAGGCCCAGGATGGTGGCGTGGGTCCAGTCGAGCCGGGAAAGGTGTTTGGGCATGAGCCAGAACATGCCGTAGCTGCCCAGCAGGGAGAAGGCGAGCGCGCCGGCGAAGCCTTCCCAGGTTTTCTTGGGACTGATCTGGGGGACCATTTTGTGCCGCCCGACGAGGCTCCCGGTGATGTAGGCGCCCATGTCGCTGAATTTGGTGACGACGATGAGGTAGAGGACGTAAAACTGGCCGGTGGCGTGCTGATCCGCCCCGCGCGGGAGGATGTACACGATCTTGTTCATGAAGTTGAACATCCAGATGACGTAGAGGAGCCCGAAGAGGGTGAAGGCCATGGTGGGCAGGGGATCGGCGTCGCGCAAGCCCTTGAAGATCTGCCGGGTGAAGACGGTGAAGAGGAAGCCCAGGAGGGAGATCATCTCCCAGTCGTAGGAGCGGGACGGGCCCACGGAGTTGTAGTAGTAGAAGGAGCCGCCCAGGAGGACGCCGCCGCAGAGCATGCCGACGATTTTGAAGTTGGGCAGCCCTTTGTGGTCGAGCATTCGGTAGAATTCCCACAACCCGGCGAGCCCGACGGCGGAGAGCATGACGAAGAAACCGACTTCGTAGCCGCAGAAGATGGTCCACAGTACCACGGTCCAGAGGACGAGGGTACTCAATAGGCGGGAGAGGAAAACTGGGGTCATGCCGAAAACTCGGGCGCGACAATCCCGGAATGGCCTGGAAATGGCAAGAGCAAAGGATGGTTGCTCCCGGCGCGGGGGGCGGGAATGGGGGAAAACAGGAAGGGCAGGAGCGGGGATAAAAGGCCCGCCCCTGCCGCTGGGGGGGTGAGGGGGGAGATTTTTCATTTCCGGCGCGTTGGATACGCCGGAAGTGGGTTAATTGGTTTTCTTTTTGGGAGCCGGGGAGGCCGCGGGGGCGGAGGCTGCGGAGGCCGCCGCGGGCGACGGGCTTGGCTTGGCCACGGGGTGGTCCATGGCGATCAGCTCGCTGACGGTGACGAATTTGAATCCCTTGGCGAGCAGGCCGTCGAGGACTTCCGGCATGGCGTCGACGGTTTGGGCGTGGATGTCATGGGAGAGGATGATGGAGCCGGGACGGGTGCCTTCCACGATGCGGCGGGCGATGACGGACGAGCCCGGTTTTTTCCAGTCGTTGGGGTCCACTTCCCAGAGGACGACTTTGAGGCCGAACTGCTCGTTGATCCATTTCTTCTGGTGTTCGGTGATGGCTCCGTAGGGAGGACGCAGGACTTTCGGCTTGGTGCCGGTGATCTGGAAGATGGCGTCTTGGGTTTTCACGATCTCGCTGCGAAGGCCTTCTTCGGACTTTTTGGCAAGATTTTCGTGGTCCCAGGAGTGGTTGGCGATTTCGTGACCTTCGGCGAGTTCGCGCTTGATGATGTCGGGGTTGTCTTTGGCGTTTTCGCCGAGGACGAAGAAGGTGACTTTGATGTGCCGCTGGGCGAGGAGGTCGAGGAGGCGCGGGGTGGTGGTTTTGCCGGGGCCGTCGTCGAAGGTGAGGGCGATGTAGGGGCCGTCGGGGTGGACGGAGCTGTAGGAAAGGTGGATGCCAGGGGTGGACGGTTCCATTTTCGCGGCGGGAGTGTTTTCAGCGTATTGGGCTTCGGCGGCGAGTGGCAGGAGGGCGGTGAGTGCGGCGAGTGCGAGAAACGAACGGATCATGGATTGGTGGTTGAGAATTGAACTTAGCGAAAGCGTTCCAGGAGGATGCCCATTTTCTGCACGGTTTGCGCGGGCCAAACCGCCTTGTCCGTGGCGAGGGCGTTATCCAGGGCAAAATGTTCGGGCCAGTCGGGGGTGGCGGGCATCCGGGGGATGAGCCGGGCGAGGATGGCTTTGGCCGTCTCGGCGTTGTGGACGACGTGTCCCATGACGGTCTGCGCGGTGACGGGTTCCTCTTCTTCGCGCCAGCAGTCGAAGTCGGTGACGAGCGCGAGGGTGGCAAAGGCGATTTCGGCTTCGCGGGCGAGTTTGGCTTCGGCGAGGTTGGTCATGCCGACGATATCGAAGCCGAGCCGCCGGTTGGTTTCACTTTCCGCCCGGGTGGAGAAGGCGGGGCCGTCGATGTTGACGTAGGTGCCGCCGTTGTGGACGGTGGCGCCGGTTTCGCGGGCGGCCTGGGCGATCAAGGTGCGCAGGGGGGCGCTGGTGGGGTGGGCAAAGGCGATGTGGGCGACGATGCCGCCGCCAAAGAAGGTGTGCGCGGCGCGCTGGCTGGTGCGGTCGTAGAACTGGTCGGGCAATACGATGTGCCGGGGGGCATACTGGGGTTGCAGGCTGCCGACGGCGGAGACGGAGATGAGCCAGCGCACGCCGAGGCTGCGCAGGGCGTAGATGTTGGCCCGGTGGTTGATCTCGCTGGGCAGGATGCGGTGGCCGCGGCCGTGCCGGGGCAGGAAGTAGACGGTGCGCCCTTTGATTTCGCCCCGGACGATGGCGTCGCTGGGGGCTCCCCAGGGGGTGTCAACGTGCAGTTCAGTGGGGTTGGCGAGCCCTTCGATCTGGTAGAGGCCGCTCCCGCCGATGATCCCAATGTCCGAGGTTTGCATGTTTCCCCAACTTAAGCACTCGTCCGGGTGCCTGAAAAGAATTTGGTTGGGGAAATTCGATGTTCGCGGCCTCAGTGAAACTGGGGCGGCGTGGTTTTTTTTGCGATTTTTTCGCGGCCCATTTCGAGGATGTGGCGTTCGGAGCGGGTGAGGCTCTGGATGCCTTCGCGGGCGATTTTGTCGAGGATGGGGTCGATCTCCTGGCTGATGAATTCGGTGGGGCCCATGCGCTCCTGGCGCTCGCGCAGGCGGCGGCGTTCGCGCCACAGGCGCTGGAACCAGAAGGGGCCGCCGAAGCCGAGCCGCCGGGTGTAGAACCAGCCGGTCAGCGCGCCGCCGAGGTGGGCGAGGTGCCCGATGTTGCCGCCGAAGGGGGTGATGGCGAAGAATATGGAGGTGAGGATGACGGCTCGCCCGATCCATTTGGCCCGCATCCGCACGGGGATGACGAAGTAGAGGAGGGCGGTGATTTCCAGCTCCGGCAACATGGTGGTGAAGGCGAGGAGGATGGCGCAGACTCCGGCCGAGGCCCCCATGAGTTGGACGCTCGTAAAGGTTAATTGCAGGAGGCCGCCGAGGAAGCCGCCCAGGAAGTAGATTCCCAGGAAGTGCTTGGGGCCGCAGACGATTTCCACTTCCGGCCCGACGAAGTAGAGGGCCAGGCAGTTGAGGCCCAGGTGGAGGACTCCCATGAACAGGCCGGTTTCCGATACGCTCCCGCCGTGCAGGAACATGTAGGTCAGGAACTGCCAGTAGTAGTGGTCGGTGACGATGCCTTCGCGGCTGAGGGCGAAGACGGATTCCGGCCAGCCGGGAACGAGGAAGTCCACCGACCATTGCAAGAGCGTCACCGCGACGTTCAGGACGATGAGGAGGGTGACGACCGAGACCTTCCGGTAGGGGCGGGAGATTGCTGGACTTCCAAACTCCATGGTTGTGCCTGTTTGCGGGGGCTATCTTCTCTGATAGAGGTATCGGATGGCGCGGCGGTGATGCGCGCGGGAAGAGGGCGGCTTACGGTTTCTCCAAGAGGCGGTCGAGGTTGTCGACGCAGATTTGCGACCAGCTTTCGAGGTTTTCGCGCCGGGCGACGAGTTCGTCGCGCGTGAGGAAGTCGAGTTGGGTGATCATCTGCTCGCGCTTGGTGACGGCGTCGGTTTCGAGGTGGAAGACGTGGATGACGCCGAGGTGGACTTGGCCGACGGCGTTGGAGTCGTCGTTGAGGAGCCCGGCGATGCGGTTGGTGAAGCGGGTCTGGACGTTGATCTCCTCGTTGACTTCGCGGCGGACGCCTTCGAGGTAGGCGGCTTCGTCCCAGGAGTTGCTCAGGGCGTCGGTTTTGTAGGCGGTGTTCTCCGCCTGGAAGAGGTCGGCGCTTTCGCCGTTGTTCATGTGGCCGCCGATGCCGATGGAGCCTTTGGCGGCGAGGCGCGCTTCGCCCGCTTTTTTGCCGCGCACGTAGTGGAGGACGCGGCCTTCGTGGACGAGGAGGACGTAGGGGATGATCTGCTTGAAGGCCGGGTTGGTTTCGGCGGCGGGGCGCGGGGTGAAGAAGTTGTGGTTGCGGTCGAGCAGCGTGGGGAGGTAGTGGGCGATGTTGAGGTTCAGGCCCTGGAAGGCTCCAAGCTCATCGAAGAGGGAGCGCCGCACGACAAGGATCATTTCATCGGTCATATGGGGCGGAGTTTCGCGGGGATCGGGGCCGGTTTCAATGCCGAAAGTGGGCTTTGGCGAAAAGGGCGGCGGGAGTTGCCCGCGTTGGGGATTTCCCGTTGAGTTTCTCGCTTGCTTACGGTATCGATTGACTGTCAAACATGGCAAAAAGTCCCCCCACTATGCGCCAGCTCGCCGCGCTGGCGGGCGTTTCCCGTACGACGGTGTCGCTTGCTTTGCGCAATCACCCGAGTATCTCGGAGGCCACGCAGAGCCGGATTCTGAAGCTCGCGAAAGAGCAGGGCTATACTCCCGATCCGCTGGTTTCTTCGCTGATGAACCAGTTGCGCACGTCGCGCAAGAGCCGGTTGGTGGAGAAGATCGCGTTTATCACATCGTGGCCGACCCGGGATGGATGGCTGGACGCCGAATTCAACCAGTGCGCCTATCGCGGGGCCTGCGCCAGGGCCGCGAAGCAGGGATACGAGATCGAGGTGGTCTGGGGCAAGGAGCCGGGGCTGACTTCGTCCCGGCTTACCAAGATATTGTATACCCGGGCGATCCGGGGAATCATCATCGCGCCGTTGCTTCGCTCCAAGGGGCATCTGTCGCTGGACTGGAAATATTTCGCGGCGGTGACGATCAGTAACACGTTGGTCAAGCCGGCGCTGTATCGCGCCTCCCATTCCCATTACCAGGGGATGTCGCTGGGGCTTCGGCGGTTGAAGCAGTTGGGGTTCAAGCGGGTCGGTTTCGCCAATCTTCTGGACCAGGATGAGCGGGTGAACCACGGCTGGCTGGCGGGTTATCTCGTTTATCAGCACGGGCAGTCTTCGCGGAATCGGATTCCGACTTTCCTGACGAAGAAATGGGTTCGGAGCGATTTCGCTCTGTGGCTGAAGGAGAACCGGCCGGATGCGATTATCAGTAACTCCGAGGAGGCGCTGGAGCTGATCCAGGAAATAGGCTACCGGGTTCCCGACGATGTCGCGTATGCCTCGCTGGACCGCTGGGAGGGGGAACGGACTCCGGCGGGGATTGATCAACTGCCCGAGATGACCGGAGCGGCCGCCGTGGACTTGGTCATTTCGCTGTTACAGAACAACGAGTTTGGGTTGCCGCGTTCCCCGAAGACGGTGAATCTTGAGGGGGTGTGGTGCGACGGCTGGACGGTGAATAACCGGATCCGCTCCAAGTAGGCTGGAGATAGCGGCAAAAAAAGGGCGCGGGAAAGGTGTTCCCCGCGCCCTGAAGGTTTCTTCGGATGGTTTCCGAGGCTCTACTTGAGGTATTGCGACCAATCGACGCCGCGCATGTCCTTGGTTTTGAGGAATTGCTGGTGCATGGCGAACGCCGCGCTCAAGGCTTGCGGCGTGTGGCTATGCGGGAAGGCGTTGATGTAGGCGTTGAGCTGGGCCTTGTATTCCGGGTGCGCGCATTTGTCGATGATGAGGCGGGCGCGCTCTTCCGGGCATTTGCCGCGCAGGTCGGCGATGCCTTGCTCGGTGATGATGGCGGACACGGAGTGTTCGCTGTGGTCGAGGTGGCTGCAGAAGGGGACGATGGCGCTGATGGCGCCGCCCTTGGCCACGGACGGGCAGGTGAAGATCGACAGGTAGGCGTTGCGGGTGAAGTCGCCCGAGCCGCCGATGCCGTTCATGAGCTGCTTGCCCATGATGTGGGTGCTGTTGATGTTGCCGAAGACGTCGGCCTCGATGGCGGTGTTGATGGTGATGAGCCCCAAGCGCCGGACGACTTCCGGGTTGTTGGAGATTTCCTGCGGGCGCAGGAGGATGCGCGGGCGGAAAAATTCGATGTCGTCGTAGATGCCTTTCAGGACGTCGTTGCTGAGGGTGAGGGACGAGCCGCTGGCGAATTTGACTTTGCCTTTGCGGATCAAGCCGATAACGGCGTCCTGGATGACTTCGGTGTACATCTCAAACGCCGGGATGCCGGGGTGCACGCCCATGGCGCCGAGCACGGCGTTGGCGATGTTGCCGACGCCGGATTGGATGGGGAGGAATTCGGCCGGGATGCGGCCTGCCTTGACTTCGGCGGCGAGGAAGTCGGCGACGTTCTGGCCGATCTGCTTGGTGATCTCCGAGGGTTCGTCAAAGCCGCCGGTTTCGTCGGGCTGGTTGGTTTCGACGACGCCGACGATTTTGCGCGGGTCCACTTTGATGGTGGGCGCTCCGATGCGGTCGGAGGGTTTGTAGACGGGGATTTCGCGCCGGTGGGGCGGGTCGAGCGGTTCGTAGATGTCGTGGAAGCCGCGCAGCGCCTTGGGGTGGTTGGCGTTGAGTTCGATGATGATTTTGTCGGCCAGGCGGCAGGCGGTGGGGACGATGCCGACGCCGGAGGTGACGACGATTTCGCCTTCGGGGGTCACGTCGCACGCTTCGACGATGGCCCAGTTGACTTTGCCCAGGAAGCCGTAGCGCAGGTTTTGCGCGACGACGGAGAGGTGCATGTCGAAGTAGCGGGTTTTCCCGGCGTTGATGCTCTTGCGGAGGTCCGCATTGGACTGGTAGGGCGTGCGGAAGGAGATGGCGTCGGCATTGGCCAGCGCGCCGTCAAGGGATTTGCCGGTGGAGGCGCCGGTGATGACGCCGACTTTGAACGGTTTTCCCTCGGCATGGAGCGCTTTGGCGCGCTCGGCGAGGGCGAAGGGGACGGCTTTGGGCGCTCCGGCGGGGGTGAATCCGCTGAATGCGATGGTGTCGCCGTCGTTGATGAGAGAAGCCGCTTCGGCGGCTGTGAGTCTAGACAATGGGTTGGACATAAATATAAAAAATCGGCACGGAGGGATTTACCAGCCGTGCCGAGTCATGAACTGGTGGTCGCGATATCGGGCGATCTACCGGTTCTTATTAATGGTCTGAGAATAAGGATGTTTCCAGATTTTTCTCAAAAAGACGCACTATTCAATACGAATGAGCGGCTGCCCTTCCTGGACGGCGGTGCCGACGGTGACGAGCACTTCGGCGACTTTGCCGTCGGCGGGGGCGTTGATGAAGGTGTTCATCTTCATGGCTTCCAGCGTGGCGACTTGCTCGCCCGCTTTGACGGCCTGGCCGACTTTGACGTTGATGGCGACGACGTTGCCGCCGAGGGGGCTGACGATGACGCCGGGTCCGGCCGGGGCGAGCGCGGAGGCCGCGGAGACGGGGGCGGATGTGGCGGGTGCGGAGACTCCGGCGGAGGCCACGGAAGCCGCGCTGGCGGTTTCGTTGGGCAGTTCGACGGTGACTTCGTAGGTTTTACCTTCGACGGTGATGCGTAAGCGTTTCATGGGAGATTAGCGAAGTTTGTGGGAGGCGAAGATGTGGCGGCGGCCTTCGAGGGCCCACGCCATACGGGCCGCTTCCGGGGATTGGCCTTGGTTGATTTGGCGGATGGAGAGAATTTTTGCCGGGGCTTCGATCGCGGCGTGGATGGCGGCCGTGATGACGGCGATCAGCGCGGCGTTGTCCGCCGAAAGCTTGGTTGGTGTCGCTTGACTCATAGGAAATTAAGGTGCCGTAAATGGTTGGCCGTTGGGAGTCGGGCCGGTTTCCGTCCATCAATATGGCGGAAACCGGCCGGTGATTCCAGCGCTTTAGAGCGGGATGTTCCCGTGTTTTTTGGCGGGACGGATCTCGCGCTTGCTGAGCGTGTTGCGCAGGGCCCGGGCGACGACGGCCCGCGTTTCCGAAGGCTCGATGACGTCGGTGACGCTGCCCATGCCGGCGGCCTTGTAGGGCGAGGCGAACTGGGCGCGGTATTCGGCGATCAGTTCGGCGCGGCGGGCTTTGGGGTCGGCGGCGTTTTTGATTTCGTCCTTGTAGAGGATGCCTACGGCGCCTTCCGCGCCCATGACGGCGATTTCGGCTGTGGGCCAGGCGAAGACGGCGTCGGCGCCGAGTTCCTTGGAGCACATGGCGATGTAGGCGCCGCCGTAGGATTTGCGCATGATGACGGTGATCTTGGGCACCGTGGTGGAGGCGTAGGCAAAGAGCATCTTCGCGCCGTGGCGGATGATGCCGCCACGCTCCTGCTGTTTGCCGGGCAGGAACCCGCCGGTGTCCACGAGGGTGACGAGCGGGATGTTGAAGATGTTGCAGAAGCGGATGAAGCGGGCTCCCTTGTCGGAGGCGTCGATGTCGAGCGTGCCGGCTTTGTAGGCGGGCTGGTTGCCGACGATGCCGACGACGATGCCCTGGATGCGGGCGAAGCCGACGACGATGTTCTTGGCGAAGTCCATGTGGACTTCGAAGAAGTCGCCGCCGTCAACGAGGCGCTTGATGACGTCGTGGACGTTGATGGGCTGTTTGCCGTCCGCCGGGACGAGTTCGTCCATGCCGGGGTCGTTGGAGAGGTCCAGCGGGGTGCCCAGGTGGTGGGGCGGGTCCATGATGTTGTTGGACGGCAGGAAGCTGAGGAGCTTCTTGGCCAGGGCGATGGCGTGCGCGTCGTCGTTGGCGACGAAGTGGACGTTGCCGCTGACGCTGGCGTTGGCCGCCGCGCTGCCGACTTCGTCCATGGTGACGACTTCGCCGGTGGCGGATTTGATGACTTCAGGCCCGCAGATGAACATGTTGGCCTGCTTGTTGACCATGATCTGGAAGTCGGTCAGGGCCGGGGAGTAGGCCGCGCCGCCCGCGCAAGGACCGGCGATGATGGTGATCTGAGGCACGACGCCCGAGGCTTCGACGTTCTTGTAGAAGACTTTGCCGTAGCCGGAGAGGGAGCTGATGCCTTCCTGGATGCGCGCCCCACCCGAATCGTTGAAGGAGAGGACGGGCATGCCGTTTTTGATGGCGTATTCGATGGCGTCGCAGATTTTCTCGGCGTGCATGTTGCCGAGCGATCCGCCCGCGGTGGTGAAGTCCTGGCTGAAGGCGGCGACGGGACGGCCGTCGACTTCACCGACGCCGGTGACGACGCCGTCGGCGGGGAGGATTTTGTCCATCATGCCGAAAAGGGTGGCGCGATGGGTGGCCTGCTGGCCGAATTCTTGGAAGGTGCCTTTGGTGAAAAGGTTGTCCAGGCGGTCACGCGCGGACATGAGGCCTTTTGCGTGGCGCTTTTCGATTTTGTCTTTGCCGCCGAGATTGAGCGCTGTTTCGCGCCTCTTTCTCAGCTCATCAATGAGGGCTTTTTCGATGGCCATGGTGTGTTTTGTATTATTCGGTGCAAAGCTCGGTGAGCACGCCGAAGGTGGATTTGGGGTGGAGGAAGGCGACTTGTTTGCCGTGGGCTCCGGGGACGGGGGTCTCGTTGAGGAGGCGCACGCCGGCGTTCTTGGCCTGGGCGAGCTGGGCGGTGATGTCGCTGGTGCCGAAGGCTACGTGGTGGACGCCGCCGTTCGGGTTCTTTTCAAGAAATTTGGCGATGGGGCTGTCGGGGCTCATCGGTTCGAGCAGTTCGACGTGGGTGCCGCCGACGTTGAAGAAGGCGGTGCGCACTTTCTGCGAGGGGACTTCTTCCCGGTGTTCGCATTTGAGGCCGAGGGCTTCTTCGTAGTATTTGACTGTTTCGTCGAGGGATTTAACGGCGATTCCGAGGTGGTCGATCTTGTTAATCATGGTGGATGGTATAGGCGTTGAAGAGTTGTTTGACTGCGGTGGTTGCGGAAAGGTTGCCTTCCAGGACTTGGCGCTTGATTTCGGGCCAGCGGGAGCGGGTGCCTTCGTTGCGGATGAAGTCGTCCCAGAGTTGCTGGCTGAGCATGTCTTCGATCCAGTCGAGGGTTTGCTGTTTGCGGTTTTCGACGAAGTGGCCGCTGGCGTGGCTGAAGTCGCGGAAGCCTTCGACGACTTCCCAGGCTTCGCGGATGCCTTTGTGTTCGAGGCTGGAGCAGGTCAATACCTTGGGGTTCCAGCCGGGGGTGGGGGGGGTGAGGTAGTGGAGGACGCGGGCGAATTCGACGCGCGCGGCTTCGGTGCGCGGGATGTTGTTCCCGTCGGCTTTGGTGATGAGGATGGTGTCGGCGAGTTCGATGACGCCTTTTTTGATGCCTTGCAGTTCGTCGCCCGCGCCCGCGATGAGGAGGACGAGGAAGAAGTCGACCATGGAGCGCACGGTGGTTTCGCTTTGGCCGACGCCCACGGTTTCGACGAGGATGACGTCGTATCCCGCGGCTTCGCAGAGCACGATGGTTTCGCGGCTCTTGCGGGTGACGCCCCCCAGGGTTCCACTGGAGGGCGAGGGACGAATGAAGCAGTTGTCTTCGCGGCAGAGCATTTCCATGCGGGTCTTGTCGCCGAGGACGGACCCGCGGGAAAGGGTGCTGCTGGGATCGACGGCGAGGACGGCGACGCGCGTGCCTTCGCGGCAGAGCATGCAGCCGAGGGCTTCGATGAAGGTGCTCTTGCCCGCGCCGGGGACGCCGGTGATGCCGACCCGGATGGACTGCCCCGCGTAGGGAAGCGCCTGGCGCACGACTTCCTCGGCGAGGGCGGCGTGCTTGGGCGCGTTGCTCTCGATGAGGGTGATGGCGCGCCCGAGGTGCATCCGGCTGCCGCTGCGCACGCCTTCGACGATTTCCCGCGCGCGGGCCACGACCTCGGGGTCGGGCTCGCGGAGGGAAGCCGGTGTGTGGAAGACGGGCGCTTCGGCGGTCATGCGCTTTTGCTTACGCGTTGGAGCGTTTGGCGAGTTCCTCGAGGATTTTCTCGGCGGCGATCGGCAGGACGGTGCCGGGGCCGAAGATGGCGGTGGCGCCTGCCTGGTAGAGGAAGTCGTAGTCTTTCGCCGGGATGACCCCGCCGACGACGACGAGGATGTCCCCGCGGCCGAGTTTCTTGAGTTCCGCGATCAACTGCGGGACGAGGGTCTTGTGTCCGGCGGCCAGCGAGCTGACGCCGACGCAGTGGACGTCGTTTTCGACGGCTTGCTTGGCGGTTTCCTCGGGGGTCTGGAAGAGCGGGCCGATGTCCACGTCAAAGCCGAGGTCGGCGTAGGCGGTGGAGACGACTTTCGCGCCGCGGTCGTGACCGTCTTGTCCCATTTTGGCGATCATGATGCGCGGGCGGCGGCCTTCGGCTTCGGCGAAGGCGTCGGTGAGTTTGCGAACGCGTTCTACTTCCATAGATTCTCCGAATTCTTTGCCGTAGACGCCCGAGATGGAGCGGATGACGGCGCGGTGACGGCCGTAGATTTTCTCCAGCGCGTCGGAGATTTCGCCGAGGGTGGCGCGCACGCGGGCGGCCTTGACGGCGAGATCGAGCAAGTTGCCGGTGCCGGTGCTGGCGGCGTCGGTGAGGGCGTCGAGGGCGTGGTCCACGTCGGCCTGGTTGCGCTCGGCTTTGAGTTTCTTCAATTGGGCGAGCTGTTCTTCGCGGACGACGCTGTTGTCCACTTCGAGGGTGTCGAGGGCGGCTTCGTGTTCCAGCCGGTATTTGTTGACGCCGACGATGGTTTCGCGGCCGCTGTCGATCTGCGCCTGACGGCGGGCGGCGGCTTCCTCGATGCGCATCTTGGGCAGGCCTTCGTTGATGGCCTTGGTCATGCCGCCCAATGCTTCGACTTCCTGGATGTGGGCCCAGGCTTTGTCCATGAGGTCCTTGGTGAGGGCTTCCACGTAGTAGGAGCCCGCCCACGGATCGACGGTGCGGCAGATGCCGGTTTCTTCCTGGAGGTAGAGCTGGGTGTTCCGGGCGATGCGGGCCGAGAAGTCGGTCGGCAGCGCGATGGCTTCGTCGAGGGAGTTGGTGTGCAGCGATTGGGTGTGCCCAAACGCGGCGGCCATGGCTTCGACGCAGGTGCGCACGACGTTGTTGAACGGGTCCTGCTCGGTGAGGCTCCATCCGCTGGTCTGCGAGTGGGTGCGCAGGGCGAGGGATTTCGGGTTCTTCGGGTTGAACTGCTTCACCAGTTTCGCCCAGATGACGCGGGCGGCGCGCATCTTGGCGATTTCCATGAACATGTTCTTGCCCTGGGCCCAGAAGAAGGACAACCGGGGGGCGAAGGCGTCGATGTCGATGCCCGCTTTGATGCCGGTGCGGATGTATTCCAGGCCGTCGGCCAGCGTGTAGGCCATTTCGAGGTCGGCCGTCGCGCCCGCTTCCTGCATGTGGTAGCCGGAAATCGAGATCGAGTTGAACTTCGGCATGTTCTTCGAGGTGAACTCGAAGATGTCCGCGATGATCCGCATGGAGGGCTCCGGCGGATAAATATACGTGTTGCGGACCATGTATTCCTTCAGAATGTCGTTCTGAATGGTGCCGGTGAGGAACTCTTGCTTCACGCCCTGTTCCTCGGCGGCGACGATGTAGAAGGCGAGGACGGGAAGGACCGCGCCGTTCATGGTCATCGAGACGGAGATTTTGTCGAGCGGGATGCGGTCGAAGAGCACCTTCATGTCGAGGATGCTGTCGACGGCCACACCGGCTTTGCCTACGTCGCCGACGACGCGGGGATGATCGCTGTCGTAGCCGCGGTGGGTCGCGAGGTCGAACGCGACGGAGAGGCCTTTCTGCCCGGCCGCGAGGTTGCGGCGGTAGAAGGCGTTGGACTCCTTGGCGGTGGAGAACCCGGCGTATTGGCGGACGGTCCACGGACGGGCCACATACATGGTGGCGTACGGTCCACGGAGGTTCGGGGCGATCCCGGCGGTGTAGTTGAGGAGGTTGTTCCCGGCGAGGTCTTTGCCGGTGTAGACGCTCTTGACGTCGATCTGCTCGACGGTGCGCCACACGGACTGCTGGAGAGCGGCGTGGTCGGCGGGAGCGGCGGCGGTTTCGGTCAAGTTGAGCGTGCTAAAGTCAGGTATTTTGCTCATTTCCAAGATTCCAGGTTAGAGAATTCCCAGTTTGTTTGCGATGCCGCTGAGAACCTGGAAGCAGTTCGCGCGGATGTGAATGAACTCGTCGACGCCTGCTTGTTTGAAGGCTTCGATGAAGTCGGCCGGATACCCTGCCAGGACAACCGTCAGGCCCAGTTCCTTGAGCTTGGGAGCCAAGGCGGGGACGATTTCCGGGTAGGTGTCGTCGGTCGAGCAGATGATGGCGATGGAAGCGCCCGAGGCTTTGGCAGCTTCGGCGGCTTCTTCGACGGTCTTGAAACCGCGATTTTCGAGCGGCGCGAATCCGCCGGCTTGGAAGAAGCCGGTGGAGAAGTCGGCGCGGGCTTTGTGCTGGCGCAGCGGCCCCATGTTGGCCAGGAAGATGCTCTTCTTGGCCGAGGCGCTGACGGCGGCGCGCAGGCTCTCGAACGGCTCGGCTCCGCGAACGGAGGCCAGCGTTTCGATGTTGGACGGCACGCTGCCTTTTCCGGCGCAGCAGCATTTGGGCGCTTTGCCTTCGAGCGGTTTCTCGGTGGGGTTGGCGTAGACGTTGACGCCGATGATCGAGAGGCGGCGCTGGGCGACGAGGTCGGCTTTCTTGGCGGCGACGGCTTTGATTTGCTTCTGCGGGATGCCCGCTTTGAGGGCTTCGATCATGCCGCCCGCTTTTTCGATCTGCTGGAAGAGGGCCCAGGCGGTTTCGGCGACTTTGGCCGTGAGGGTTTCCACATAGTAGGAACCGCCGGCGGGATCGACGACGTGGTCGAAGTGGCATTCCTCTTTGAGGACGAGTTGGGTGTTGCGGGCGATGCGCTCGGAGAATTCGTCCGGTTCGCGCACGACGGCGTCGAACGGCCTGACGTCGATGATGTCGGCTCCGCCGACGGCGGCGGAGAGGGCTTCCGTGGTGTCGCGGAGCAGGTTGACGTAGGGGTCGAGCTTGCTCTGGTTCCACCGGGAGGTGGCGGCGTAGATGTGCATCTTCTGCGACTCGGCGTTGCCTCCGCAGGCGGCGACGATTTTCGTCCAGAGGAGGCGCGCGGCGCGCAGCTTGGCGACGGCCATGAAGAAGTCGGCGCCCATGGCGAACGAGAACTTCATCTTCTGGGCCATGGTGTCGATGTCGACGCCCAGTTTTTTCGCCCTGGCGGAGGTATTCCACGCCGGTCGCGAGCGCGAAGGCGAGTTCCTGCACGGCGTTGCCGCCGGAGTTGTGATAGATCATCACATTCACGGCAACGGACGGGGCGGTGGCGATTTCCTTCAGTTCTTCTTCAAACGGCTTGTCGAGCACGCCGCGAACCCATTTGCAGATCGGCTCGAAGCCGGGGATCGCGGGGTCGTTGCAGTCCATTTCGCTGAAGATCTTCCAGTTGTTGTCGGCTTTGATGCCGCGAACGTAGGGGGCTTCGCCGGGCTGGGAGCCGAGGTGAGACAGGTTCTCCAGGTCTTCCTTGCGGTAGATGGGCTGGATTTCGATGCCTTCCAGGGTCTTGGTGATCAGTTTTTTCTCGAAGGGCGCGCCTTTGAGGGTGGCCACGGCGGCTTCCTTCCAGTCCTCGTAGGACGGAATGGGGAACTCGTCTAGGGTGAGAGGTTTGGTTTGGCTCATGTTACTTGGCTTCTTCTACGACGACTTCGTGACGGGCTCCGTCGATGTTGAGGACGTATTTGCGGCCCACGGCGGCGGCTGCCGCGGCGCTGGGCGCGGCGGCTTTCGCTGCGGGAGCGGCGGGTTTTTCGCCCTTGAGGACTTTCTCCAGTTCCGCCGGGAACATGGCCCAGAGGACGGCGTTTTCGTCGCTGTCGTCGTAGCCCTTGGCTTTCAGCTCGGCTTTGAGCTTGGGCATGCGGGGTTCGAGCAGGTCGGCGGGACGGCATTCAACGGGCTTTTGGCCGGTTTTCTCCATCGCCAGCTTGAGCACTTCGGGGTCGATGGGTCCGGGAGGACGGCCGTATTTGTTGAGGGCCACGTCCATCGCGGGCTGCGAGAACATCTTCCAGCGGCCGAACTTGACGTTCAGCATGGCCTGGGTGCCGACGATCTGCGAGGTGGGCGTGACAAGAGGAATCCACCCGAGGCATTCGCGGACGTAGGGGATTTCCTTGAGCACATCGTCGAGGCGGTCGGACATGTTCTGCTCTTTGAGCTGGTTGCGGAAGTTGGAGAGCATGCCGCCGGGGACCTGGTATTGGAGGATCTCGGTGTCGGTTTTCTCGTTCTTGGTGCTCGTGAAGGCGCCCAGTTCTTTGTAGACGACTTCCAGGTGCTCGCGGATTTTCGCGAAGGAGGAGGTGTCGTAGTTGGGCTTGCGGTCGCTGTGGTCGAGCATGGCCAGCATCATGAGCAGGTCGGGCTGGCCGGTGCCGTTGGCGAAGGGGGCCATGGAGCAATCGACGGCGTCGATGCCGTTTTCGATGGCGGCGTAATAGGCCGCGCCACCCAGACCCACGGTGTTGTGGGTGTGCATGACGATCGGGATTTTGACCTTGGCCTTGAGTTCCTTGACGAGCGCGCCCGCCGTGGAGGGGGAGATCAGGCCCGCCATGTCCTTGATACAGATGGAGTCGCAGCCGATCTTCTCAAGTTCGATGCCGAGTTTGACGAAGGCTTCGAGGGTGTGGACGGGGGAGGTGGTGTAACAGATGGTGCCCTGGGCGTGCTGCCCGGCCTTGTGGACGGCCTTGATGCAGGTGACCAGGTTGCGGGTATCGTTGAGGGCGTCAAAGATACGGAAGATGTTCATGCCGTGCTTGGCGGAACAAGCGACGAAGGCTTCCACGACGTCATCGGGGAAACTGGTGTATTGCACGATGTTCTGCCCGCGCAGGAGCATCATATGGGGCGTTTTGGGCGCCAGCTTTTTGAGCGTATCGAGGCGGTCGAACGGATTTTCGCCCAAATAACGGAGGCAGGCGTCGATGGTGGCTCCTCCCCAGGTTTCGAGCGCTCCGAACCCGACCGCGTCCAGCGCGGGGGTGATCGGAATCATCTGCTCGGTGCTCATTCTCGTCGCGGCCAGCGACTGGTGGCCGTCGCGAAGGACGGTGTTGTTGAATATAACCGGTTTCATGGAAGGCATTGTGGAGCTGCTATTAGAAGTGAAAATAGTAGAATATTGGCGGGGGCGGCTGCGCATTTGTTGTCGAGGGCAAGCCAAATCTTGTTTGTCGGAAAGAACAGGATCGGGCCGGATTCCACGGCTGGCTGCGGCGTTTTTTCCGCTGCGCATCACTTTTCCTTCAAGAAAGTTAGGGCATGTGAAAAAAATCACAAGCGGATATGTGCAGTTTTTTTTATCAGGAGGGGCGGAAACCGGGTTGCACTTGCGGGATGGGGAAATCCACGGCAATCTTTGCGTCCTTTTTTGTTTTGCCATGAATGTTGATGCAGATCGTTTTGGCGGCCTGGGCCGCCTTTTTGGACGGGCCGCGCTGGAACGCCTCGCCGCCGCGCATGTGGCCGTGGTGGGGGTGGGCGGCGTGGGGTCGTGGACGGTGGAGGCCCTGGCGCGCTCCGGGGTGGGGCGGCTGACGCTCATCGATATGGACGATGTTTGCATTACGAACACGAACCGGCAGCTCCCGGCGTGGGAGGGGACGGTGGGGCGGCCGAAGGTGGAGGTGCTGGCGGAGCGGGTCCGGCTCATTAACCCCGGCTGTGCGGTGGAGCCGGTGGGGGAGTTTTTCCTGGAGAGTTCGGCGGATCGCCTGCTTTCGCCCGAGGGGCGGCCTTATGACTGGGTGGTGGATGCGGTGGACCGGGCGGCTATTAAGACGCTCCTTATTGCCAGGGCGCGGGAACGGGGGATCGGCGTGGTGACGGTGGGGGGAGCCGGGGGGCGGCGCGACGGGGCGCAGGTGCGGTGCGGTGATCTGGGGAGCACGGGCGGGGATGCGCTTCTTAAACAAGTGCGCCGGGAATTGCGGCGGGAATACGGCTGGAGCAAGGGGGGCGGGTGCGACTGGGGGGTCCCGGCGGTTTATTCGGCGGAACCGCAAATGTTCCCGCAGCGCGACGGGACGGTGTGCGCCTTGCCGGAAGCGGGGGAGAATTTGCGGATGGACTGCGCCAGCGGTTATGGTGCGGCGTGTTTCGTCACCGGGGCGTTCGGGTTCGCGGCGGCGGGGGAGGTGGTGAGGCGGATTGCGCGGGTTGCGCGGGTTGCGCGGGTTGACGCCTGATACCAACTCGCAGAAATGTCCAGACACTTGGCTCTGGAAATTTCAACAGGATTCACAAGATTTTACAGGATTCTCAGGAATAGAAATCCTGTTCATCCGCAAAATCCTGAAAATCCTGTGTCCCATCTGACCGTTTTACTTTTTGAACCGGTATGAGGCGGCTATGCGCCTTTTGCCGCGCGGCCTTAAAAACCCGAAGGGTTTGCAGACGTTAGCCGGTGGTTGAGCGAAGCGACACCACCGGAAACAGGGTGCCATCAACGGTTCATCCCGTAGGGGTGGTAGAAGGCGTCAATCCAAATACCGCGGATTGA
>JAQTMF010000036.1 GCA_028714515.1 Chthoniobacteraceae bacterium | reverse complement strand
CGATTTTTCTGCGTTGCATCCTTGGGTGTTATCTTCAGATAGCACCGCTGCGGATGCGCCTTGAAAAATCGAAAAATGGACTCGGAATTATATAAAGTATTCATCTGACAGGACACTAGTGGGCTGTTAACGAATTCACTAAAAAGAATTAGGAATCCAGAAAACCAGGAAGAAGAGAAGATGCCGGGGAATCGAAACTGTTTCCTGGCTTCCTGGTTTCCTCATCGTCTTGAAGTCGTGAACACGGCCTAGCGAGCCGCGCTCTGGCTGGTGATGACGGTCGGGCCGGTGGCTCCCGGCGGCGGGGTGGCGGCCGATGCGACAGGGAGGGCCTGCCGCGGGCCGACGGCGTTGCAGTAATTCTGCACCGCCTGGAGGATGGAGCCCGCCATTTGCTGGCGGTAGAGCACGTTGGCGATCCGCCGGGCATCGTTCGGGTTGCTCAGGAAGCCGCCCTCGATCAGCACGCCGGGGATCGCCGAATCGCGCAGAACCACAAAGCGCGCCCGCTTAATGCCCCGGTCGAACATGGCGGAATTGCAAACCAGCGTGGCATGGGTGGCGCAGGCCAGCGCGATGTTCTCGGCATCGCGCGCGTTGCCGGTGCACGGGACCAAGTCGGAAAGCGAGGGCCCGTCGGTGGCCATGGAAGGGACCCCACGGGGGGCGAGCGTATAGGTTTCCACGCCGGTCGCCCCATTGCCGCTGGAATTGAAGTGGATCGAGATAAAAAGCGCGTTGGGGAAGCGGCTGGCGATGGCGGCCCGCTCCTCCAGGGGAACAAAGCGGTCCGTGGAGCGCGTCATGTAAACGCGGAACTTGGCGGCGCGCAGCATGTCGCGCGCGCGCAGCGCCACGTCGAGCGCGAAAGTCTTCTCGTTGCCGAAGAGACAGGTCGCCCCGGAATCCCCGCCGCCATGGCCGGGATCGAGAATAATGGTATCCACCGTGGCGGAGTTCTGGATGCGGCTGGGGCGCAGGACCGGCTCCAGCAGCTTCGTCAGATCCATTCGGGAAATGCTGGGCTTGCAGCCGATATCCACCACGGGATAGCTCAGGATGAACTTCAAATTATTGAGGTAAAACTCCGCGGAGCCGACCTCGCCGCGCAGGCTGCGCACCGCGGTGCGCAACTGCACCTGGTTGCCCGTGCGCAGGACCGGCCCCAGTTGGTAGAACGCGCCGATATTGGCGAGCGTTACATAATCCCGGTTCTCGTATTTGAGAAGAGTCCACTCCCCCGCGCCGAAAGCGCGCAAAGCGAACAGCAAGAAAAGGAGGATGGGGGCGAACCGGGGCATGAGCTTGCGTAGCGTGCCTTTGCAAGCAAAGGGGCGCAAGTAGTTTTTACCGCCCTCGACGTTCCCAAAATCCAATAGGCCCCCGGCACAGCCGGGGAGGCTCCCAGAGTTTGACTTATCGAGCGGTCCTGGGAGGAGAAGGCGGGGAGGGGTGTGGAATCAAAGAATAAAAACCTTCGTGCCTTCGTGTGAAATGAGCCAAGCATGGGCAAAGAGTTGGATCGTGGAGTTTCACACAAGACGAGGCCACACCCCGGAGCCCTGGGGCGTGGCGGTGATTGGGTTTGAATCTCGTTTCCACCAACCGTTTCAACGCGCCCGTTTTTTTTCACAAAGGCACGAAGCCACGAAGGCACAAAGAAAAGGCAGGTGAGTAAATAACGCCCTGTGAAAGTGATTGGCCGCTGAGTGGCTCACCCCATCAAGCCACCGGTTCTTCCGGTGGTATCTGACAATCCATTGGGTTCTTTGGCGGGGGAGGGGAGAAACCAAAAAACGAGCGCCAGGGGATGCCCGGCGCTCGTTTTGACAAATACGTTCCTATAGGAGAGGCCTAGCCCTTCAAGCAGTCGTCCAGCCAGCCGAGGAGCTGTCCGATCGTCTCCTCCGTCTCGTCGCCCATGTTGGAGATGCGGAAAGTCTTCCCTTTGATCTTGCCGTAGCCGCCGTCGATCATCGCGTGATAGCGTTCCTTGAGGCGGGTGTTGAGAGCCGGGACGTCGATCTCCTTGGTGTTCTTGACGCAGGTGAGCGTCTTGGAGCGGGCGCCCTCGGCGGCGAAGAACTCGAAGCCATTGCGGACCACCCAGTCGGCGACCATCGCGTTGAGCTTGGCGTGCCGGGCGTAGCGGGCTTCCAGCCCTTCGGCGAAGATGTCTTCCAGCTTGGACTGGAGGGCGTAGATGTGGCCGATGGAAGGCGTGCTCGGCGTCATGTCGTCCGCCTGGTTCTTCTTGAACTCCAGGAAGTCGAAGTAATAGCCGCGATCCTTCAGCGTGGCGGCGCGCTCGAAAGCGCGGTCGGAGCAAGCGAAGAGCGCGAGGCCCGGAGGCAGCGCGAGCGCCTTCTGGCTGCCCGTCAAGAGCACGTCGATGCCGAGTTCGTCCATCGGGATCGGCACGCCGGAGAAAGAGGAGACGCTGTCAACGATGAGGAGCGTTTCCGGGTGCTTCTTCATCACCGCGCAGATATCCTTGAGGGAGCTCATCACGCCGGTGGAGGTTTCGTTGTGGATCACCGTGACGGCATCGAATTCGCCGGAGGAGAGCTTGGCGTCGAGCGCCTGCGGGTCCACGGGCGTTCCCCATTCAAATTTCAGCCCCTCGGCCTGTTTGCCGCAGCGCAGGGAGACATCCAGCCACTTGTCGGAAAACGCGCCGCACATGCAGTTGAGCACCTTTTTGGAAACGAGGTTGCGGATCGCCCCTTCCATCACGCCCCAAGCGGAGGAGGTGGAGAGGAAAACCGGCTGCTTCGTGCCGAAAAGAGTCTGAAGCTGCGGATGGATGGCCGCGTAGAGCTTTTTGAAATCGTTGCTCCGGTGGCCGATCATCGGCTTGGAGAAAGCCGCGAGGGTTTTTGGCGAAACTTCGATGGGGCCCGGAATGAAAAGCTTAATGTGAGGCATGGTTGGTTGTTAGCTGAGGTAAACGAAGAGCCTAACCCAAGGCAACGGGGAAAAGGAAGCAGGAAAAACAGCCAGGGACATGGCGTGCGCGCCGGCCCTCCCTCGGCTCCCTTTTAACGCGGCTTCCGCGATTTTCCCCTTACACCTCATTGCCCAGCCGCCGGGCGGCCGCGTGGTAGGCGGCGTAAAAGCCCGCGTGCCGGGTGAGCCCGCGCCCCACCAACCCCTTCAGGTTGGGCAGATCCTGGGGGCCCAGAAGCAGATCCACACTGAGGGCGAAGGCTTCCATCTCCGGCGCGTTGGAGCTGCGTCCCGCGCCAAAGAAAGCGATGAAAAGCAGGCGCCGCAGATCGAGGGGCAGTTCGGCGAGTTCGGAAAGGATGGGGTGGGTCTGGGCGTCGGCTCCGCAGAAAGTTTCGTTCACCACCACCACGTCGTAGGGTTGGGAGTGCAGGTAGAAAACCGCTTCCGCGACGGTCACCGCCGGTTGGACGGCAAAGCCGAGTTCCGCCAGCGGGGCGCGGACGCCTTCCAGCACGTCCGGCTCGTCGATGCAGAGCAGCGCGGTGAAATCGTGGGCGATGGGGATGAGCGGGGCGCCGGTCGAAGGGGGCTGTTTCATGGGAGAGAAGAGGGGTTACAATCCGAAAAAACCGCGCTTCGGAGGAGCCGCCGGGGCGGGCTGCGCCCCCGTCTGGTAGCCATTGTCGAGCCGGAGCCCGGAATGCGTGTCCTTGGAAAGCCCCTGCTGTTTTTTGACCTGGTCGATGTGGCGCTGCACGATGCCCTTGCGGGTCGCGAACTGGGTGGCGGTCGCCTCCGTGATGATGTCGGCCTCATAGGCCCGGGTGATCGCCTGGTCGAAGGTCATCCAGCCGAAGGTATGGCTGTCGGTGATGATGTCGTAAAAGTCGCGGCCGTCGGTTTCGCCCAGCGCGATGGCCTCCTGGGTGCGCAGGTTGTGCCCCATGATCTCGGTGAGCAGCGCGCGCCCCTGGCCGTCGGTGCGCGGGGCCAGCCGCTGGCTGACGATGTAGCGGAGCATCTCGGAAAGCCGCAGCCGGAGCTGTTTTTCCTCCTCGCGCGGGAACATGCCCAGGATGCGGCTGATGGACTGGCCCGCGTCCACGGTGTGGAGCGTGCTCAAGACCAGGTGGCCCGTTTCCGCCGCGGCCAGCGCGATCTCCACCGTTTCGCGGTCGCGCATTTCGCCCACGAGAATGACCTTGGGCGCCTGGCGCAGGGCGGCGCGCAGGCCGTTGGGGTAGGTGTCGAAGTCGATGCCCAGCTCGCGCTGGTTGAAGGTCGCCTTCTGGTGGCGGTGGACGAACTCGATGGGGTCCTCCAGCGTGACGATGTGGACCGGCTTGGTCCGGTTGATCTCGTTGAGGATACTGGCGAGCGTCGTCGTTTTGCCCGAGCCGGTCGCGCCGGTGACGAGAATGAGCCCGTTTTTCTCCTCCACCATCTCCAGGAAGATGTGGGGAAGGTTGAGGTTCTGGATGGAGGGGGTTTCCGCCTGGAGGCGGCGCATGACGATGGCCCAGTTGCCGCGCTGGCGGAAGATGTTGACGCGGAAGCGCGTCCGGTCATTGATGCCGTAGCCGCAGTCGCACGAGCCGCTCTCCAGCAGGTCGTCCAGGAGCCGGCGGTCATCGTGGATGATGGTCAGCGCGATGTGTTCCACCTGCGTCGGTGTCAGCGCGAAGATATTGTCGGGGGTGCGCACCGGCTTGAGCGCGCCCTGGGCCTCCACTTGCAGAGGCCGCCCCACGGCAAAGAGAAGATCGGAAATCCCTTCGTGGGATTCGATCATACATTGGAGAACGGCGTCGAGATCGGGCTTTTTCATGGAAACGGCGGGGTGTCTTTCTTCTTTCTCTCAACTCTCAACTATAAACTCTCAACTTCCCCGCCTACTCATCCCAGTCGTCGGGCGGGTCCTTGAGCAGAGCGCGGAACTTCTTCTTGTCGTTGGCCTTGTCGTAAGCCTCCTCGGGGGAGATGCGGGCGGCGCGCAGGTGATCCGTGATGGCGTCGTCGAGCGGCTGGTTGCCCTTCTTTTTGCCGACCTGCATCATGCCCGGGATTTGGTGGGTCTTGGCTTCGCGGATCAGGTTCGCGATCGGGCTGTCCACGATCAGGATTTCCAGCGCGGCCACCCGGCCCGGCTTGTCGATCCGCCGGAAGAGGTTCTGGGCCACGACGCCCTTGAGAGATTCCGCCAGCGTCGTGCGAATCTGGTTTTGCTGGTTGGTCGGGAAAACGTCGATGATACGGTCGATGGTCTTGGGCGCGCTGGAGGTATGCAAAGTGCCAAAGACCAAGTGGCCCGTGGCGGCGGCGGTGAGCGCCAGTTCGATCGTCTCCAGGTCGCGCAACTCACCCACGAGGATGATGTCCGGGTCCTCGCGCAACGCTCCGCGCAGAGCGGAGGCGAAGGAATGCGTGTGGACGCCCACCTCGCGGTGGTTGACCAGCGAGTTTTGGGAGCGGTGAACAAATTCGATCGGGTCTTCCACCGTGATGATGTGCTCCTTGCGGTGCACGTTGGCGTAGTCGATCATGGCCGCGAGCGTGGTCGATTTACCCGAACCGGTGGGCCCGGTGACGAGCACGAGGCCCTTGCGCAGCATGGCGAATTTCTTCAACACCGGCGGGAGCCCCAGGTCTTCCAGGGTGTAGACCTTGCTGGGAATGAGCCGGAAGACGGCGGCGATGCCGTTTTTTTGGTTGAAAAAGTTGGCGCGAAAGCGGGCCATGTCCGGGTATTCGTAGCCGAAATCGACATCCCCGGTTTCCTCGTATTGCTTGATCTTCAGCTCCGGGGCGATCTCGTAGACGAGCGCCTTCAGGTCGTCGTTTTCCAGGGGAGGGGCGTCCACGCGGACGAGTTCGCCGTTGATGCGCAGGATGGGCTGGTTGCCTGTGGAGAGGTGAAGATCCGAAGCCTTCTGCTCCATCATGAAGCGGAAGAATGTGTCAATGCGTGCCATGGATTTTACAGATTCGGGCTAAGGTTCGAAAAAACATTGAATATGCAGCAGATCGGATGCCAGGGAGCGCGGAAAGAAGCCGCTGCTCTGCCCGGCCCCGCGCCGCCTTCACTAGTGGTCCTCCGAAGTGACACGCAGGACTTCCTCCAGCGTGGTGATCCCCTCGCGGGCTTTGTCGATGCCGGCCATGCGCAGGGTCTTCATGCCTTCCTGCACGGCCTGGTTTTTGATCATGGAGGCTGACGCGCGCTTGACGATCAGCTTCCGGACGGCCTCGCTCACCGGGAGGACTTCCAGAACGGCGGCGCGCCCCGCGTACCCGCGCCCCTTGCAGCGCTCACAGCCCGCGCCGCGATAGAAACGCTCGCCGATCAGCTCGGGCGTTTCGAGTTTTTCAAAAACGTCCGGTTCTGGGATGAACTCCTCCTTGCAGTTGGGGCAGATGCGCCGCACGAGGCGCTGGGCGCAGGTGAGGAGCACGGAGGAGGAGATCAGGAAGGGCTCGATGCCCATGTCGTCAAGGCGGCTGATGGCCCCCGCGGCGTCGTTGGTGTGCAGCGTGCTCAACACCTGGTGGCCGGTGAGGGCCGCCTTCACGGCGATATCGGCCGTCTCCTGGTCGCGGATTTCGCCGATCATCACGATGTCCGGGTCCTGGCGGAGAATGGAGCGCAGGGCGCTGCCGAAGGTGAGGCCGATGTCCGGTTTCACGGCCACCTGGTTGATCCCGACGAGCTGGTATTCCACGGGGTCTTCCACCGTCACGATGTTGTATTCCGGGTTGTTGAGTTCCTGGAGGACGGAGTAAAGCGTCGTCGTTTTACCGGAACCGGTGGGGCCGGTGACGAGGATCATGCCGTGCGGAGCGTCGATGGCTCGCTGGAAGATCCCCATCGTGCGCTCGTCGAGGCCCAGGCTCTGGACGGAGCCCGAGAGCGCGCTTTTGTCCAAGAGACGGATGACGATCTTCTCGCCGTAGACAGTGGGCAGAAACGAGATACGCAAGTCGATCTCCTTGCCCGCCACGCGGATGCGGAAGCGGCCGTCCTGCGGCAGGCGGCGCTCGGCGATGTCGAGGCCCGCGAGGATCTTGATGCGCGAGGCCATGGGGAGCTGGAGCGCCTTGGGGGGCGAGCTGGCTTCCACGAGATTGCCGTCCACGCGGTAGCGCAGTTTGATGGATTTTTCAAACGGCTCGATATGGATGTCCGACGCCTTTTCCTTGATCGCCTGGACGAGGATCATGTTGACGACCTTGATGACCGGGCCTTCGTCCCCCTGGCCCCGGAGCTTGTCGAGATCGAGGTTGTCGCTCTTATCCTTGATCTCCTCCACGCCGGCGTTCGCCTCCTCGGCGGCGTCGCGCATGACCTCGTCCATGGCCATGCCGCCCGTGTTGACCCCGGCGAGCGCGTCCTCGATGGCCTTCTCCGTGGTGATCATCGGGACGATCTCCAGCTTTGTGCGCTGGCGCAGATCGTCGATGGCGAGCACGTTCATCGGGTCCGCCATGGCCACGAAGAGCTTGCTGCCCAGCTTGCAGACGGGGGCGAGCTTGTGGGCGCGGGCGATTTCCTTCGGGATGAGGTTCACGACCTCCTCGGGCGGGTGGACTTTGGCCAGGTTGATGGGCGGAACGTCCAAACAGCGGCCCATGGAAATCGCCATGTCCTGTTCGGTCACATAGCCCTTGCTGGTCAGCAGCTTGACGATGCGGCCGCCCTGCTGCTTCTGCAGGGCCGTGACTTCTTCAAGCTGGGCGGGCAGGAGCAGTCCGTCTTCGATCAGGACATCGGCAATGCGTTCTCCAAAAGATTTAGCCATGGAAAAGTGGGTCCTTTAGCCCGGGAGGCGGTAGCTTTCGCGCAGGATGCGGTGGAGCACGTCCGGCATGGCCAGATGCCATTGCACGTGGTAGTCCACGGTTTGCTGGACGAGCGTTTTGAGCGCCGCGTCAAACGGGTTGTCGAGCGCCACCATCATCGTGCGGCTCACGATGTCGAACGGGACGACGCGGCGGCCCAGGGTGAGGCTTTCGGGGAGCATCCGCACGATCTGCCGGTCCACGTCGTAGTGCTCCAGCGGGGCGTAGGCGAATTTTGTCAGGTTGAGGATCGAGGCCATCAACTCCTCGGCTTCCACCCCGCTCTTGATCAGTTCGTCCAGGAGCCCGGCGGCCACCGACGGCGTATTCGGGTCCGCCTGAATGCTGGCGTTGAGGCTCTTCACCCGTTCGAGCGCCTTCTGCACGGCCTCGCGCGAGGCGAGCCGGTGCTGGATGACGAAGCGGGCGAGCGGTTCGTTGGCGTCCTGGGCCGGCGCGGCGGGGGGAGCCTTGGCGACGACGGCGTTTGGCTGGCGCGTGGCGGCCGTGGCGATGAGCGCCGGTTCCTTGCTCGCGGCCTCCGCCTCGGCGTCATCCGTGACAGGCTCGAACACCTCGGAGGCGTCGCCAAAGTCGAGGGCGATGGGGGCGTGCCCGCCGGACGGTTTGCCCTGGTTGAGCTTGGCGTCGAGGTCGGCGATGAGCGCCTGGATTTCCGCCGATGCGGGCTGGTGGACGAGGATGCCTTCGTATTCGAGCATCGCCGCCGAGTATTGGCCGAGCCGCAGATACGTGTCGGCCAGGCGGCGGGTCGCCGCGAGGGCTTCCTCCTGGTGGCCCAGTTTCCAATAGGCGTCCTTGAGGATCTCCAGCGATTGGTCGTCGTCCGGGTTGGCCTCCGTGAAGGCTTTCAACGCCGTGGCCGTCTGGAGAAGCTCCTCGCGTTCCTCCGGCGTGAGGTGTTCGGCAAGTGAGAGAGAGAGGGGGGTGTCGATGGGCGTAAGGAAAAGGCGTGCGGGCCGGTTTTTCAAGCGTTTTTGTACCGGTCCCCCATGAAAAGGCCGGGGGCGGCCGCGCGTCTTTCACCGGGCCGGTGTTCGGGTGTTCCGGGCGCGCTTTTCCCATGCAGAATTCCGGTTTGGTGCGAAGTTACAATAGAGAACAATTACAGAGAACAATTCACCGGAAATGGGGTCCGGTGTAGTGGGACGGGTATCGGGGGAGCCCGTCCCACTTATTTTGTACGGAGATAGAAATCTTGATAAATTCCTTATTTTGTGATACTTGCATATAAATAAGCAGGATAAAATTAACGCCTCGCTTTTGTCGTTTTTGAGTGTTGTTTTCTCTGTGGAGTATACACAGAGGTATACACGCCAAAAATGGCGTACAACGGCTAAAAACAAGGTGGGTAGGTGCCCCGAATATGGCAGCCGTTTTTAGCGCCTCCTGCCGTCTTTGGCTGTGGTGACACTCGCCAGCGATAAAAAGCCCGTGGCTGGCATTCTAAAGTGATTGCGGCAGCAAAAACTGCAGCAGGTGCGACCACGCCGAGCGGAGACGGTCGGTAGATCCAGCCAATGAACAACAACTCGCCCCTGTCTGGATATTTCGACAAAAGCAGGCACTCCTGGACCATGTCCCAGGTGCAGGTGGCTAGAGCCAGTTCCCGTCGCTGACGATGCGCCCGGTAGCGCGTTTAGGGTCTCCTCGACCGCTTCCAGCACCACACCACTCAGGTGTTCTTTGATCCTTCCTTCGTCGATACTGATGATCTTGCCGTGGCCTTCGGCCCCGGCTGTGGCGTTAGCCGCCGCTTCCTGCGTTCCTTCTGTGTTTTCGTTCATGGGTTGATCTCACTTTGCCAACCCTCCTCTTACCAATCCCCTGCAAAATGTGCGAAAGAATTACTACGTCATCAAGTAGACCAATATGAATTACGGTCGCGAATGTTGCTAACTATAAGTCTTTAGTGACAAGCTTCAGTCGGGTGATTCGGCCTATTTTTTCCTTATTTCTTCTGATCGTTTGGGTTTTATCGTAAGGAAGAGTAAGTCAGGCTCATCGGTCTTTACCGCAATCGATTTACTGCCCACTTTTGAAGTACGCTTAACGACGGCTGTTATCGTGCTCCATTCCTTTGGGTTAATATGCCTTTTTGATACAGACACTGAGGTGCAACTGCATCCAGCATATGTAGACATAATAGCGACAGCCTTAGGACCTTCATTGTAACATTCAAAAGTAACGATTGCATTATCTGGCGAGGCGAGGTCGGCAACAGCTTCTTTGCTTTTCCATACTAAATCAGCATGGCATTTATGAGACCCAAACGCGCAGAATCCAAAAGCGATGAAGACTCCGTAGTTTGATGCAAATGTATTGAAAATGCTACGCAATAAACGGTTACTCATAACGGCCCGTAAACAGTGGCTTTAGGCCTGCTGAAATTACACGCGGATCCTTTTCTAGATCAGTTAGAAATTTTGGATTTGTATATTTCAACAGGCGGAGCACACTGATCCGTTCGCCATTATCAGTGCTCTTTATAAATTTTGTAAGATAGAATTGATATACCTTGGGATTGTCAATCCGGGCGAGCGTATCAGATGCAACAGACCTAATTATCATTTCATCTTCTGTTAGCGAAACGCCTGCATTATTATACGTGCTTTGGTCGACTAATGGTACAAGAAAGGCAATAAGCGAATCTTGGAGTGCTGTTGTTCTAAGTCGACGAAGAGCACTGAGCGCTTTTATTTTTATCCGACTAGACGTATCTGTGTTGTTGATCAGTCCAATAATCGTCTTAAGCTCTGAATCTGTTCCTTTGAATACGACTTTCTGGAGTGCGTATCCAAGCTCTCCTTCACTTTGTTTTGTATTAAGAAGCTCGGATATGCTTATTGTGCCACGGGAATTATACAAAAATATATTCGAATTGATCTCGTTTTTATCGAGACCAGATCGCTGCACCTTTTTTAGTTCTTCCTTGAAGGATTTGTCTTTTTGGCCTAGCGCCTCTACTTTTCTTTTCGCTTCCTCGCGCGCAGCTTCCATATCTTTTTCTGATACGTTTTTTGAGGAATCGGAGGTCGATGGTGTCGCAGAGGCGGCAGCTATCGGCTGGGCATTTTCTTCGGCAAATGCAGCCTTTTGAGACAGATACAATACAATCGATATAATGAGAGTAAAATAACGGATTCGGTTCATAGAAAGAGAACAATTAATGGGGGCGAGGGGTAGGAGAAGGTGTTGGTGTAGACGATGGGAATGGCGTTAAACCAGCAGAATAGACCCAGCGATAAATTTGAAGTTGGTTTTGTATTGCGGTAATTTCATCGGCACTTATCCCGGTGCCCTTGCCATTTTGCAATCTGTTCAACAGCTACGTTCTTTCTAAGAAACCACGTAATACGAGCTTTGCGCAAATCCCTAGGGCTATAGGTGGAATATTTAAGCCGTTTACAAGCCGCATAAATTGGCTTCTTAACGCTTTTAAGTTGAAATACACTATCCTCCGGCTTTCTATTGGGATATTTAGCCGCAAGTTCTACAAGGAAAGGCTTCAAATGCGGATACATGGGAACATCAAACGGGAAGGATGTTTTAATACGGGTGACACGAATTATTTCTTTCTCAAAGTCTATATCTCGCCATTGCAAAGAAATAGCTTCTGCTTCACCTAATGCCGCAAGATGCAAGAAAGCCGTCATATCCGCCGTTTGATCTTTTGGCTTTGAATGCTTTTCCCTGATTGTTTTAACGATAGCCTCACATTGCTCAATAGTGGGAACATTATCGCGTGCTGTAGATACTTTAAGCCGTTTAATATCTTTATTCATTACGTCCAACGGGTTTTTCTCAATGTAGCCTTTATTTACCCTAGCCATTTCAAAGACTTGATTAACGACAATAGAAAACGTGTTGAAATATCTAGGCTTTTTACCCTTGGCAAAAGCCACGTAGAATTTAGAGAGATCATCCGTAGTAATTAAGCCTATAGGAGTTAACAATAAAGGCTTTCCATTATTCAACTCAAAGGCTTTTTTGAATTTTTTGTACTTTGCTAACGTAGCTTCCTTTTTATTAGCCTTCATTTCGATGAATTGCTCAAAACATTCTGCCAGCGTAGGCGTTTGGCATTTAGCTGCTTCCTGCTTGGCTTTAGCTCTATCCTCTTCGCTAACAAGCAGGGGGCTTAAGTCTATTCCTTCGGCTTTGGCTTGCTCAGGTGTTAAACCATCAAAGTAGTTATTTAATATACCACGAAGCATATTTTCACCTGTCTCAGCATCAAAAATACCCTCTCTTGCAATTAAAGAGGCAAAGGAGCCAATAGGGAATTGGGTTGCCATTTCTTTAGAGTATAACCCTTCAAGAGTGCGGGGCTTTTTACCAAGTGAGGCTATCCATCCGGCTAGAGCTACCTTGGCTTCCTGTAGGCTGGTAATGGGTTCACCAGCGGCATTCTTGAACGCCCTCTTCACGATCTTACCAGCGTGCTTCTTGATGCCGTAGTAATTGCGGTTGAGTGAGTGCCGGTAGAGACACGGAATAGATGCGATTTTCTCCAGCATATCCCGTGTCTGTTTTGGCACTTCGTGCTTGGGGTTTTTGCTCATGCCCGGCACTTTAGGTATACACGGAGGTATACACAAGAATAAAAGAAAATGTCATAAGATGCAGAAATTCAGCGAAATATAAAAACTAATCACGAACCTCGGGGGAGCCCGTCCCACTTGTTGTACGGGGCAGGGCCCTTTTCCCTGTGTCCGCGCTTCTTTCTTCAGTCCTCCTTTGTTGACCCTCCCTTCCGGGGCTGATAGGTTCCCCTTCCTTTCCGATCCGATGAGCACGAACTACAAAGACACGCTGAACCTTCCCAAAACGGACTTCCCCATGAAGGCCGATCTGATTGCCCGCGAGCCCGCGCGGCTGGCGCAATGGGAGAAGGAGGCGCTCTACACCCGCATCCAGGACGCCCGCAAGGACGCCCCGCTCTTTGTCCTGCACGACGGCCCGCCCTTCGCCAACGGCGATGTCCACATGGGCACCGCGCTCAACAAAGTGCTCAAGGATCTGATCGTCAAATCCAAGACGATGCTCGGCTACCGCGCCCCGTTCGTTCCCGGCTGGGACTGCCACGGGCTGCCCATCGAGTTCAAGGTGGTGAAGGAAAGCCGGGGGCTCTCGCCGCTGGAAATCCGCCAGAAATCCGAAGCCTACGCCCGCAAATACATCGACATCCAGCGCGGCCAGTTCCGCCGCCTCGGCGTCTTTGGCGATTGGGAACACCCGTATCTGACCCTGGAGCCCGGCTACGAATGCGAGATCATCCGGGCCTTCGCCACGTTCGTGGAGAAAGGCTACGTCTACCAGAGCAAGAAGCCGGTCTACTGGAGCACCGGCGCGCAGACCGCCCTGGCCGAGGCCGAAGTGGAGTATGCCGACCGGACGGACCCCGCCATTTTCGTAAAGTTCGAGATCGCCTCCGGCCCGCTGGCGGGCAAAGCGAGCATGGTCATCTGGACCACCACCCCGTGGACGCTCCCGGCCAACGTCGCCATCGCCGTTCACCCGCGCTTTAGCTACGTCGCCCGGACGTTCACCCATGCCGCCAGCGGGCGGCGCGAAGTGTTCGTCGTGGCCGAGGGCCTCGCCGCGCAATTTTCCGAAGTCACCGGCTGGCAGCCCGTGGAGGGGGAAGACCCCGCCGCGCAATCCTTCACCGGCACGGAATTGGAAGGCACGAAAGCGCGCCACCCGTTCCTGGACCGTCTTTCCTCCGTCATCCTCGCCGACTTCGTGACCCTCGACACCGGCACCGGCGCGGTCCACATCGCCCCGGGCCACGGCACGGACGACTACATCGTGGGCGTCAAATATGGGCTGCCCGTTCTCTCGCCCGTGGACGAGCACGGCTGCCTGACCGCCGACGCCGGGGTTCCCGCGTGGACCGGCAAATACGTTTTCGACGCCAACCCCGTCGTGGTGGAGCATCTGCGCGGCTGCGGCGCGCTCCTGGGCGAACAGCCCTACACGCACTCCTACCCCCATTGTTGGCGGTCCAAGACCCCCGTCGTCTTCCGCGCGGTGGAGCAGTTTTTCATCCGCATCGACGCCCTGCGCCAGCAGGCGCTCGCCGAGATCGACGCCGTGAACTGGATCCCCCACTGGGGCCGCAACCGCATCTACGGAACCGTCGAGGCCCGGCCCGACTGGTGCATCTCGCGCCACCGTTGCTGGGGCGTGCCGCTGCCCGTCTTATACAGCGCGGTCGAGGGGCCGCCTGTCCTAGATCCCGCCGCCGCCCGCAACGTCGCCGACCTGGTGGGGCAGCACGGCACGAATCTCTGGTTTGAGAAAGACGACGCCTGGTGGGCGCAAACGCTCGGCCTTCCCGCCGGGACCACCCGCCGCAACGACACGCTGGACGTCTGGATCGACTCCGGCGTCTCCCACACCGCCGTCGTCAAGAAGCGCCCGGAACTCCGGTTCCCCGCCGACATCTACCTGGAGGCCACCGACCAGCACCGCGGCTGGTTCCAGTCGTCGCTGATGACCAGCGTCGCCATGCACGGCCGGGCCCCATATAAGACCGTCATCACCCACGGCTTCGTCGTGGACAAGGACGGCAAAAAGATCTCCAAGTCGAGCAGCTACCAGAAGCCGATGGACGCCGGGCATTTCGTCGGCAAATACGGCGCCGACATCGTGCGCCTCTGGGTTTCCAGCGTGCAGTTCACCGACGAAGTGCCGTTCTCCGAGGAAGCCTTCACGCGCCTCGGCGAAGCCTACCGGCTCTTCCGCAACACCCTGCGCATCCTGCTGGCCAACCTGCACGGCTTCGACCCCGCGAAAGACGCCGCCCCGCGCGAGGCGTGGACGCTTGTGGACCGCTGGGTCATGTCCCGGCTCCAGAACGTCATCGCCACCTCCCGCGAGGCCTACGACGCCTACGAATTCCGCCGCGTCTTCCAGACGTTGAACCAGTTCTGCGCCGTCGATCTGAGCGCGCTCTACATCGACATCACCAAAGACCGGATGTATTGCGACGCCGCCGCTTCCCCGCGCCGCCGCGCCACGCAGACCGTCCTGCACGCCGTCTTCCAGGCGCTCACCCGCCTGCTCGCGCCCATCCTCGCCTTCACCGCCGACGAAGCCTGGGAATTCGCGGGCCACGCGGCCGGCGACATCCATCTGCAAGCCTTCCCCGAAGCCGACGCCACCCTGGCCGACGTGGCGCTGGAAGCCCGTTTCGAGAGCCTCCTCGCCCTGCGCGGCGTGATCGCCCAAGCCGTCGAACCCGCCAGGAAGGCCAAGCTCATCGGCAACGCCCTCGAAGCCGCCGTGACGCTGCAAATCGCCGACGCCGCGCTCCTGGCCGAACTGCAAGGGCGCGAAGCCGAGCTGGAAGAGTTCTTCATCCTGAGCAGCCTGAAGCTCGAAGCCGGGGCCGAAACGAAAGCCACGCTCGTGCGCACGCCCGCCGCCAAGTGCGGCCGCTGCTGGCGGCATCGGCCCGAGGTCGGCTCCAACGCGGCCCATCCCGAGCTGTGCGACCGTTGTGCGGAAGTCGTGGGATAGCCGGAACGAAACTCACGCAAAGGGGCAAAAAGGATGAATTTGGAACCCAGGAAGCCAGGAGAAGACGAGAAAAGCGCGGCGCGCTCTTTGGGGCTGCTGTTCGCCGGCGTCACGCTCCCGCTGTATCTCCTCGACCAGGCGACCAAGTGGGCCGTCCTGACCCATCTGGAGGTGGACCAAGCCATCGTGACGGTCATCCCCGGCTTCTTTTCCCTGGTCCACTGGCGCAACACCGGCGCGGCCTTCAGCATGTTGAGCGACTCCAACGGCTTCTTCATCGGGCTTTCCACCGTGGCCCTCGTGGTCCTGGCCGTGCTGGGGTGGCTCGGGAAATTCCGCGATCCCCTCAGCCGCGTCGGCTGGGCGATGCTGCTCGCCGGGATCCTCGGCAACCTGACCGACCGCATCCTGCACGGCTCCGTGGTCGATTTCCTCCTCTTCAACCTGCACGTACCCCTGGCAATCTTCCCGAATCCGTGGCCCGCCTTCAACGTCGCCGACTCGTGCATCTTTTGCGCCGCCGCCCTCTTCCTCTGGCAGGCGTTCCGCGAACCGCGCGAGGACAAGGCGGAAAAATAAGGAGACCCCGAGGGGGCGCCGCCGAAGAATCAGTCTTGCTTTTGGCGCGTATCGCGTGAAACTGAACGTCGCCATGCCGGAAGACAGCCATCTCCAGGAGCGCGCGCGCAAAGCCGAGATCATCATCGCCCAGCCCACCGCATTCAAGGTGTGCGAGGGGTGTGACTCCATTGTCGCCGCCCGGGTGGCCACCTGCCCCAACTGCCACGGCTATCGTTTCAACGATGCCCCGGAAGCGGTGGTGGCCCAGGCCCGTCTCCTGGCCTCGCGCGCGCAAACCAGCGTGATAGCGGACGACCTGTTGTAAATCACCCGGGCTGGCTCCCGGGCAAGGAAGCACCTTCTCATGAAAACCTCCCTCGGACCCAAACTTCTCCTTTACCCCACGCCAGTATTGGTGGTCGGAACCTATGACGCCGACGGCAAACCGAACGTCATGACCGCCTCGTGGGGCGGCATTTGCTGTTCGCAGCCGCCCTGCGTCAACGTCTCCCTGCGCAAAGCCACCTACAGCTACCACAACCTGATGGCGCGCAAGGCGTTCACCCTAAGCATCCCGTCGGTGAACTTCGTCCGCCAGGCCGATTACTTCGGCCTCGCCTCCGGGCGCGACACCGACAAATTCGCGGCCTCCGGGTTAACCGCCCAGCGCAGCGACCTGGTTGACGCCCCCTACGTTGCCGAATTTCCGCTGATCTTGGAGTGCCGTCTCCTCCAGGCCATCGAACTGGGGCTCCACACGATGTTTGTGGGCGAAGTCGCCGACGTGAAAGCCAACCCGGCCATCCTGACGCCCCAGGGCGACGTGGACATGCGCAAGCTCCAGCCGCTTCTCTTCGCCACCGGCACGAAGGAATACTACGGAGCGGGCGACTTCATCGCCAAAGCGTTCACCGCGGGCCGGGAGAGCGATTAGGCCCTCCGCCGCAAACGGAAAGAAAAGGCGGGGAGCTTTGCCGCGTCCCCGCGTCTTCTACTCGCCGCCGAGCATCTTCTTGAGCATTCCCACCATCTCCCGGTTGAGCGGCAAGCCCGCGCTGGCCGGGTTGATGACGCCGCCCGCGCACTCCGGCTGGGCGAGAATGAAATCCCATGCTTCCGGCGCGGTCATGACCATGGCCGAGACAGCCTCCTGGGTCCACGCCTTGAGCGCGGCTTCGTCGGTGAAAAGAGGCAAATATTCGTCGTTGTTCTCGTCCGTGCAGACGAGAATTTGCACCGCGTCGTCGTCCGCGGGTTCCTCGCCCGGGCGGCCCGCCAACGCGGGGACCAGGTAGAGGCCGCGTTGCAGGGCCAGCGTGAGGGCTCTTTGGGCGGCTTCCGAGCGGTCGTTGGAAAGCGCTCCGATGGCCGTGAGCAGTTCCGGGTTTTCAATCGGATCGTCGGCGGAGTGGTAATGCTTGCCACAGCAGCCGCCTTCCTTGCCATGCCCGTGGCCGCCGCAGCAGCCGCCTTCTTCGTGGCCGTGGCCGCCGCAGCACTCATGCTCTTCTTCCGAATCTTCGTCGCCGCATTCCCCACACCCGTCGCCCCCGCAGCAGCAGCCGTCCTCGTCGCCGGTCTGGATGTTCATCCCCTCATACACCACGCCTTCGAACCGCGCGGCCGCCGCCTCCAGCTCCGCGTTGAGCGCGAAGAGAGATTCCGGCGTGTGCGTCTCGACCCGGGTCAGTTCCAGGAAAAAGCGATCCTCGTCTTCGTCGATCTCGTCGCCGTCGAAATGGTAGCTATCCAGCGCGTTGGAGAGCGCATCCAGGGCTTCGGTGGTGGGTGCGGAAAAATAGTAACTCCACGGCTGTTCCGTGTCGATGGCGCCTTGGTTTTGCTGGCGCAGTTCGGCGAAAAGTTCCTGGAGTTGGGCGAGCGGGATCGTTTGCATGCGCGGGCAAGGTTGCAGGGCGGAGAGAAAATGGCAACCGGAAAAGCCGGGGCCGCGCGCTTATGGGTGCGAATAAAGGTGGTGTGAGTTTTAGTTCGTGTTCACGAATTCAGAAAATTAGGAAGCCAGGATAAAGGCGGAGGAGGAGAATGCCGTGAGCATCGCGCTTTTGTATCCCCTCTCAGAAAAGAAACTCGGCTTCCTTTCCTGGCTTCCTAATTCCTCCTGTTTTCACACACCTCATTTAACTGCACCCCGCATTTATTCCCCGCCCAGCGCCCGCAGCCGTTGGGCGGAAGCCGGTTGCGCCGTGCCGAGATCCTGGGCGAAGAGGCTCACCCGGAATTCCTCCAAAAGCCAGCGGTACGCCTCGCGGTTCGCGGCCGGGATCGTTTTCTCCACCTCCCCGCCGGGCAGGAACGGCGCGAGCGATTGCGCCTTTTGCGCGTCGCGGCTTTGCGCCAGCGGGCTGATCGCGGCGCGCTCGGCCCGGAGCTGGACGGCCCGCAGGTAGCGGGGGAGATGGTGCAATTGCGCGTGCGGCGTTTGGTCCAGGAAATCCGCCGGGACAAGCCGTTCCACGTCGGCCTCCAGGCCGGGGTAGCGTTTGCCGGAGGCGAGGATCGTCTGGCGTAGCGTGAGAATCTGCCCGGCCAGGTCGCCGACGCGCCGCGCCAGCAGCGGAAGATCGCGCCGGGCGGTGGAAAGCAGGGCGTCGAAGCGGGCTTGCGTGAGCGGGAAGAGCGGCTCCAGCCGGAAGGCGTGGGCGGCGATGTGCCGGTAGGCGCTCTCCGCCAGCAGCGCGCCGCCGGTGGAAGAGACGGGCTTTCCCTTTTGCGGCGGGGGGGCGCTGAGCCGCGCGCTCAACTGGGCCAGGGCGTCCCCGAAGGCGACGGCCCGCTGCGGCGTCCCGGGCGCGGGAGCCGCGCCGAAGCGCCGCGCCAGCCCGCCGAGTTCCTTTTGCAGCCAGGCGAGATCGCGCGCGAGCGCCAGTTCCGCCAGCCGCCGGACCCCGTCGGGCGAAGCGGCCGCGGCTTCCTCCTGTTTGCGGAAGAGCTTCAAATCGACCTCCTGGCGTCCGCCCTCCTCCCGCAACGCAAGGCCCGGCCAGCCAAGCAACGGCGCGCCGCCGATGTGTTCCACCTCCACGGATTGCGGCAGATCGCCGAACGACCATGCCGTGAGCGCCGGTTTTTCCCAGCGCCGCGCCGCCCGTTCCCACGCGCCCGATTGCACTTTCTTGCCATCGAGCGCCGCGTGGACTTCCGGCAGATCGCGCCCCACGGCGACGGTCCTGTTCTGGCGGTCCACCACCTCCACGCGGGGCCGCAGGTAATCGGGGAGCGGCTTCCAGTCTCCGGGCTGGATCGCGACGCCATATTTTTGGGCGATCCACGCCGCCAGCGCGGCGAATAGATCGCGCCCGGTCGGACGGAACCCCGCGACGAGTTCCGCCACCTTCGGCTCCAGCGGTTGAAGCTGTTTGCGGAGGCTCTTGGGAAGCGAACGGAGCAACTCGCCGATCTGCTCCTCGCGCAGGCCGGGCACCATCCATTGCAGTTCCGCCGGGGTCAGCCGTTCCGCCAGGGGCAGCGGGATGCGCACCGTCACGCCGTCTTCCTCGGCCCCCGGGTTGTAGGCGTAGGAGAGGGGAAGCACGCTGTTGCCCAGCGACACCTGGTCCGGGAAAGCCTCGCGGTCGTAGGCGAGCGACTCCGTATCCAGGAGGTCCTCCTCCGTGGCGCAGAGGAAGTTTGGCTCCCCGGTGATGCGCGCGCGCACCAGCCGGTTCAAGTCGTGCACGGAGGAGACGCCCGTGATCCGCGCCGCGTAGAAGCGGAAGAACGCCTCGTCCAGGTCCAGGACATGGCGGTTGCGGACCTTGGTGAGCGCGGCCTCCACGCGGTCGCGCAACGCCTGGTTTTCCGCAAAAAACCGTTGGGTCACGCGGACTTCCCCGGCCACCAGCGCCCCGCGGATGAAAATCTCCGTGGCCGCCGCCGGTTCGATGCGCCCGTAATCCACCTGCCGCCGCGCGACCTCCAGGCCGTGCAACAAGACCCGCTCCCAGACAAGCACGCGCCCGGCCTTGGCGCTCCATTGCGGGTGCACATAGCTGAACTTGCAAAGGTGGCTCCCAAGTTCCACGATCCACAGCGGGTCGATCCGCGCCGCCGTGCGGGCGAAAAGCTGCGAAGTCTGCACGATCTCCCCCGCCC
>JAQTMF010000035.1 GCA_028714515.1 Chthoniobacteraceae bacterium | reverse complement strand
GGCTCGCGGGCGCGGCGGGGCGGCCCAGCGTCAGTTTGACGAAGGAGCCGTCGTGCAGGCTGGCCTGGAACCGCGTGAGAAACCGGGAAAGCGCCGAATCGTTCATCGGGGCATCCTCGCCTTTCGCGCCGCGATGAGCAAGAACACGCGGCTGCGGAGGCCGTATTCTTTTGGCAAAGTCCGCCGCCCGCGGCCTCCCCCTCGCGCAACGGCTTGACGGCCCCGGCGCTCGCCCCGTAAATTCGACCCCCTCATGCGCACCCTGCGATTCTCCGATCCCGATTTTTCCGACGCCATCCGTTTTCTCGACCGCCACGCGGAACCGAGCGCGGAAGTCCATGCCACCGTGGCGGACATCGTCGGCCGTATCCGGCGGGAGGGGGATACCGCTCTCTTTGAGCTGACCCAAAAATTCGGCGGCCCGCGGTTGACCGCCGCGACCGTCCGCGTGAGCGCCGGGGAGCTGGCCGCCGCCGTCGCCCGCGTGGCCCCGGCAACGCGCGATGCCATCGCCGCCTCGCACGCGAACGTCCGCGACTTCGCCCAAAAGAGCCGCCGCGTCGATTGGTCGGGCCGGAACGCGCAGGGCGTGGAAGTGGGCGAGCGCTTCGACCCGTTCCAGCGCGTCGGCATCTACGTTCCCGGCGGCACCGCGCCGCTGGTTTCCACTTCCGTCATGACATGCACCCTGGCCGCCGTCGCCGGAGTGCCCGAAATCGTCGTCGCCACGCCCGCCGGTCCCGATGGCACCGTCAACGACGCTCTCCTCTTCGCCCTGCAATACGCCGGAGCCACGGAGATTTACAAAGTCGGCGGCGCGCAAGCCGTCGCCGCGCTGGCTTTTGGGACGGAATCGATCCGCCCCGTCGCCAAGATCTACGGCCCCGGCAACGCCTACGTTGTCGAAGCCAAGCGGCAAGTCTTCGGGCGCGTGGCCGTGGATCTGCTCCCCGGGCCCAGCGAAATCTTCGTCATTGCCGACGCCTCCGCCACCCCGGCGTGGGTCGCCTCCGACCTTCTGGCGCAGGCCGAGCACGGCCACAACAGCATGGTCGTCCTGGCCACCGATAGCGCCGAGCTGCTCGCCGCCGTGGAGCGCGAGGTGGACGCCCAGGCCGCCCGGCTGACCCGGGGCGTGCACATCCGGGAAGTCCTCGACACCTGCACCTACCTGGTGCTGGTCGAGAAGCTCGATGACGCCGTGGCCCTCTGCAACGGCTTCGCCCCGGAGCATGCCTCTGTCGTTACCAGGCAGGACGACGCCATCGCCGCGCGGCTGCGCACTTCCGGCGCGATCTTCCTGGGCGGGTATTCGCCCGTCGTGGGCGGCGACTTCGTGGCCGGGCCCTCGCACGAGCTGCCCACCGGCGGCGCGGGGAAATCGTTCCCGGGTCTGACGGTCGACCAGTTCCAGCGCCGCACCAGCCTCGTCCGGTTCGACGCCGCCTCGCTGCGCGCCTCGCTGCCCATCATCGAGACGTTCGCCGCCGTCGAGGGGCTCGATGCCCACGGCCATTCCGCCGCCATCCGGCTGGAATAACCCCCCATTGCCGCCCGCTGTAATTTGCTTGCCGCGCCGCCTTCGGCGCGAAGAGAATCCATCCCATCATGTTGCCCCTATTCCTCTCCGTGCTCACCGGCTACCTGCTGGGGTCCTTCCCCTCGGGATTCGTGGTCGGCAAATGCCGGGGTATCAACATCCGCCAGCACGGCAGCGGGAACATCGGCGCGACCAATGTCGTCCGCACGCTGGGCCGGAAGTGGGGCGTGCTGGTTTTCGCCCTGGACGTGCTCAAAGGCATCCTCGCGGTGCGGCTGGCCATGCTGCTCTTCCCTTCGGGGGGCGCGGGGCTGCTGACGGAACTGGGCATTCCGCCGGGCATGTGGGCCGGGTTTGGCTGTTTTCTCGGGCATTGCTTCCCTGTCTGGCTCGGGTTCAAGGGGGGCAAGGGCGTGGCCGTCGGGGCGGGCATCCTGATCGGCTTGACGCCTTGGGTGGCCGTCATCGGGCTGACCCTCTGGGGCATCGCCTTCAAAGTGACGCGCTATGTCTCGCTCGCCTCTCTCATCGCCGCCGTCTCCCTGCCCATCACCTCGTGGGCGCTCTACCGGGAAGTGGGCGCGCTCTTTTGGTTTACGCTCATCCTCTCGCTGATCGCCATTTGGCGTCACCGGAGCAATATCCAGCGCCTCCTGGCAGGCACTGAAAGCCGATTCGAAAGGAAAAAATGAACCGCGTCGCCGTTATCGGAGCCGGAGGGTGGGGAACCGCCCTCGCCAATCTCATGGCCTCCAAGGGCCGCCCCGTCGCCCTCTGGGGATATGAACCGCAGCTTGTCGAAATGCTGCGCACCACCCGCGTGAACACGCCGTTTCTGCCCGGCGTGCGGCTGCACGACGCCGTGGCCCCCACCGCCGATATGGCGCAAGCCGTGGACGGCGCGGAGTTGATCCTCGTCGTCCCCCCCTCCAAGGGGATGCGCGGCGTGGCCGGGCGGCTGGCCGAGGCGGGCGCGCGCGCCCCCCTGGTTTCCTTTACCAAGGGGATCGAGCAGGGGAGCGGGCTGCGGATGAGCGAGATTTTGCGCGAAGCCCTTCCCGCGAACGCCATCGCCGTTCTTTCCGGCCCCAGCCACGCGGAGGAAGTGGCGCTGGCCATGCCCACGGCCGTCGTGCTGGGGTGCGAGGACGCCGCGCTCGGGGCGGAAGTGCAGCGCGCCCTCAACAGCCAGACCTTCCGCGTTTACACCAGCACCGATGTGGCGGGCATCGAGCTGGGCGGGGCGTTAAAGAACATATTTGCCATCGCGGCGGGCGTCAGCGACGGCCTCGGCTTTGGCGACAACAGCAAGGCGGCGCTCGTCACCCGTTCGCTGGTCGAGCTGATCCGGCTCGGGACGGCTCTCGGCGGCCGCAAAGCCACCTTCCGGGGCCTGAGCGGCATCGGCGACCTGATGGTGACGTGTTTCTCCCGGCACAGCCGCAACCGGGCCGTGGGCGAACGGATCGGCAAGGGCGAGACGCCCGCGCAGATCGCCGAATCGATGCAAATGGTGGCCGAAGGCGTGCCCACCACGTTGAGCGCCTACGAATGCGCCCGCAAACACGGGGTCGAGACGCCCATCATCGACGCCGTTTACGGCCTGCTTACCCAGGGTAAAAGCCCTCGGGAAGTGCTGGTGGAAATTCTTTCCCGCGAGCCGAAGCCGGAGGAATAAGCCCTAAGGGCGGCTTTCTACCAGTTTCTACCGATTCGTTCGGAATTGGTAGTTGAGTTTATTACCAATTCGTTTAATTTTGGTAGCAATTGGTAGGACCTCCATGAAGATTCCTCAAACACCGCCGGATCATATCCAGCTTTTACTCAAGATGGCGGCGGAGGGGGCCACCGATAAACTTCTTGGCGCTCCCCCGCCCGTGGGCACCCCGGGCGAGTATCTTCATTGGGATAAACTCCGCCGCTTGCCCATGCCGGAGGGATGGACTCCGGAAGAGCTTTGGACGGCCATCAAATTCAAGCGCGGAAGCGCGTTGAAACACATTCCCCTTCTCGACAAAAAGGGGATGACGTTCGTTTACGGAGTGCCCGACGAGGTGGCGCGGCAATTGCATGAGATCGACATGGGCGGGGGCGGGGCCATCGGTGTTGCCGAGCCGATTACCAACGCCCAGACGCGGGATCAATATGTTGTCCAGTCGCTTATGCAGGAAGCGATTACGTCCAGCCAGTTGGAGGGGGCGGTGACGACTCGGGAAGTGGCCAAGGAGATGATCCGTACGGGGCGGGAGCCGCGAGACAAAAGCGAGCGGATGATCCGGAATAATTTCGCCACCATGCGGAGGATCATGGAAATCCGGGAGCAGCCGCTTACCCGGGATTTGGTTTTCGAGATTCATCGGATCGTGACCGAAAAAGCCCTCGATAACGCGTCGGCGGCGGGACGGTATCGGAATGCGGGCGAAACGGTCGCGGTGGAGGATGCCTACGGGGAAGTCTTTCACAATCCCCCTCCCGCGCCGGAGCTGCCGGGGCGTATGGATGCGATGTGCGATTTTGCCAATGGCCGGACGCCGGATTTCTTCGTGCACCCGGCGATCCGGGCGATCATCCTCCACTTCTGGCTGGCTTACGATCATCCGTTTGTGGATGGCAATGGAAGAACCGCCCGGGCTCTTTTCTATTGGTCGATGTTACACCACGGCTATTGGCTTTTTGAGTTTATTTCCATCTCCTCCATTCTCGTCCAGTCCCCCGCGAAATACGCGCAGTCTTTCCTCTACACGGAAACGGACGGCAACGACCTGACCTATTTCATCATGCATCAAGCGGACGTCATCCGGCGGGCCATCGCGGACTTGCATGCTTACATCAACCGCCGGACGCGGGAGCTTCGGGAAACGGAGTCCCTGCTTCGGAGCGTTACCGCTCTCAACCACCGCCAGGAGGCGCTGATCGGGCACGCTTTGCGGCATCCGCACGCGCGTTACACCATCGAGGGGCACCGGCTGAGCCACGGCGTGGCTTACGATACGGCACGCAACGATCTTCTCGGCCTTCAAAAACAGGGTTTTCTGGAAATGAAAAAATCCGGCAAGGCGCTCGTCTTTTTTGGAGTTGCCAATCTTGCGGAAAAGGTCAGCTCGGCCGCTCCATCGCCGCGCGCATGACTTCCACGGGCGCGGGGCGGTTGAACCAGATCTCGAACGAGAGCACGCCCTGGTAGAGGAGCATCGAGGCCCCGTTGGCCACGCGCGCCCCGGCGGATTGCGCGTCGATGAGCAGCGGCGTGAGCTGCGCGGTGTAGATCGTGTCGTAGACCATCAGGCTGGCCCGGAGGAGGGAGGAGGGGAGCACGGAGGGGTCTGTCCGCTTCATGCCGCACGAGGTGGCGTTGATGACGAGATCCGTGTTGGCCAGTTGCGCCGCGAGGACGGGCTCTTCCCACGGGACGGCTTCCAGCCGCCGCGCCGGGCCGAAGACGCGCGGGCCTTTGAAATACGGCTCCAGTTCGGCCGCGAGGCGCTGCGCTTTTTCAAAGGTACGGTTCACCAGCACGAGCCGTTCGCAGTTCTCCAGGGCGCACTGGGCGGCAATGGCCCGGCCCGCGCCGCCGCCCGCGCCCAGCACCATCACGCGCAGGTCGCGCAGATCGACGCCGAATTCCGCCCGGATGGCCCGCAGCAGTCCCGGGCCGTCGGTGTTGAACCCGAGGAGCCGCTCCCCTTCGACGACGACGGTGTTGACGACGCCGATTTTGCGGGCGTGGTCGTCCACGGCGTCCAGCAGGCCCAGTGTGGCGGCTTTGTGGGGAATGGTGATGTTGGTCCCGAGGAAACCGGCTTTCGGCAGGAGCCGGAGGGCTTCGCCCAGTTCTTCGGGCCGGATGTGCAGGCGGCAATAGCGGGCCGGGATGCCGCAGGCGGCGAGCGCCGCGTTGTGCATCTGGGGCGAAAGCGAGTGGGCCACGGGGTCGCCGAACACCGAGAGCCGGATGGGCGGTTCTTCTCCGGCGGTGGCGGCATCCCAATGCCGCAAATCTTCGAGCGTGTAGACGTCTTTCATCGGGTGCCGCGAAGCGTAACAGGATCATGCCGGGTCGGGAAAGGAAGAAGAAGGGGGCTCGCGTTTGACAAATGCCCCCGGTTTCTCTATGAGCATTCCTTGGAAAATCCGGCGGATGCCGGGGTGCATCCTTGCTTTTTGTTTGGGCCAACCTGTTCTCATCCTATGCCTTCTTTTTCCTTCTTTACCCAAAAATCTTTCCTGCAAACCGGCGCCGGGCTTGCCGCTTGCCTGATTTTATGCGCGGATGCCGCGCGGGCCGCCGATTGGCCCCAGTGGCGCGGTCCGGGGCGTGACGGCATTTCCCCGGAAACGGGCTGGACGGCCGCCTGGCCCGCCTCGGGGCCCAAGGTGCTTTGGAAGGCGCATTTCGGCGCGGGGTGCTCGTCGTTCGCCGTGGTGGGCAACCGCGTCTTTACCATGGGCAACGCGAAGGACGAGGGGTCGGTTTTCTGCCTGGACGCCCGCACCGGAGAGCCGGTCTGGAGGTATGCGTTCCCCTCCGTGCTGGACCCGAAAATGTTCGATGGCGGCCAGTGTTCCACGCCCACCGTGGACGGCGACAGGGTGTATGCGCTGGGCCGGCAGGGGCAGTTGTTCTGCCTGGATAAGGCGACGGGGGCCGTGGTGTGGTCGAAGGATTTGCCGCGCGATTTCGGGGCCAAGGTGGCGAGCTGGGGCTACGCCGGTTCGCCCCTGGTGCTGGGCGGGATGCTGATCGTGGACGTGGGAGCCAAGGGGGCTTCCGCCGTGGCGTTTGACAAGGCGACGGGGGCGGTGCTCTGGCAGGCGGGCGACGATCCCCAGGCCTACAGTTCCCCCTATGCTTTCCAACAGGACGGCAAGCAGCGCGTGGCGTTTTTTAACGGCTTCGGCCTGGTGGTGCGCGAGGCCGCCGACGGCAAGGAAGTGCTCCGCTTCCCGTGGAAGACGGACTGGGGCATCAACGCCGTCACGCCGATCGTGTCCGAGGGCAAGCTGCTGATTTCCTCCGGCTACAACCACGGGGCGGCGCTGTTGCCTCTGGATGCGCCGGAGCCCAAGCCGGTGTGGGAGAACAAGAGCCTGCGCAACCGGATGAATAGCTCCGTTTTGTGGCGGGGATGCCTGTATGGGTTCGACGAGGGCACGCTGACGTGCCTGGACTTTGCCACCGGCGAGGTGAAATGGCGGCAGGAGGGCCTTGGCCTGGGCGCGCTGATTCTCGCGAACGGGAAGCTGCTCATCCAGGCGGAAAGCGGGGCGGTCGTCGTGGCCGAAGCCGCGCCGGAGGCCTACAAGGAGCTTGCCCGCGTGGAGGGGGCGCTGCCCAAGAAATCGTGGGTCGCTCCCGTCCTGGCCGATGGGAAACTCTTTTGCCGCAACAACGGCGGCGAGGCCGTGGTGTTTGACCTTTCCGCTCCCAACCCTTGAAGAATCCGCTCTCTTTCCTGTGCGGCCTGGGCCTCTGCGCGGCGCTGGCCTGGCAAGCGGCGGCGGCCGAACCGGCGTCTTCCCCGGGGTCCGCCGATTGGCCGATGTTCCGGGGCGGCCAGGATCTTTGCGGGGTGGCGCGGGGAAATTTGACGTTGCCGCTCAAGCTGCGCTGGACGGCGGCGGTGGGCGGCCCGGTGAAGGCTTCGGCGGCCATCGCGGGCGGGCGGGTGTACGCCGCCTCCGGTGACGGGACGCTCCGCGCCCTGGATCTTGCCACCGGCGCGCCGGTCTGGACCGCGCACGCGGGGGAGAGTATCGAGTCCTCCCCGCTCGTTTGCGGCGGCGCGGTTTACGTCGGCTCCAGCGACGGGAATTTGGTGGCTTTCGACGCCGCCACCGGCGCGGAAAAGTGGCGGTATGCGTGCGGCGACAAGATTCTCGGCGCGCCGAACTGGACGCCGCTCGCCTCCGGGACCGGCATTCTCGCGGGGAGCTACGACAACCAGGTCCACTGTGTGGACGCCGCGACGGGCAAGGCGGTCTGGACTTACGATAGCGGCAATTACGTGAACGGCGCACCGGCCGTCGCCGGGGGGCGCGTGGTCTTTGGCGGTTGCGATGCCAAGGTGCACGCCTTGAGCGTTGCCGAGGGCAAGCTCTTGCGGGAGATCGACGTGGGCGGCTACCTCGCGGGGTCGTGCGCCGTGCGGGGGGCGCTCGCCTACGGGGGGCACTATGGCAACCAGGTGGTCTGCGCCGACCTGGAGGCCGGGAAGATCGTCTGGCGCTTTACGGGAGGCGGGCAGCCGTATTTTTCCTCCCCGGCCGTGACGGAGACGCGCGTGGTGATCGGCTGCCGCGACAAGAAGCTCTACTGCCTGGACCGGCAGACCGGCGCGCTGGTGTGGGCGTTTGCCACGCAGGGGACCGTGGACAGTTCCCCCACCGTTTGCGGCGGGACCGTGTTCACGGGCTCCGGCGACGGGCGGTTGTATGCGGTGGACCTCGCCACCGGCAAACAGCTCTGGGCTTACGAAATCGGCAAGGCGGTTTCCGCGTCGCCCGCCGTGGCCGGGGGCCTCGTGGTCATCGGCTCCGAGGATGGGAGCGTGTATGCGTTTGAAAGCGCGCCCGCGCACCCGTAGCTTTTCCTTTTATGGACGCTTCCGCTTCTCTGCTTGAACTCCGCGCCGTCTGCAAGCGTTACGGCACGGGGGCCGCGGCCGTGGATGTGCTGAGCGGGGTGGATCTGACGCTGGAGGCCGGGGCGTCGCTGGCGGTCCTCGGGCCCTCGGGCTGCGGCAAGAGCACGCTCCTCAACTGCATCGGGACGCTTGACCGGCCCACCTCCGGCGAGGTGCTGCTGGAGGGGGCGGATTGGCAGCGGCTCGCCCCGCGCGAGATCGCCCGGCTGCGCGCCCGGCGGATCGGGTTTGTCTTTCAGCTTCACCACTTGCTGCCGCAATGCACGGTGTGGGAAAACGTCCTGCTCCCCACGCTGGCCGATCCTTCCGCGCCCCCGGGACCGGAGGCGGCGGAACGCGCCGCGCGGCTGCTGGAGCGCGTGGGGCTCTCGGCGCGGAAAAATCACCGGCCGGGCGAGCTTTCCGGCGGGGAACGCCAGCGGGCCGCCGTGGTCCGCGCGCTGATCAACCGGCCCGCGCTGCTGCTCGCCGATGAACCGACCGGCTCGCTGGACGCCGCCTCGGCGGAAAGCCTCGGCGATTTGCTCGCGGGGCTCAACCGCGAGGAAGGGGTGACGCTGGTTGTCGCCACCCACTCGGCCGAACTGGCCCGCCGGATGGCCCGCACGGGCCGTTTCGAGGCGGGCCGCCTTGTGCTTTCATGACGCCCTTTCGCTACCTGCTGCGCAGTCTTGTTTTTTACCGGCGCACGCACTGGGGTGTGGCGCTGGGCGCGCTGCTTGCGGCCGCCATTTTGACGGGCTCGCTGGGCGTGGGGGATTCGGTGCGCTTCAGCCTGCGGCGGCTTGCTTTGGAGCGCCTGGGTGCGGTGGACGCGGCGCTGGTTTCCCCAGGCGGCGGTTTTTTTCGCGAGCGCCTGGCCGGGGAAATCGCCGCCCGCACGGGGGGAGACGCCGCGCCGGTCCTGCTGTTGCGCGGGACGGTGGCGCGGCCCGACGGGAGCGCGCTTTGCCTGGATGTGCAGGTCGTCGGCGTGGACGCGCGGTTCTGGCGGCTTTGGGGCGGGCCGGATTTGCTGGCGGGGGCTCCGGCGGGCAGCGCCGTGGTGAACGCCTCCCTGGCGGAGCGGCTGGGAGGCAACCCCGGCGATCCTTTCGTGGTGCGGGTGGAGGAGCCGTCGCTGCTTTCGCGCGATGCTCCGCTTTCCGGCGCGGCGGGCGGCTCCGTGGCCCTGCGTTTGCGCGCGCATGCGGTGGCGGACGCGGCGCGGGGAGGGGTGTTCCGCTTGCGGGCAACCCCGGCGCCGCCGCTCACGGTTTTCCTGCCGCTGGAGACGCTGCAAAAAGAAACGCGCCAGCCGGGCCGGGCGAACGGCCTGCTCGCGGCCGGGGACGCGGATGCGGTGAATACGGCTTTGCGGGGGGCGTGGCAACTGGCGGATTTGAGCCTGAATGTGCGCCCGCTGGCGGCCCGCGAGGGGGATGACGCGCGCTCCGAGCTGTATTCGCAACGGGTTTTCCTGGATCCCGCGATTGCCGAGGCCGCCCGGCAAGCGGTGCCGGGGGCGCGCGGGGCGTTGACGTATCTGGCCAACGAAATCCGGCTGGGAGAGAAGGCCGCGCCGTATTCGCTGGTCACGGCGGCGGAAGCGGGCGGCGGCATGCCGCCCTTGGGCGAGGGAGAGATTGCGCTCAACGCCTGGCTGGCGGAGGATCTTGGGGCGAAGCCGGGGGATTCGGTTGCGCTTCAGTATTACAAAATAGGAGAGGATCGCCGGCTGGAGGAAAAAACGAGCCGGTTCACGGTGCGCGCGGTGCTGCCGATGGAGCGCCTGGACGCAAGCTGGATGCCGCCGTTCCCGGGGCTTGCGGATGTGGAGAATTGCCGCGATTGGGAGCCGGGCATCCCGATGGATTTGGGCCGCATCCGTCCCAAGGACGAGGCGTATTGGAAGACCTACCGGGGCGTGCCCAAGGCGTTTGTGGGGCTTCGGGCGGGGCAGGCGATCTGGGGGAACCGTTTTGGCGCGCTTACGTCGCTGCGGTTCCCGGCGGAGGCCGGGTTTGTTGAAAAAGCCTTGCGGGAGCGGATCGACCCGGTGCGGGCGGGCTTGTCTTTCCAGCCGGTGCGCGCCGAAGCGTTGCGCGCGGGCGAGGGGGCGCAGGATTTTGGCGGGCTGTTCCTGGGCTTCAGCTTTTTCTTGATCGCCGCCGCGTTGTTGCTGATGGCGATGCTCTTTGTGCTGAGCCGCGAGGCCCGGGCGGAGGAGACGGGGATTTTGCTGGCTCTCGGGTTTGAGTCCCGCCGCTTGCGCCGGTGGGCTCTGGCGGAGGGCGGCGCTTCCGCGGCGCTGGGCGCGCTGGCCGGGGCGGCCGCAGGGGCTGGCTATGCCCGGCTTGCTTTGCGCGGCCTGGCCACCATTTGGCGCGGCGCGGCTCCCTATGGCGAATTCCGCTACCACGCGGAGCCGCTCACGCTCGCTCTCGGCGCGGGGGCGGGCTTCGCCGTGGCGATGCTGGCGCTCGCGCTGGCCGGACGCGGGGAGGTGCGGCGGCCCGCGACGGAGTTGCTCGCGCGGGGCGCGGAACGGGAGACGCCCCTTTCGCCGCGCGCGGGGCGCTGGAATATTTGGGGCGGCGCGTTGGCGCTCGCGGCCGCCGTGGCGGTGTTGTGCGGCGGCGGGCGGTCGGCGGAGGCGTTTTTTGGAGCGGGCGCGCTCTTGCTCGCGGCCGGGATCGCGGGCAGCGCGGCGCTCCTGGCCCGGCTGGCGCGCGGCGCGGGGACGGCGCGGAGTGTGGGAGCCATCGGGGTGCGCGGGGCGGCGCGGCGTCCGGGCCGCAGCCTGACGACGGTGGCCGTGCTGGCGTCCGGGGTTTTTCTGACCATCGCCACGGGCGCGTTCCGGCAAGATCCTCTTTCCCATGCGCAAGAACGGGATTCGGGCACGGGCGGCTTCGCTTGGTTTGCGCGGACGACGCTCCCGGTGTACGAAGCGCCTCCCGAGGCTGACGGCGTGGCGCTGCGTGTCCGCGAAGGCGACGATGCGAGCTGCCTGAATTTGAACCGCGCGCAGACGCCCGGCTTTTTCGGCGTCCGGCCCGAGGCGCTTGCCCGGCGCGGGGCGTTCCGGTTCCAGAGTGCCGCGCCCGGCCTCGACCGGAAAGAGGGGTGGAAGCTGCTCGCCGCGCCGCAGCCGGGCGGGGCGGTTCCGGCGATCGGCGACGAGGCGACGGTCCGGTGGGGATTGGGCCTGGAGGCCGGGGCCGTGTTTTCGTGCCCCGACGGCCGGGGCGGCGCGTTCCCGGTGCGCATCGTGGGCGTTCTGCCCGCGTCGGTGCTGGAGGGGAGCCTCGTCATCGCCGAATCCGAGTTTGTGCGCCGGTTCCCGGCCGAGGCCGGTTGGCGCGCGTTTTTGTTGGAGGCTTCCGTGGAGCATGGCGCGGGCTTGGCCTGGCTGGAGAGCGTGCGGGGACGCGGGATGGAGCGGGTCGCGGCGGCGCGGCGGCTGGCGGATTTTCTGGCGGTGGAGAATAGTTACCTGGGCATCTTTCAGGCGCTGGGCGGGCTGGGGCTGCTGCTCGGGAGCGCCGGTCTGGCGGTTGTCGTGTGGCGGAATGTTTCGGAACGGCGCGGGGAATTCGCGCTGTTGCAGGCGCTTGGGTTCGGCCCCGGCGCGTTGCGGCGGCTGGTGCTTTGGGAGCATGCCGTGCTTGTCGGGCTGGGCGTTGGCATCGGCACGCTGGCGGCGGCGGTCGCCATTTTGCCTTCGCTGGCGGCGGCGGGGAACGGCATTCCGTGGGCGGGTCCCCTGGCGACGGCGCTGGTCCTGGCGGGATGCGCTCTGGCGTGGAGCTGGCTCGCCGCGCGCCTCGCGCTGCGCGGGCCGCTGCTGGAAGCGCTGCGGGGCGAGTAGATTACGCAATCATACCAGGGACCCGAGCGCGAGCAGGCCGTAGAACGTGTATTCCACATCCAGCACGTCGTCCTCCCAATGTCCGTGGAAGCCCCCGGCGTTCGTCCACAGCGAATCGAGAAAGCCGAGGCACGGCTCGCGGACGGGCTCCAGCGGGATGCCCAGCGCGGCGAGCGTCTGGAGCGCCGTGGCCGTGGAGAGCAAGTCCGGCATCGGGGCGAGCGGCGACGCCGTGAAACCGCCCAGCGGATGCGCCCTGGCGAGCAGCCATCGGCCCGCCGCTTCGGCATCTGCGCGGGAAGCGAGGACGCCGGGCACGGCCGCGGCGGCGGCGATCGCGTGGGTCGAGCCGAGGGGAACGCCGCGTTCGCTGGCCCACCCGCCATCGGAGGTGGCGAGCGCCTTCACCGATTGGGCGAGGCGTTTCGCGTCCGGCATCCGCTGGCGCAAATCCTCCCACGCGCCGGCCGCCAGGAACGCCGCGCTCGCCGTGCCGTGGGGACTGTTTGGCGTGGAATGAAATCCGCCGTCGCCCGCGCGGAACGCGGCGATGCGGGCGGCGAGTTCGCGCCCGGGCGTTGGGGGGAGCGGAGCGTGGGCGTCGCGCAGGAGCGCCCGGCCGCGCGCCAGGCAGCAAAGGGAGACAAACCCGAGTTGCTCCCCCCCGCCAAAGCCTTGCAAATACGCGCGCAACGGCTCGATAGCCAGCGGGGCATCCAGGGCCAGCGCCGCTTGCATCCCGAATACTGTGTAATACAAGTCCGCCAGGCCGTCGCGCCCGGCGAACCCGCCCTCGCTCGTCTGGCTGCGGCGGAGAAACGCGCGCACGAGATCCGTGGAGCCGCTCCCCAGCAGCTCCGGAGCGCGGCGGGCGGTGCGGATCAACGCGCCGCGCAGCGGTCCCCGGCGGCGCAGGAAGGCGCGCAGGAGGGCGCTCAGGCTTTGTTTTGTTCCGCTTCCCGGCACCATACCGTCAGCTCCGTTTCGTTGAAAATCTTGCCGATGATCCGCCGCAGCAGCCCCTTCAACGCGGGATTTTCCAGCGCCGCCAGCGCGCGGACGGCGGCGGTTTTCCGGGCATCCAGGAGGCGTTGCGCTTCGTCGCGCGAGAGCGCCGGGAAGAGGCTGGGGTGTTGCTTGGCGGCGTCGCGGGCGGCGTCCGCGAGATCGTCCTGGATCTGGTAGGCCACGCCGAGCGCGCGGCTGTAGGCGCTCAAGGCCCCGGCGATCGCGGCGTGCGGGTCGCGTCCGGCGGCCAGCGCGCCCAGGTGGAGAGCCACTTCAAAGGCCGGGGCGGTCTTTTGCTGGAAGATATTCAGCACGCGGTCTTGCGTCAGCGGTTCCGGGTTGCGCGCCCAGAGAAGCTCCTCTCCCTGGCCTCGGCAGAGCTGGCGCTGGCCCTCGGCGGCGACGCCGAGCATGGCCGCGCGCTGTTCGGCCGGGAGCCCGCATTCCGCGAGGAGCCGGTAGCCTTCGCCGATGAGCAGATCGCCCGCGTTCAACGCCGCCGCGAGGCCGTGCTCCGCGTGCAGCGCGGGCGTGCCGGAGCGCTCCGCGTCGCCGTCCTCGATGTCGTCGTGGATGAGCGAGGCTTTGTGAAAACACTCCACCGCGAGTGCGATTTTTCGCAGGGAATCGGGGAAAGCGGCCGCGCCGCCGCCGTGGTGGAGAGCCCGGTAGGCGCTTGCGCAAAGGAGCGGTCGCCAGCGGTTGCCGCCCCGGGCGAGCCATTCGCGCGCGATGGCTTCCGTGCGGCCCTCGGCCGGTCCGGCCAGCGCGTCGAGGGATTCTTGCGTGAACCAGGAGGCGACTTCCGCGCGCAGGGCGTCGAGGTCGATGCGGGGCGCGCGCGGCTCGGCGCGCAGGCGCAGGGCGTCGCGCACGGCGTCGAGGTCCACGTCCGTGTCGCGGCAGCCGTCGCGCAGCAGCGGGATGGCGATGCCGGGAATGGCCGCCGCCGCCATCGGGGCGAAGGCCCGTTCCAGCACGCCCAGGCAACTGACGCCGAGGATCGCCTCCACCTTTTTCGCCGCGATGAGCGCCATGACCACGGCAGAGCCTTCCGCGATCAAGACCGCGTAGCCGAGGCGCTCCGCTTCCGCCTGCAAGCCGTCCAGCGCGCACGCGCCGCAGCGTTCGCAGCGCAGGCCCAGGGCGTCGAACCCGGCGGGGCAGGACGCTTCCGGCCGCAGGCACTTGGGGAGCAGGAGCAGGCGGCGCTCGAAGGGGACGGCGGCGAAGGCGTCGCGCCACAGCGCGTTGTTGAGGAGCAGGAGAATGTTGTCGCTCCAGGCCGCCGGGCAGCCCAGCGCCGCGCGGATCGTCTCCGCATGCGCGCGCAGGTCCTCCAGCGGCACGGGGGGAACCAGCGAGAGCGCGTCGGCCGCGCTTTCGACGGCGTCGCGCAACTGCCGCCGCTCCTTCGCCGTGGGCGGGAAGGGGGAGGCTTGCGAAGGCTTGGCGGCGGTTTCCATAACTAGTCTTTTGGGCCGTTGCGGTACGCGCCGAAGTCGTTGAACCAGTATTTCTTGGCGAACCGGTACATCCAACTGCGTTCGGGGACTTCATGGCCCGTCATGGCCTGGCTGGGCCGGGGCTGCATGGCGTCGAGTTCCGCGAGGGCCGTGCCGCGCAGGGTGGTGTCGCGGGCGTGGTGTTTCTCCACCAGCGCGCGGACGACATCGGGGCGCTCCAGCAGGACGCAGCCGCGCGTGGCGGCGGCCGCGGCGGCGCGGAAGTCGCTCAGGAAGGGCGACGAGCGAATGGTTTCGTAGAGCCCTCGCGGGTCGTCGATGCGGTCGGTGGCGAACTGGATGAGCGGGCACGGCTCGATGTCGCCGCGCGGGTTGACGTGGTGGCTCGCGCCCGTCACGGCGGGGCAGAGGGCGACGCCGTCGTGGTCGTAATAGCAATCGACGATGCCGATGGGGAGCTTCGCCCTCATCTCGACGACGAACCGCCGCACGCGCGCGATTTGCTCCGGGCCCAGCGCGAGTTGCGGGTTGTGGCGGGGACCCACCGGCCGGTAGGTGTAATACCAGACGTAGTGGACGTCGCGCGCGATCAGTTCCCGCAGCCAGCGTTCGTTCAAGAGATCGTCGATGTTCGTCTGGCAGAGGCTCGTGGCCACGCCGGTGATGAGCCGGGCGCGCAGGCAGTATTCCAGGCCGCGCAACGAGCGGTCCAGCACCTCGTGGCCGCCGCGCCGGGTGTCGGCGCTGGTGACGTTGCCGCCCTCGATGCTCACGAGCACGGTTGCGTTGCCCAGCTTGCGGAGGCGTTGCGCCGCTTCCTCGGTGATGGATTGGCCGTTGGTGAAAATCTGGAAATAGCAATCCGGGTGCGCGGCCAGGAGGTCGAAGAGGCCGGGATGCAGGAACGGCTCGCCCCCCAGCAGGCCGAAGAAGGCGTTGCCCTGGCGCTTTGCGTCTTCGATGAGTCGGTTCAACGCCGGGAGTTCCAGTTGATGGCGCGGGCCGTCCACGTCCACCCAGCAGCCCTGGCAGCGCAGGTTGCAGGAGTTCAGCAGAGAGAGTTGCAGGAACGGCGGGAAAACGTCGCCGCGCCGCAGCCGCCGTTTGAAGCGCTCCACGGCGATGAGGTTCTTGACCCCGAAGTTCCAGCCGAACTTGAGGAGCAGGCGCAAATCCACGGTGCGCAGGGCGCGAAGGGCGAGGGAGAGAAACATGGCGTGAATGTTAGGCTAGCTGTTTTGTTCCCGCGCCGCCTGCGCGGACGCCCGGGCCTGGGCCGCGCGCTGGAGCAATTCGGCGGGCGGGGGGAGCGTTTCGAGGACATCGAGCGGGATCCCGCCCTCCCGCGCCAGCGCGGCGAGGCATTTGCGCCGTTCCTCCAGCGCCGCCTCCGGGGAGCGGTCCGGCGAAAACCGCGTGCCGTTGCGGGCGCGCAGGATGCCGTAAAGATCGCCGCCCAGCAGCGCGGAGAGATCCGCCTTCGGTTGCGGGCGCGGTGCCTTGCCGGGGGGCGTTCCGCCGTGGATCGCCTCCGCCGGGTGCTTGGGGAAAAGGATCGCTTCCTCCGGGCAGACGCGCGCGCAGGCCGGGCAGTTGGGTTTGCATTGATCGGGAGAGCGGACTTCCACCTTGCCTTTTTCCGCCGCGTAGACGCCGAAGAGGCAAAAGCTGAGGCATTGCAGGCAGCCGGTGCAGCGGGCGGCGTCGATCACCGGGGCCCAGCCCGTCCAGCCGTCCGGCTCCGGGGCGGGCGTCTCCAGGCGCTTCCACGCGGCTTCAAACGGTTCCGCCGCCGGAGCGGTTCCCGCGCCGGGGAGGGCGCGCACCGTTTCGGCGGCGCTTCCTGGCGAGGCCGTGCGGAGATTGATGCAGCGGGTTTCCGGCGGAAGCGGGGCGGACGCGCCGGCGAAGAGGGCGTGCACGGCGCGCGGGGCGCAGGCGGCGATGACGAGCGGGCCGGACGCGGCCAGGCGGCGCAGTTCCGGCGCACGGCGGGCGGCGGCGGCGCACAGATCCCCGGTGGTTTCCATCGGGAGGCCGGAGGCGCACATCGCGCGCAGCGCCGCTTCCCGCGCGGGGCGGGGCGTCGCTTGCGCCTGGGCGCAATGGCAGTAAACGAGGGTCAGGTGCGGCATTCGGCTTGGGAAAGGCGGTCGATGGTTGCATCCAATATGGCCGCGTAACCTTGCGCGTCAACGGCGGAGGCGTCCGGCTCCCCGCGTACCCGGTAAAGCCAGCCCGAGCCGTGGGGATCGCGGGAAATCAGGCTGATGTCGGCATTGAGGAGCGGGTTTTCCCCGGCGAAGGTCCCCGAGGCCACGCAATAGAGTTCCGTGAGCGCCTTGAACCCCTCGATCCACCCGATTTGCTGGCCGGGGGCGACGGGCGCGCCCGGGGCGGGCTCGAAATGGTGGTCCACCATCTCCCCCAGCATCCGGGTGGCGAACTTCGTCAGCCCGATCCGCCAAAGGCCCCCTTCCTCGGGAGCCAGCCAGAAGTGCGACGCCGTAAAGCGATAGGCCGCCGGGAGCCGCGTGGTGAAACGGGCCCGCTGGTAAAGGAGAGCATCGGAATCTGCGGATTCGGGCGGCATGGCGCGGTCCCTTGAGTAACCCCTCTCCCGCGCGGTTTGACAAGTCTCTTTGAGAAAGGAAGCCGAAATTGCCCGCCATGGAAGGGACCTTGACGGCCGGGGGGCGGCGGGGGGATGTTGCCGGTGTGAAACGCTCCCTGGTGCTCTACGACGACGGCTGCCCGCTGTGCACCTTCCAGATGCGGCTCTTGACGTGGCTGGACTGGTTCGGCGTGGTGGAGCCGCTGCCGCTTTCCGATCCCCGCGCGGCGGCGTCCGCCCCGGGGTTGACGCCGGAGGCGCTTGCCGAGGCGATCCATTGTGTTTCGCCCCGGGGCCGCGTGTACCGGGGGGCGCGCTGCCTCCGGTTTTTGGGGATGCGGCTCCCGCTGTTCGTGCCGGTGGCGCTGTTTTTGTGGGTGCCGGGGGTGATCCTGGTGGCGGAGATCGTTTACCGCTGGGTGAGCCGCCATCGGCTGCTGTTGAGCCGCCTTTTCGGCTGCAAAACCGCGTGTGCCTGGCTGCCGCCGCGTCCGCGTAAAGACGACGACCAAGTGCAATGACGCCCGCCTCCCTCCAGGCCGCCCGCGAACGGGCTCTCCACGCTCTCCTTGCCGCCCGGAACGCCCGGGGCCATTGGACGGGCCATCTTTCCTCCAGCGCTCTTTCCACCGCCACGGCCGTTTGCGCGCTGGCCGCCGTGTGCCGCGCGGAGCCGCCCGGGGAATCGCGCGCGGCGCTGCGGGCCGGGCTGGGCTGGCTCGCGGGGCACCAGAATGCCGACGGCGGCTGGGGGGACACGGAGCGGAGCTTCAGCAACCTCAGCACGACGCTCCTCGCCTGGGCCGCCTTTGGCGCGGGGGGCGATGCGGAGGAGTGGGCCGCTCCCGTGGCGGCGGCGGAGGCGTGGCTGCGCGGGAATGCGGGTTCCCTGGAGCCGGAGCGGCTGGCCGGGGCGCTGGCGGCCCGCTATGGCAAGGACCGGACATTTTCGATCCCCATCCTGACGCTTTGCGCGATCGCCGGGCGGCTGGGCCCCACGGAGCACGCGTGGCGGCTCGTCCCGGCGCTGCCGTTCGAGCTGGCGGCGCTCCCGGCAAGCTGGTTCGGGGCGCTGCGGCTGCCGGTGGTCAGTTACGCGCTCCCGGCGCTGATCGCCATCGGCCAGGTGCGCCACCATTTCCGCCCCACGCGCAACCCGCTCCTGCGTCCGTTGCGCGCAGCGGCGCGCGGGCCGACGCTGCGGACGCTGGAACGCATCCAGCCCGCCAACGGCGGTTTTCTGGAGGCGACACCGCTCACGGCGTTCGTGACCATGAGCCTTGCGGCGATGGGGCTTGCCCGTCACCCGGTGGCCGAGCGGGGCGTCCGGTTCTTGCTGGCCTCGGTGCGGCCCGACGGGAGCTGGCCGATTGATACGAACCTGTCAACGTGGCTGACGACGCTGGCCGTCCAAGCCTTGGGGGGGAGCGCGGAATGCGGGGGAGCGCTGGCCGCCGCCGACGCGCCGGCGGTGCGCGCGTGGCTCCTGGGGCAGCAGGGAGATCGCGTGCATCCCTACACGCGGGCCGCTCCGGGCGGCTGGGCCTGGACCGATCTGCCGGGGGGCGTGCCCGATGCCGACGACACGGCGGGGGCGCTCCTGGCGTTGCGCCGCCTCGGGCCGCCGGACGGCGCGGTTCGCCGCGCGGCGGCCGCCGGGGTGCGCTGGCTTTTGGATTTGCAAAACCGCGACGGCGGCGTGCCTACTTTTTGCAAGGGCTGGGGAACGCTTCCCTTCGACCGCAGCAGCCCGGACATCACCGCCCACGCCCTGCGCGCCTGGGCGGAATGGGGGCCCGAGCTGCCGCCCGCGCTGGAACGCCGGGTGCGGCGGGCCATTCGGCGCGGGATCGCGTTCCTGGCCGCGAACCGCCGGGAAGACGGCGCGTGGATTCCGCTCTGGTTCGGCCACCAGGAAGCGGCGCGCGGGGAGAACGCGGTCTATGGCACCGCGCGCGTGTTGCTCGCCCTGCGGGGGCTGACGACGCCGGAGGCGGAGCCGTTGGCGGAGGGGGCGCAAGCGTGGCTCGTCGCGCACCAGAACGGGGATGGCGGCTGGGCGGGGGCGGGCGCTTCGTCCGTGGAAGAGACGGGGCTTGCGCTGGAGGCCCTGGCGGTGCAAGCCGTTCCCGGCCCGGCGGCGCGCGAGGCGCTGCGCCGGGGCGCGGCCTGGCTCGCGGCGCGTGTGGAGGCGGGGCCGTGGCCGCCCGCGCCGGAGCCCATCGGGTTCTACTTCGCCCAGCTTTGGTATAGCGAGGCGCTCTACCCCGCGATCTTCGCGGCCGCCGCCTTGCGCGCTCTCGCTACCAAGCGTCCGAGTGGAAACCGAGAGCCGGAAGGCCCTCCGCGTTGAACAGGTTGGCCCAGGCGAGAGGCCAGGTCAAAGCATAGCGCACCATGACGGGGTGGGGAACCTCCGCGCAGGAGACGACGACGGTCCGGCCGTCAATTTGCGCATCGGCCCAGCGGAATTTCTTGTCCTCGCCCGCGACGCAAAAGCCTTGCAGCTTTTGGCCCGCCGGAACCGTCAAGCCTTTGCCCACGTGGGTGAAGGAGACGCGGAGTTTGTTGCCTTCCGCTTTGACGGATTGGAACATCGGCCCGTAATACTCCACCGGCTTGCCGTAGACGGCGCCCAGAGCCACCTGCAAGTCGCGCGTTCCGTAGCCGGACTTGGTGGGCGGATGCACGCCGGGGGCCAGGTCGGAGTTGATGACGAGGAAGGTGTTCGGGTTCTTCATGACCGCGTAGCCCTCGTGGCGGAGACCGGAGAAATAATCCGAGGCGGGCGGGTCTTTGGGCAGGGGGACGAACGGCAACGCCCCGGCGTTGACGGGGTTGGCCGGGTCCAGGGCGCATCCGCCGCCGCTCGGCTTTTGGACGTAGAGCCAGGGGAATTCGCCCTGGCCCCAGTCGGCG
>JAQTMF010000034.1 GCA_028714515.1 Chthoniobacteraceae bacterium | reverse complement strand
GGACCGGGGAAGACGACGAGCCCGCCGCCCTGGTTCAAGTAGGCGGCGACGCCTTCCAGCGCCGTGGCCGATACCTGCGGCACGTTGGCCAGGATGACGGCTTCGAAATCGCTCAGTTTCGTCGAGGCGATCTCCGAGGGGCTGATCGTTTTGGTCTTTACGACGTAGTTTTCGCGCTCCGGCAGCGGCGCGGGGGTCAGGGCGTTGCGCAGGTAAAACGTCGCGCTGTCCGAGGCCTCCGGCTTGGGTTCGCCGTCCACCAAAAGCACGCGCACGTCGTCCGTTGCCCGCACCGCGAGGGTCCGGCGGTCGTCCGAGGGGAGGTGATCCGCGTTGATCTGCCCCGTCACCGTGTGGTAGCCCGCCGTGCGGAATTTCGTGAAAAGCGATAGGTGCTTCGAGCCTCCGGCCGGGATGGACGAGATCACCCCCTCGTCGCAGGGCGATTCGTCATCGACCGCGATTCTCACCGAGACGTCTTTTTCTTCCCCGGTGCCGAAGTTGTGGATCTCCACATCAAACTGGATCGACTCTCCCACCGTCGCTATCGAGCTGGCCTGGCGGATGCCGCTCACGCAGAGGTTGTGCGTTTCCGGGTCGCCCACGAGGATCAGCCGGGACTTCACCGCCGGGTTGCGCAGCGTTCCGGTGATGTCGTTGAACTTTTTCCACCCCACGGCCTGCCCGTCGGTGATGAGATAGACGCCCTGGCCGCCCGTGGTGTGGCGTCCGAGCGTCTCCATCGCTTGCCGGAGCACGGCTTGAACGTCGGTGGTCCGGGCCGAAAGCGGGGCGTCGCGCACGACCTTGCGGGCGAGGTTCAGGTCATACGTCGGCTCCGGGATCGCCGCGCGCACGACGTCGGAAAAGAGGAGCACCGCGACGGACGACCCCGCGGGGAGCGAGTCGATGACCTGCTCCGCCGCCGCCCGCGCCTGGTCAAAACGCGACGCGCTGCTGTCGCTGTGGCCCATGCTATAGGAGTTGTCGAGCGCGATGACCGCCGTCTCGCCGCCCTTTCCCGCCCCGGCGTCTCCGACGTGCCCGATGATGGGCCGCGCCAGCGCCAGCGCCAGCAGGATCAGCATCAGGCAGCGCAGGGCGAGCAGCAGCAAGTCCTCGATATTCATCCGCCGCTGGTTTTTCTGCACGCTGGCTTGCAGAAACCGCATGGCCGCCCAGATCACCGGCTTGATCCGGCGATTCATGAACATGTGGATGATGATCGGCGCAGCGATGGCCGCCATCCCGAAAAGCAGCAGTGGATTGAGGAATGTCATCTAGCGCCTACCCATAACGATGTTGCCGGGTCGCCAAATAACCGCAGAGCACTTCGTGCCAGGGTTGCGCCGTGTTGACCGGGATGTAATTGCAGCCGCTGGTTTCGCAGCCGCTCCGAAGTTTGTTGATGAAGCCGTTGATCTCGCGCAGATAGCTTTTGCGCAGTTCCGAGGGCCGGGTCACGAGCTTCCCCGTCCCTTCCAGGCCGCGAAACTCCACGCTGCCCTTGAACGGGAAGGTCAGTTCGGCGGGGTCCATCACGTGGAACAGGATCACCTCGCTGCCGCTGAATTGCAGGTGCCGCATCCCTTGCAGCACCTCGTCCACGTCGTCGAAGCAATCGCTGATGATGATGAAAATCCCCTTCCGCTTCACCTGGCCCGCCATCTCGTGCAGCACGTTGGCGATTTGGGTCGTCTGCTCCGGGACAAAGCCCGAGAGGACGGTCATCAGGTTGTGGATCGACGAAAGGCTGTCCGTGCGGGGCAGATAGTTGCGCGTGGTGGTGTCGAAAAGCGCGAGGGCCACGGCGTCCCGCTGCTGGAGGATCAAGTAAGCCAGGCACGCCGCGATGGTCTTCGCGTAGTCGAACTTGGTGATCTTGCCGGAGCCATACCGCATCGACTCGCTGCCATCGACCAGCAGGTGCGCCACGTAGTTGGTCTCCTGCTCGTATTGCTTGATGTAATAGCGGTCGCAACGGCCCAGCACCTTCCAGTCCAGGTGGCGGGTGTCGTCGCCGGGGACGTATTCCCGGTGCTGGGAGAATTCGATGGCGAACCCCCGGTAGGGCGACTTGTGTTCGCCCGCCATATAGCCCTCCACAATCTGGCGCGCTTGCAGGCCAAGCACTTCCGCCTTGTGGATGGCCACAGGGTCGAGCAACTGGTGTTCCGATGCCATGGGGGATGGGGGGATGGGAGCGAAGCGTTGGGTTCACCGGCGGGAGGGAAAAGCCGCCCGCCGGGTTGCCCGGGGCGTTATTCGCCCTTGGCGGGCTGAACCTCCTTCAGGAGTCTCCGGGTGATGTCATCCGAGGTGATGCCCTCGCTCTGTGCCGCGAAATTCGGGATCATGCGGTGGCGCATGATCGGCAGCGCGACCGCGGCGACGTTTTCGCATCCCACGTAGACCTGCCCGTGGAGAATGGCATGCGCCTTGGCCGCCAGGACGAGGTTCAGCGCGGCGCGCGGGCCGGCTCCCCAGCTCAGCCACTTCTTGCAGAAATCCAGGCCCTGCGGCGTCTTCATGCGGGTCGCGCCGACGAGGCGCTGCACGTAGTGGAAAACGTGGTCCGCCACCGGCATCCGCCGCACGGTGTTCTGGAGATAGAGAATCTGGTCGATGCTCAGGATCGGCTGCACCGTCTCGAAAGACTGCATCGTGGCGCGTTTCATGACCAGGATCTCCTCTTCGGGAGCCGGGTAATCGACGTTGATCATGAACATGAAGCGGTCGAGCTGCGCTTCCGGCATCGGGTAGGTGCCTTCCTGCTCCACCGGGTTTTGCGTCGCGAGGACGAAAAACGGATCCGGCAGCTTGTAGGTCGTTCCGCCCACCGTCACCCGGCGCTCCTGCATCGCTTCCAGCATGGCCGCCTGGGTTTTGGGCGGGGTACGGTTGATTTCGTCCGCGAGAATGACGTTCGCGAAAATCGGGCCGTGCAGGAACTTGAACTGCCGCTCGTTGGTCGCGGGGTCCTGGTAGATCACCTCCGTGCCGGTAATATCGCTCGGCATCAAGTCCGGCGTGAACTGGATGCGCTTGAAGCTGAGTTGCAGCGCCTGCGCCAGGGTGGAAATGAGGAGCGTTTTCGCCAAGCCGGGCACGCCGACCAGCAAGGCGTGGCTTCGCGTGAAAATCGCGATGAGCAACTCGTCGATGACCTGATCCTGGCCAACAATGACCTTGGCCAGTTCGGCTTTTAACGCGGTATAGGCTCCAGCAAAATACTCGATGGCCTGCATATCGCCGTCTTCGGTTTCCGGCGCGACGGCATTTTGAACGGTAGAATCACTCATGGGGGAGGGGGAGGCTTTAGGCCTTGGTAAACACTACAGATATTCATGGATGACATCGCGAGACAAGGTCATTTATCGTTTTGGAGAGGATTCTTTTGAGGGAACCCGTCAAAAAGCGGGAAGAGGCGCGTTGCGTTATCGAAAATTCTTCTTATCCTCGGACCCGTATGCAGCGTTCTCAAGTGCTTGATCTCTATTTTGTCGATGCCAGGTCCAAGTTGATCGACATCGCGGCATTTCTGGACCGCGCGGAGCGGGCCGAGGGTGCTGACGACTACCGGTTGCGAGCGTTCCGGGAGGCATTGAGCGCGCTGGCCGCCCAGGGCGGGGGAGCGAATCGCGCCGAGCGCGTTTTGCTGGCATTCAGCGACCCGACCAGCGCCCCCGTGGAGCAGGCCGACGGAAAAGCCGCCACCGGCGCGTGGCGGGGGGAGGGGAAATAGCGTTATGCGATACATCGAGCCCCACGCCCACATGGTCAGCCGCACCACGGACGATTACCTGGCGATGGTTCTTGCCGGGTGCCAGGCGGTTTGCGAACCGGCGTTCTGGGCCGGGTTTGACCGCCACTCCGCCGAAGGCTTCCGCGATTACTTCGCGCAGCTCACCGAACACGAGCCGAAGCGAGCCGCGAAATACCTCCTGCCGCATTACTCCTGGCTCTGCCTCAACCCCAAGGAAGCCGAAGACCTCGCGCTGGCCGGGGAAGTGCTGGCCCTCATCCCGGAGTTCCTGGACCGCCCCGGCGTGCTGGGCATTGGCGAGATCGGCCTCAACCGCAACAGCCGCAACGAAGTGGCCATCTTTGAGCGCCACGTCGATCTCGCCGCGCGCCACAACCAGCTTATCCTCATCCACACGCCCCACCTCGAAGACAAGCACAAGGGGACCCGGCTCATCATCGACATCCTGAAAAACGACCCCCGCATCGACCCGGGCCGCGTGCTGATCGACCACGTGGAGGAGCACACCGTTGACAGGGTGCTGGAGGCCGGATTCTGGGCCGGGATCACGCTTTACCCGGAATCCAAATGTACCCCTCCGCGCGCCGTCGATATCCTCGAACGCCACGCGGGCGGCAACGTCTGGATGAACAGCGCCTGCGACTGGGGCCATAGCGATCCCCTGGCCGTCCCCAAGGCGTGCTTCGAAATGCGCAAACGCGGCCACACCGCGGCGGAAATCGACCAAATCGTTTTCCAAAACCCGGTCCGGTTCCTCAGCCAGTCTCCGCACTTCGTCGCGCCCGTTTAGGGCCTGTTCACGCATTCCAAAAGACAGAGGATGGTCCGCAGATCACGCAGATTTTCGCAGATTCCCGGAATGACAAAAATGGATCTTCTGCCTTTCAATCTGCGGCCATCTGCGAAATCTGCGGATAAACCTCTTTGAATTCTAGCCCTCCATGGAACTCCCCCACGGCGTTCATCTCGCCTATTGCACCAATATTCACCCGGCCGAAACCTGGGCCGAAACCCTGGCCGCCCTGGAGCGCTGCACGCTGAAGGTGCGCGACGCCGTCGGTTGCCAAAATCCGGGCCGTCCCTTCGGCATCGGCCTGCGCCTTGGCGACACCGCCTCGCGGGAACTGGCGCAACCGGAGGCGCTCGGCCGCTTCCGGGGCTGGCTGGAGCGCAACCGCTGTTACGTCTTCACGATCAACGGCTTCCCCTACGGGCAGTTCCACGGGAAACGGGTGAAAGAGCAAGTCTACCGCCCCGATTGGAGCACGCCGGAGCGCCTCGGCTACACGCGCCGCCTGTTGGCCATCCTCGCCGGGTTGCTGGATCTCGCCCCCGCCGGTTGCGAAGGCAGCGTCAGCACGCTCCCCGTCTCCTTCAAAGCCTTCGGCCTGGACGCCAGCCAGCGGCGGGCCGCCGTGCGGAACCTTTGGGAATGCGTGGACCAGATGGAAACGCTTTCCGCCGCCACCGGGCGCGCGCTGCACCTGGGCCTGGAACCGGAGCCCCTTTGCACGCTCGAAACCACCGCCGAAACCGTCGCGTTTTTCGAGGAACTGGCCGCCGAACGGCCGGGCGACGCGCGCTGGCGTAACTTCCTGGGCGTCAACTTCGACGTTTGCCACCTGGCCTGCGAATACGAGGAGCCGCGCGCCTCCTTCGCCGCTCTTCGCGCGGGCGGCATCCGGGTCAGCAAAATCCACCTTAGCTCCGCCCTGCGCGTTCGCCCCACCCCCGCCGCGCGGGAGGCGCTGAAGCCGTTTACCGACGACGTTTACCTGCACCAGGTGATCGCGGGGACGGGTTCGCGCCGCTTGCGGGCCCACCTTGATCTGGCCGACGCCTTGCAGGCCGCTCCGCGCGGGGACGAAACCGAATGGCGGGTGCACTTTCACGTGCCGCTGCACATGGAGGAGGGGAGCGTCTTTGGAACCACGGCGGCCGCCAATCTCCAGGCGCTGGAATGCCTGGCGGCCGACCCCGCGCTCTGCCGCCATCTGGAGATGGAAACATACACCTGGGGCGTGCTGCCCGCCGCCTTGCGGAGCCGCAATGTCGTGGACCAGCTCGCCGCCGAATACGCCTGGTGCCTTGCGCAATGGGAGCGCTTGATTGGGAAATGAACCGCGAGCTGCCGAGAACGTTGCTCATCCTGGGCCGGGTATCCAACCTGCCCACCGTCTGGTCAAACTGCCTGGCCGCCTGGATGCTGACCCCGCGCTCCGGCGTCACCGCGTGGCCGCTGTTTTCGCTCGTGGCGGGGGGCGTCACCGCGCTCTACCTGGGCGGGATGTATCTCAACGATGCGTTCGACGTCGCCTTTGACACGCTCCACCGGCCCGAACGCCCCATCCCGTCGCGGAAAATCAGCCGCCGCGCCGTGGCGATCTGGGGGGGCGCGTGGCTCGCGGCGGGCGTTCTGCTCCTCGTGCCGGTCAGCGGGGCGTGGGCCGGGGCGCTGGCCGGGGCCATTCTCCTCTACAACGCGATCCACAAACACACGCCGCTGGGCCTGCCGGTGATGGCGGGGTGCCGGGCGCTGATCTATCCCCTGGCTGGCGTGGCGGCGGCGGGCGCGGCGTGGCCGATGCTCCCGGGGAGGCTCTGGGCGGCGGCGGGCTGCATGGCGCTCTGGGTGCTGGTTTTGAGCATCCTGGCGCGCACCAATTCGCGCTATTCCGCCCCGGTGCCGAACCTCCTGGCCGCCATCCCGCTGGTCGATCTGCTCCTGGTCTTCCCGCACTCGCTCCTGGACACCCTCCCGTTTTTGGGGTTTACCGCTCTCGCGCTCTACTTGCGCCGGAGCATTCCTCCCACCTAGTGTGGTGAGCGATAAATTCGCGTCATAATTCCGGCCTCTTTTCCGATTTTTCTGCGTTACTCATGAAGTCGGTATCTTCGGATACCGCCTTCATTCGCGCCTTGAAAAAAACGAAAAAATAGTCTCGGACTTATTTAGCAAATTTATCTTTCACCACACTAGATCATGGACCCGGTTATCTGTTCGTTTTCGCTTCCCTTCCGCTACGCCGTGCACTTTACCCACGGCGCGTTCCAGCCTTCCAACCCTCTTGTGCGCGATCTGGTCGCGGAACAGAAGCCCCGGCGCATTCTCGTGGCGATGGAGGAGAACGTCGCCTTCAAAAACCCGCAACTGCCCCGCGCCGCCGCCGATTACCTGGCCGCCGCGGGCGTTCCCGCTTCCGTGCACGTCCTCCCGGGAGGCGAGGCGGCCAAGGAAAGCGCCGCCGTGGTGCGGGAACTCCACCGGGCCATGGAAGCCGAAAAGCTCTGCCGCCACTCGTGCGTGGCCGCCATCGGGGGGGGCGCGTTTCTTGATGTCGCGGGCTTTGCCGCCGCGACGCTCCACCGGGGCATCCCCCTTCTCCGGTTCCCCAGCACGCTCCTGGCGCAGGCGGACGCCGGGGTGGGCGTCAAAAACGGCATCAATTTCGCGGGCAAAAAGAACCTCGTGGGGACCTTTGCCCCGCCCCGCGCCGTCGTCAACGATCTCGACCTCCTGGCGACCCTCCCCACCCGCGAAAGGCGCGCCGGGTTGTCCGAAGCGGTCAAAGTGGGGCTCATCCGGGACGCCGCGTTTTTTGAATGGATCGAAGCCGCCGCCGAGCCGTTGCGCGAGGGGAACGCGGCGGAAATCGAAACGCTGGTCCGCCGGTGCGCCGCCTTGCACATCGCGCACATCGCCACCGGCGGCGACCCTTTCGAAAAAGGCTCCCGCCGTCCGCTCGACTTTGGCCACTGGGCGGCGCACAAGCTTGAACAAATGTCCGCGTTCCGCCTCCGGCACGGCGAGGCGGTGGCCATCGGGATCGCGCTCGACTCGGTTTACGCCGCCCGGACCGGTGATTTGAGCCGCGCGGAACTGGAGCGCATCCTGGGGACGCTGCAACGCCTGGGGCTGCCGCTCTTTGCCCCGGAACTCCGGTGCGCGGAGGAGCTGCTCGGCGGGCTGGACGAATTCCGCGAGCACCTCGGCGGCGAACTTTGCGTGACGCTTTTGCGGGGGATCGGCCGCGCGTGGGAGGTCCACGCGATGGACCCCGGCGGGATTCGCGCCGCGATCGGCGAACGCGAAGCCCGGGAGGCGCGCCGATGAAAAGAACCGTGATTTTGAACGTCGTGGGGCTGACCCGGCGGCTGATCGGCGATTGCACGCCCGCCATCGCGCGTTTCGCGGCGGAGGGAGCGCTTTGCACCGTGCGCCCCGCGTTCCCTGCGGTGACGTGCACGGCCCAGGCCACGTATTTGACCGGGGGAGACCCCGCCGAACACGGCATCGTGGCCAACGGATGGTATGACCGCGCCCTGGCCGAGGTCCATTTTTGGAAGCAATCCAACCGCCTCGTCGCGGGCAAAAAGCTCTGGGAACGCGCGCGCGAAACCGACCCCGGCTTCACCTGCGCCAACCTCTTTTGGTGGTTCAACCGGTATTCTTCCGTCGATTACTCCGTCACGCCGCGTCCGATCTACTGCGCCGATGGGAAAAAGGTTTTCGATATCACGTCGATTCCGGTTTCGCTCACCCCGGAGATCAAGCGCGAGCTGGGCGCGTTCCCCTTCGCGGGGTTCTGGGGTCCGCGCGCGGGGATTGCGAGTTCCCGGTGGATCGCCCATGCCGCGCGATGGATGGAGGAGCGTCACCAGCCCTCCTTGAACCTCGTCTACCTGCCGCATCTCGACTACGATTTGCAGCGGCTGGGGCCCGACCTGGCCTCCCCGGTGATCCAGCGCGCGCTGCGCGAAATCGACGCCATCGTGGGCGAGCTGATCGCTTTTTTCGAAGCGCGCGGGGTCCGCGTGATCCTCCTCTCCGAATACGGAATCACCCCCGTCAACCAGCCCGTTTGCCTCAACCGGATCTTCCGGCGGCGCGGCTGGCTCGCGATCAAAGACGAACTGGGGCGGGAGGTCCTCGACTGCGGGGCGAGCCGGGTCTTCGCGGTGGCGGATCACCAGGTCGCGCACGTTTACGTGAACGATGCGGACCCCGCTTTCCTCGCGGAAGTCCGCGCCGCGCTGGAGCAAGTCCCCGGCGTGGAGACGATTCTGGATCGCGAGGCGCAACAGGCCCGGGGGCTCTGGCATGCCCGTTCCGGCGATTTCCTGGTCAGCGCCGCCCCCAACGCCTGGTTTTGCTATTACTATTGGGAGGACGACCGCCGCGCGCCCGACTTCGCGCGAACCGTCGATATTCACCGCAAGCCCGGCTACGACCCGGCCGAGCTTTTCATCGACCCGGCGATCCGCTTCCCGCTGGGGCGCGTGGCGAAGTTCCTCCTCAAGAAGCGCCTCGGCCTGAGAGCCTTGCTCGAACTGACCCCGCTGGATGCCACGCTCGTGCGGGGCTCGCATGGGCGCGTCCCGGAGGATATTGCCGACCACCCGGTGCTCCTGGCGGGCAGGGGAGAGGGCGCGCTTCCCCCGGCGATGGCGGCCCGGGACGTTTTCCCTTACCTCCTGGGGATTCTGTAAAACGCGCTTGTCTCGCGGCGTTTTCGACGCATTCTTGTGCCCCATGAACTCCGTGCGTTGGCTTACCGCGGCGATTTGCCTTTCGCTCCCCTTCGCCGCGTTGGCCCAGGAGCCCCCGGCCGGCACGCCGGCGCCGGAAGCGGCCAGCGGCCCCTTCACCGTCGGGAAAATCACCGTGGACAAGCAGGCGAAGACCGTGCGTTTCCCGGCCGCGGTCAACATGGTGGACGGGACGGTGGAATACCTGCTGGTGACGGACAAAGGGAAAACCCACGAGAGCCTCCTTTCCACGGCCGTCTCGCCGTATCACCTGCACATCGCGATGTTATTGCTGGGGGTCCAGCCGTCCCAGGAAATCAAAGAATTGCCGCCGGAACAGCTGACCTCGGATTCCCTCAAGGCCGCGCCGGAGTTGAAAGGCGACAAAGTGGACATTCTCATCTCCTGGAAGGCGGGCGCGGAGGCGCGGGAGATCCGCGCGGAGGAATGGATCAACAACCGCCTGACGCATGCCCCGATGGCGGAGGGGCCGTGGGTCTACACCGGTTCCTCCATCTACCAGAAGCGGTTTCTCGCGCAGGAGGAAGGCTCCATCATCGCTTTGGTCACGGACCCCGTGGCGCTCGTCAACAACCCGCGCGCGGGCCGCAATGACGACACCGCCTGGAGCGTCCGCAAAGACAAAGTCCTCCCCACCGGGACGGCCGTGGAAGTCACCTTCCGGCTTCTCGCCTCCAAAACCACCCCGACAACACCCTCCGAAAAATGAAACTCGTTTCTCTCTTTCTAGCCATGGCGGTTTCGCAAACGCTGATCGCCGCCGATCTGCCCACCCCGCGCGACAACACCTCCCTTCGCAACGAGGTGCAGCTCGCCATCGACCGGGGGCTCTCCTGGCTCCAGAAAAACCAGAATGCCGACGGCGGTTGGTCGCTGCCGGACTATCCCGCGCAAACGGCGCTTCCCCTCACGGCCTTCATGCTGGAGCCTTCCGGGAAGTGGCGGAAGGAAAAACCGGAATTCATCCAGCGCGGCTACGCGTCGATGCTAAAGGCGGTCCAGCCCGACGGCGGCATCTATGTCAAAGGGTTGGCCAACTATAATACCTCGATCTGCCTCGTGGCGCTGGTGGCCGCCGGGGAACCGCGCTACGACGTCACCATCCAGACCGCGAGGGATTTCGTGGTGGGCCAGCAGGCGAAGAATATGACCGACTCCTCCCTGGACGGCGGCGTCGGCTACGGCCCCGTCGGCACGCATGGCGGCAACCCGGATCTCTCCAACACCGTCATGGCGCTCGAAGCGCTCCGCGTCAGCAAACCCGAGGCAAAGGGAGAAATCCCGGCCCACTACAAAGACCTGAACTGGCAGGCCGTCACGGAGTTCGTCCAGCGCTGCCAGCAACTGCCCGAAACCAACAAAGCGGCGTGGGTCAGCGCCGATCCGAACGACAGGGGTGGATTCATTTACGCGCCGGGCGTCAGCAAGGCGGAGACGACGGCTCCCGACGGCAAAAAGACGCTCCGTTCCTATGGCAGCATGAGTTACGCGGGGCTGCTGAGCTACCTCTACGCGGATGTGAAAAAGGACGACCCGCGCGTGGTGGGCGTCGTTGACTGGCTTCGCAAGCACTACACCCTGGAGGAAAACCCGGGAATGGGCCCGGAGGGGCTCTATTACTATTACGGTATGATGGCCAAGGCCCTTTCCGTCTATGGCATTGGGGAGTTGGAGACGGCGGACGGGCGCAAGGTTGACTGGCGCAAGGAGATGGCGTTGAAGCTCGTCAACCTGCAAAAGCCGGACGGGTCGTGGAACAACGACAACGGCCGCTGGATGGAGAAAGACCCGACGCTGGTGACTTCCTATTCCGTGCTGGCTCTGGAGCGCATTTACCGCTCCCTGATGGTGGAAAAATAGAGCAATAGCGGGAATCACAGGCGGCTGAGGCCGGGCCCCGGCCGCCTTCGAGAGAGAGCGATTTCTAGACCTCCTCGCACAACGCGAGCAGATCGTCCACGTGCGCCGTGGCGAGACATTCCACCGTGTCGGCCGCGCCGTAGTAGATCTTCACCGAGCCGTCATCCTCCTGGATCATCCCGCCGGGGAAAATGACGTTCGTGCGGAAACCTTCCTTGGCCTCGTAAGGCATTTCGGGAGCGATCAGCGGTGTGCGGCAGAGTCCCTTGACGATCCACGGCCGTTCCATGTCCAGCAGCATCAGGCCTCCGCAATAGCGCTTCGTCCACGTGGGTTCCCAGCCGTTTTGGCCGCGCGAGGGGTCGATATCGACGGAATGGAACGTGGTAAGCCATCCCTTCCGGGTTTTGATGGGAGGCGCGCCGGGGCCGATTTTGGCATTGGCGAAAGGCACGCGCTCCGCGCCGAGCACCAGCTCCGTGCCGCCCCAGTAGCGCAGGTCGGGGGAATCGGAATACCAGACGTCGAAATACTCGTTCCAGCCCCGCCCGTAAACGGGGAAGGGCCGCTCCAGGCGCGCGAAGCGTCCGTTGATCCGCTCGGGGAAGAGGACCATGTTGCGGTTGTCCGGGGCGGACAGGGAGAGGACTTCGAAGCGGTCAAAGTCGTCGGTCACGGCCACGCCGCCGCGCACGCCGTGGTTCGTGTCCACCGCGAAGCACATGTAGCAGCGCCCGTCGATCACCGTCAGGCGGGGATCATACGCCCGGCGGATTTCGTCGGATTCGAGCTGAAAGCACGGCTTGGGCTGGACCTCCCAATGCAAGCCGTCGTTGCTGTAGGCGAGCCCGATGTTGGTGTAGTCGAAATGGGGGTCTCCCCACCGTCCCACATCGTTTCGAAAAACCATCACATAGCGGCCCTGAAACTTGGCCACACCGGCGTTGAAAATCAACGTGGCGGGATAGGGGGCGTCTTTGGCGGACAGCACCGGGTTGCCGGGGTAGCGCGTGAGGCAGGGCACGGAGCGCAACTCGGGAGCAGATTTGGATTCCATGGATTTTTTGATTTTGGGTTTACCGCGCTTGGCGCGGCGAAAGGGGGGCTTGTACTAAATCCGGCGCAGTTCCTCAAGAGATACTCGCCGGGGCACCCCGAAGGGCGTATTCCGGCGCGGCCGAGGGTTCCCCGTTTTTCCTCCGGCCGCCGCTATCCGGCGGCGGTGTTCAGCGGGACGGCCTGGAATTCGGGGCGCGTCCACACCTCCAGGTTGCGGAAGGTGATGTCGGTGCGCATCATGGCCCGCAGGGCGAGGTGCCCGTGGCGCAGAACGGGGCCGCTGTTTTCAAAGCCGTTGTCGGTCGCCTCAAGGACCTGGATGCCGTCCACCATGCCGCATAGATGGGCTCCCTCCTGGACAAACGTCAGGCGGTACCAACGGTCCAGCTCCCACCGGCGGGGCTCCACCTGGAAGCTCAAGGGCCGCATCCACGGGTTTTTGAGCGCGGCGTGGGAAACGAGATCGTTGCGGGTATCGCCGATCTCGCGGTAGAACTCCCAGTGGTAATTGCGCACGTCTTCCTTGTGCACGACGCTCATGGAGCCGTCGGAGCGCAACGGGTAGTCGGCCAGGAAGTCCTCCCCTTGCATTCCCGCCGCCTGCGCGATCAACAGCGCGAGGCCCCCGTGTTGGTGGAGCTTGAATTCCACGGAGACGGTGAGATCGCCGTGGAACACGCGGCGCGTCCAGAGATACATCCGCGTCATGTCGAGCTGGTCGCCCATCAAGGTCTTGCCCATCCTCTGGTAATATTCGTCAAAGCCGGGCGTCGTGAGGCGCATGCCGTCGCCTTCGAACCGCACGGAGGGGCCGGTGCCTTGGAGGAAGAACTGCGCGTAGTCCTTTTCGTCCTTCAGGGAAAGGGAGAGCTGCTTTTGCCAGCTTGGGTCGGACGGGGCCTCGGGAACGACTTTCGGGAGATCGCGCCCCTGGTAAGTCTGCTCCAAAAACCGCTGCACGCCGGGGGCGATCCCGGTGGCTTCCTGTTCGAACAAGGCTTTCAGCGCGGGTTCCTCCAGGGCATCGTCAAAGAAGGAGATGTCGCCCATCGCATACGAGGGATTGCCAAAGAAGAGCGTCCGCGCGGGGGGATCGTTGGGCAGCGGCAGCTTGCCCCAGACATCGGAATGCCCCACTTTGACGCCGTTGGCGTAAAGGCAATAGAGGCCCGCCGCCCGGTCCCACGTGACGGCCATCTGGTACCACGTCAGCGCGCTCATTTTGAAATACCCGGCGGAGGCCATCGCGCCGAAGCGGGGGCCAAACGCGGCATGGTAGATCGTTCCGTAGGAGAATTTCGCGAGCAGCACCGGGTGCCAGGAGCTGAGGAAGCCCACGACGAAATTCGCCGCCTCGAATTCCTGGACGGCTTCCCGGTCGCTCAAGAAAATGAAACGGTCGAAAAAGGGATTGGAGCGCCGATGGGAGGGGAACTGGACGGCGGGATGGTAGTCTTGCAGCGGCAGGACCCAAAAAACCACCGTTCCCCGGTTCTGCCCGACGTTGTGCCGGGGCAGCGACGCGCGGCCGTGGATGCTGGTAAAGTGCATCCCCGTGCGCCCGGCGTGGGTAATCAGCTCGGCGGAGGAATGCAGCGGCGTCACGGCATCGGAGGGAACGCTGTAGCGGAGAACGGGGGAGGGAAGATCCATTCGGCAACCTTGCCGGGCGGGGTGCCCGGCCGCAAGCCCGCCCTCGGCTTATACAGATAACGGCCCGCGCGTTTTCCTGCAATTCCGGGCCGCCGGGTAGGGCAAAATACTCCTTTACACTCGGGAAAATGCCGAAAACACTACCGGGCCCATGGCAGACAGCGATTTTTCCCTGATTTATTCTTGTCTGAAGAGGCACCGCCCGGGAGCCGGGCGGCGGGCGGCTTTTACCCTCGTCGAATCGCTGACGGTGATGATCGCGATGGCGTTGATGATGGCCTTGGCGATCCCCGTGGTCCAGCCTGCGCGGGCCGCCGAGGAGATGACCCGCGCGGCTTATGACGTGGCGGGCGTTCTGGAAAACGCGCGGGCGTACGCGATCGCCCACCATACGTATGTGTGGGTCGGTTTTTACGAGGAGGACGCCGCCAAGGGCAACGCCGTCGCGGGGACGGGGCGGGTGATCCTTTCCACGGTCGCGTCCAGGGATGGCACGACGATTTACGACCCGAACCAGGTGGAGAGCCCGGCCACCGCCATCAACCCCGGCCGCCTGACCCAGATCCAGAAGCTGGTCAAAATTGAAAACGTGCATCTCAAGACGGCGGTCTCCGGAGGCGCGGTTTTCCCGCGCGGGTCCGGCACGGGGGATACCTTCCCGACGCGCCCGGCCGTAAGCACGGCCACGGCCCAGATCGGCGACAGTTCCCCTCCCAACCCTTCCCTGACGCCCTTTCAGTATCCGGTGGGGAGCGATACGCTGCCCGCGAAATACCTCTTTTCCAAAGTGATCCAGTTCAGCCCGCGCGGGGAGGCCCGGGTGGACAACACGAATTACTCGATCAAGCCGGTGGTGGAGATCGGGTTGCAGCCGAGCCGGGGGAATACCGTGGACGCCGCCAATGCGAACGTGGCGGCGGTGCAGGTGTCGGGGTTGTTGGGCAACGTGAAAATCTACCGGCCATGAAGAAGAAAACGCCGGGACCGGCCGCTTTCTCCCTTGTGGAGGTGACGTTTGCGCTGGGGGTGAGCGCTTTCTGCCTGATCGCCATTTTCGCCCTCTTGCCGGTGGGGCTCAAGAGCAACCAAACGGCGGCGGAGCAGACGGCGGCCAACGGGATTCTCTCGGCGGTGGCGGCCGATTTGCGGTCCGCGCCGCAGACCGTCCCGCCGGGGCAGGCGGCGGCATCCCAGCAATTCCAGATCCCCGTGCCGCAGAACCCCGTGGAGCTTTCACCGCCCTCTTTCACGCTCTATTTCGCCGGGGACGGGACGTTCTCGGCCGATCGGCAGGCCGGTTCGCGGTATCAGCTTTCGGCGGCCTTTTTGCCGAACACGCCCTCCGGCGGGGGGAACGGGCAGGCGGGAAGAGCCGCCACGCTGGTGAAGTTGCGGGTGAGCTGGCCCGCCGGGGCCGCCTCGTGCGAAGCGGCCGGTTCCGTGGAGACGCTCCTGGCCTTGGACCGCAACTGACATGAACCCGCGCCGCCCGGCCTTCACGCTTATCGAGATGCTGGTGGCCATGGGGGTGCTGTTGCTGGTGGTCGGCATGATCGCGCACCTTTGCAACAGCGCGCAGATCGTCACCGGGATGGGCCACCGGCAGATGGACGCCGACGCCCAGGCGCGGGCGGTGTTTGACCGGATGGCCATCGACTTCGCGCAGATGGTGCGGCGGCCCGACGCGGACTGTTTTCTCAAAGATCTCGCCCGCCCCCAGCCGGGCAACGACCAGATCGCCTTTTTCAGCCAAGTGCCGGGGTATTACCCCTCCACCGGGTCGGAGAGCCCCGTCTCGCTGGTCGCCTACCGGGTGAACGCGGCTCGCCTCAACCAGTTGGAGCGGTTCGGCGCCGGGCTGGTGTGGGGCGGCGATTCGACCGGCAACCCGCCGATGGTGTTCCTCCCGGTGCGGATCGCCGACAAGTGGGAGAGTGCGACGAACCAGGATGCCGACAGCCATTACGAGCTGGCGGGGCCGCAGGTCTTCCGCCTGGAGTATTACTACGTTCTCAAGGGGCAGGAGGCGGGAGGGGGAGCGTTCGCCTCGGTGTTGACCGAGACCCCGTGGGACACGCGCATCCAGGGGATTGCCGGTGTGCCGGATCACACCGCCGCGGACGGGCTGCGGGATGTGGCCGCCATCGGGGTGGTGATCGCGGTGATGGACCCGAAAACCCGGGCGTTGGTGAAGCCGGAGGCGCTTGTCCCGCTGGTCAAAGCGCTGGAGGATTTCGACCCGGGCACGCACGCGCAGCCCGGCGCGCTGGAAGCGCGATGGCAGGAGGCGGTGAACGCATCGGGGCTGCCGGGCACGGCGATTTCCGGCATTCACATTTACCGCCGGTGGTTTTACCTTGATCCCGGTTTTTCTCTCTAGCCCATGCATGATTCCCTGCGTATGCCATGCCTTCGGGAGCGCGGCGCCGCCCTGGTGATCGTGCTCGCCTTTGTCGTGCTGCTTTGCGGGATGGTGGTGGCCTTCTTCTCCCGCGCCGCGTCCAACCGGGAGCTTTCCAACAGCAGCTTTCAGCAGGCCAAGGTGGGCGAGCTGGGCCGCAGCGTTCTGAACCTCATCACCGGGAACCTGAAACAGGAAATCGCCGACGGCTCCACCTGCTCCCTCCGGGGCGGGGTGACGATCTACTTCCCCCGGGACAACGCCGCCGCGCAGCCGGTGTGCAACGGAGTGGACGCCGCCTATCCCAGCCCCACGCTCTTGCGGATCAGCACCACGGAGACGATCCCCGCGCCGGGGGCGGACTACGCGGCGTCCGACGCCAGCTCCACCGGCACCTCCGCCAACGGCCGGGCCGTCACGCTGGCGCGGTGGAACCAGCACTATCTCGTCCCGCGCGATCCGGCCAAATACGGCGGCACCAACTCAACCAAACTGGGGACGGACCCGGTGCCCGCCTTCGCCGCGCCAAAGTGGGTGTATATGACGGGAACCGGTCCGGCGGTTCCGGCGCTGACGAGTCCCACCGCCTCCGTGATCGGCCGGTACGCCTACGCCATGTATGACGAAGGAGCGCTGCTGGATGCCAACGTGGCGGGCGGCCCGTATGCTTCGTCCAACACCTCCGGCACCGTGGCGCGCGAATACGCGGCGAAAGGGTCGGTCGCGTTCGCGGATCTCACCGCGCTGGGCATTTCGGGGGCCAGCGGAGTGACGGTCGGGATCAACAATCTCGCCGGCTGGCGGCATTACGCCTCCCTGCAACCCAACGGCACCCTGCAGAGCAACTTCACGTTCCCCTCGGCGATCCCCGCCCAATACCGGGATCTGGTATTATCCAATACCAGCGGGTTTCTGAGGGTGGGCGACGCCACGCGCAACGGGCAGACAGACCAGGCTTTCCTGAGCCGCCAGGCGTTGATCGCTTTCAGCCGCGCGACGTCGGGCGGGATGATCCGGCAGGATGCGCTGCAATACCTGGGCACGTTCAGCCGGGCTTTGACGGCGCCCTCGTGGAGCCCCTGGGCAAACGCCTCCGCCATGGGGGGCGACGACACCGGCGCCGGAACCTTTGCCTACAAGAGCAACGCCGATAGCGTGAACATCACCGATACGGACGGCGCTTTTCTGTTCAATCCCAACCGCGCCCTTCCCAACGTCCGGTTCCCGGGCAACGCCACGGTGACGCATTACGACGATGACGGCAACGCCGCGCGCTCCTGGGTCCGCGCCGGGGAGCCGCTCCTCCAGCGCCGCTTCTCGCTGGCCAAGCTGGCGTGGCTGACGCCCCGGGGGCCCAGCGCCAGCCTGCCCTTAACCGATCCCCAATACCAAAAGGGAGGGACGCCGGAAGCGATCCGCGCCTGTTTCGGCCTGGCCTGGGTACCCAGCGCCGATCCCAACACCGCGCCCTATTGGGATTACCAGGAGCTTGCGGCGTCGCCGGTTGGCATCAAAGCGCTGGCGGAAGTGGCCGCGGAGAACCGCGAGCCGAATTTCTTCGAGATGCTCAAGGCGGGGATCCTCGCCGGGTCTCTGGGCAAGCACCCGGGAGCCATCGGCGGCGGCGCGGGCCTTTCCGTCCCGCCCGCGGACACGGCCTTTGAAGGCCCGGCGGGAGCTTCTTTCGAGCGCTTCAGCGGGGAGAAAAACCGGCACATTCTGCAGATCGGGGCCAATATCATCGACCAGGCCGACGCCGACAGCTTCCCCACGGCCATCCATTTCCCGGCCTTCGCCGAGGACGCGCACACCCCCGGGGACAAGATCAACAATATGGTCTTCGGCAACGAAAACCTGCCCTGCCTGACGCAGCTCGTGCCGCTTGGGATGGAATTTCCCCAGGGCACACTCCATGCCGTTTTACAGCCGTCGGTGTGGAATCCGCACCAGGCGGCTGCCACGGCTCCGGCCGTCGCGCCGCCGTCGCAATTCCGCACGCGGGCTTACGGGGCGGGGCGGGCGGACTGGTATTTGCCCGACGCGGGCCTCGCCAACAATCACCTGACGGAGGGGAGTTCCACCGATTTCAGCGCCAGCGCGCTCCCAGGCCCGGGCACCGTCTACTTCAGCGATCCGAATACCGGAGGAACCGCCTCCGCGTTTTACGCGCACCCGGCGGCGCTGTCTTCCACGAATATCGACACCGCGCTGACGCCCGCGCCCAACTATTACCCCGGCACATCCCCCGCGTATCCCCTCGACGGCGGCACGGCCAACCAATACGCGGGGATTCTCGTGGGCCGGAACACGCATTTCGACGCCGCTGCCCTCCTCGCGGAGGCGGGGCCGGGGGCCCACTTGCGCATCGTTCACAACCTCGCCGCCTTGACGGTCTGCCTGGAGTGTTACGAGCCCTCCACCGCTACGTGGCGGCCCTACAGTTTCCTTTCGCGCCTGAGCGCTCCGGCCTTCTGCGGGGGACCCGCCATCACGCTCCAGTTTCCCCCGGCGCTCAACGGCTCCACGCTCCCCGGGGACATGAGCTACCTGCGCGCGGACCCGCGCACCGACCGTTTTTCGGCGGCGAGTTGCCGCACGGCCGCAGGCTATGCTCCGCCCGCCAGCACCCTGGAGGCGTCGTCTTCCTCCCTCGGCCGCTACGAGTCCTATTTCCCCTGGCGCGCGTGCGGCTTCACCTACCGGCCGGACCCGGGGAGCGTTCTCTCCGTCTCCGGCCAGGCCGCGTGGCCGCAGGCGTGGGCGATCAACCAGCCGGTCGTGAGCGGCACGCAATGGCCCGGCGCGGCCACCAATGCGTATTACGCGGACCCGGACGGCGTGATCCGTCCCGGCGACGGCTTCCGGCGCAACGCCTCCACCGGCGACGGCTGCATGCTCTACCACGCCAGCCAATCCCCCGCGAGCGCGGCGGCGCGGCGTCCGGTCATCCTCAACCGGGCGTTCCGTTCGGTCGGCGAACTCGGCTACGTCTTCCGCGATCTGCCGTTCAAGACGCTCGATTTCTCCTCCCCCCTCAGCGCCGACGCGGGCTTGCTGGACCTCTTTGTCCTCCGCGACCAGCCCCCCGTGAGCGCCGGGCAGGTGAACTTGAGCAACGCGCCCGCGCCCGTTTTGCAGGCGATACTGATGGGCGCGGCGAAAACGAGCGGCACCAGCTCCACCACGGGCCCCGCGATCACCAAGACCGACGCCGTCAGCCTTGCGTCGGCGCTTGCAGCGGCGTTCAACGGTTCCGGTGCCGACGGCCCGCTCCTGAACCGCGCCGATTTGGTGGTTCGGCTTTCCGGCATCGTCAACCAGAGCTTTGCCTCCGCGCCCGACAAGGCAACGAAAGCCATCGGCGAAGCCCCCGTGCGCGCGCTGGCGGAAGTGGCCAACACCCGCACCTGGAACCTCTTCATCGATGTGATCGCGCAAACCGGCGTCTTCCCGCCCGCCGCCAAAGATCTGCAACAATTCGTCGTGCAAGGCGAACAGCGCTATTGGCTCCACCTCGCCATTGACCGCTACACGGGAGCCGTGGTGGATCAACAACTGGAACCGGTTTTCGAATAGAATCCCGGGGCGGCACAGCTTTCCGGCGGAATGCAGCAGCGCGTCGGGCTGGCCCGAGCTTTGGCCATTGAGCCGTCGCTCCTTCTAAAGTCCAAGAGGAGATCCCCGGGGCACTGCCGGGGAGGCTCCCAGAGTTTGACTTATCGAGCGGTCCTGGGAGGAGAAGGCGGGGAGGGGTGTGGAATCAAAGAATAAAAACCTTCGTGCCTTCGTGTGAAATGAGCCAAGCCTGTGCAAAGAGTTGGATCGTGGAGTTTCACACAAGACGAGGTCACACCCCGGAGCGGCGGGGCGTAGCGGGGATAGGGGTTGAATCGCCTTTCCACCAA
>JAQTMF010000033.1 GCA_028714515.1 Chthoniobacteraceae bacterium | reverse complement strand
CCTTTTCCGATTTTTCTGCGTTGCATCCTTGGGTGTTATCTTCAGATAGCACCGCTGCGGATGCGCCTTGAAAAATCGAAAAATGGACTCGGAATTATATAAAGTATTCATCTGACAGGACACTAGTCCAGCAGCCGGTAGCGGGTGTCGCGGACGCGCGGTTCGTAGCCCGCTTCGCGGATGATGGCCTGGATTTCTTCTTTCTGGAGCTTGAAGTGCGCCCCGGCGCTGCTGACGACGTTTTCTTCCATCATGACGGAGCCGAAGTCGTTCGCGCCGTATTCCAGCGAGATTTGCCCGATTTTCGGCCCTTGCGTGACCCAACTGCTTTGGACGTTTTGGAAGTTGTCCAGGAAGAGGCGGGCCACCGCGAGGGTGCGCAGGTATTCCACGGCTCCCACGGTTTGCCCTTTCAGGGCGGTGTGCTCGGGCTGGAATGTCCAGCAGATGAAGGCCGTGAAGCCGCCGGAACGGTCCTGCTGCTCGCGCAGCCGGGCGAGGTGCTCGATGCGGTCTTCCACGGTCTCGACGTGGCCGAACATCATGGTGGCGCTGGAGGTGAGGCCGAGGCTGTGGGCGACGTCCATGACTTCGAGCCATTGGCCGGTGTTGCATTTGCGCGGGGCGATTTGCTCGCGCACGCGGTCCACCAGGATCTCGCCGCCGCCGCCCGGGATGGAGGCGAGGCCCGCTTCTTTGAATTTTACGAGCACTTCGCGCAGCGGCATCGCGAAGGTTTTGGCGAAATGTTGGAATTCGGGCGGGCTGAAGCCGTGGATGGCGATTTGGGGAAAGCGTTCGCGCATGTGGGCGAGCATGCCGAGATACCAGTCGATGCCCAGGCCGGGGTGGTGCCCGCCTTGGAGGAGGACTTGGACGCCGCCGATGTCGGCGAGTTCCTGCAATTTTTGGTCCATCTCGTCCCGCGAGATCACGTAGCTGTCCGCGTTCCGCTCCGTCCGGTAGAAGGCGCAGAATTTACAATGGACGTTGCAGACGTTGGTGTAGTTGATGTTGCGGTCGACGATGAAGGTGACGATCTCGTTGCCGCGCCCGCCGTAGGCCGCCGTTTTGATTTGCTTGCGGCGGGCGTTGGCGAGGGCGCCGAGTTCTTCCAGCGGCGCGCGGTAGAGGGCCAGGGCGTCGGCGGGCGTGAGGCGTTCCCCGGCGAGGACTTTTTCCACGAGATTGGGATCGGCGGCTGGCATGGCTTTAGCGCGTTTTGAGCGCGCGGCAGATTTCGTTGACGAGCGCGGGGCCCCGGTAGATGAAGCCGGTGTAGAGCTGGACGAGCGCGGCTCCGGCATCGAGTTTCTCCAGCGCGGCGTCGGCGTCGAAGATGCCGCCGACGGCGATGACGGGGAGGTCGAGGTGTTTGCAGACGTAGCGGACGATTTCCGTGGAGCGGGCGCGCAAGGGTTTGCCGCTGAGGCCGCCGGTTTGGTCGCGCCCCTCGGGGACGCACGAGTGGTCCAGGGTGGTGTTGGTGGCGATCAGGCCCGCCAGGCCGTGCGAGGTGACGAGTTCCAGGATTTCGTCGATCTGCGGCCACTCCAGGTCGGGGGCGATTTTGAGGAGCAGCGGCTTGGGCGCGGGTTTCGCGCGGTTGGCGGCCATGACGGCTCCGAGCAGTTCGTCGAGTTCGGCTTTGCCTTGCAGGGTCCGCAGCCCGGGGGTGTTGGGGGAGCTGACGTTGAGGACGAAGTAGTCGCCCAGGGCGAAGAGGCGGTTGAAGGAGAGCAGGTAGTCTTGCGGCGCTTCTTCCAGCGGCGTGACTTTCGTTTTGCCGAGGTTGATGCCGATGGGGATCGTGGGCCAGCCGCCGGTGGCTTTGAGGCGTTCGAGCCGCTGGGCGACGGCTTCCGCGCCGCTGTTGTTGAAGCCCATGCGGTTGATGAGGCCGCCCATGTCCTGGAGGCGGAAGATGCGGGGGCGCGGGTTGCCGGGCTGGGCGTGGGCGGTGATGGTGCCCGCTTCCACAAAGCCGAACCCGAGCGTTTGCCAGGCGTGGAGGGCTTCGGCCTCTTTGTCCATCCCGGCGGCGAGCCCCACGGGGTTCGGGAACCGGAGGCCGAAGACGGTGCGCGCCAGCTTCGGGTCGTGCGTGGGATGCCACGGGAGCGGGGCCAGCATCCGCAATGCCTGCATGACGGCATGATGGATCGTCTCGGGGTCGATCTGGAACAGGAGCGGGCGGATGAGGTGGTCGTAGAGAAACGGCGGGATCATGTCGGCCTCTACCTCACGGTGTCTTTCTTGGATAGTCAAGAAAGACCGGTATCCCCCCCTTTGCCGGGGCGGCGGGATATCAGGCTGGATGTCCGCAGTTCGGGCAGACGGCGACGGATTCGGAGAGGAAGTAGCCGCAGTGGGGGCAGTCGCGGCCTTCTCCCGTGGAGCTTCCTGTGACGCGGGCGTCCAGGAACCATTCGATGCGGCCGCAATCGGCGCAGATGAAGGTGTCGGCGGATTTGTTGAGCCAGTCGAGCTTCAGGAAGGTCATCCCCGCCGTGTTGAGCTGGGCTTGTTCGCGCCGGAAGGAGACGCCGCCGCAGTGGGGGCATTTGAGGGGATGGCCGTTGACGTGCATGGCGGGATCAACCTTCCTTGCGGCGGATCGGCTTGGCCCGCAGCCGCTGTTCAAAGGAGGACAAGACCCAGCTTGCGCCCGCGCCCAGGAAAATGGCGGAGCCCAGTTCGATCTGCACAAACGAGACGGCACACCCGATGGCGATGGCCAGTACGGCGGGGATTCCGCTTTTGAGGTTTAGGTCGGGGGACGCGGAGGTCGAGCCGAGGTAGATGAAGGGAACGGCGGCCAACGCCATCCACGCTTTGAGGACGAACGCAAGCGAGATGACGCCAAGGGTGAGGAGAATGGGGACAAAGACTGCGGGGTAAACTCGGTAGCCGACCGTTTTCATGGGGTCCAAAAATAAGGATTCACAAACGACTTAGGACGAGTTCCCCGTTTTGGCGAGAAGAAAAGTGCGGGGCGGAGAGTAATACGAAGTAATAAAGCCTCGGCTTGGCGCTCGAAATCTCTTCGGTGGGCTGTTCATGAATCCAAAGAGGTTTATCCGCAGATTTCGCAGATGGACGCAGATTGAAAGGCAGAAGACCTATTTTGCCTCTCGTTCCCAAGCTCCAGATTGGGAGCGCAAATGTCCCGGAAACTTGTTTCCCTACGCTTTCCATCCCAGCGGGGCGTTCTGAAAATGCCGGGTGCCGCGTTTCATTCACGCCTTGCGAAGCCGGAGCTTCGAAGACAAGGGCATTCCCAAGCTGGAGCTTGGTAACGAGAGGAAAGAGGAAGCGCGGATCAAGAGAGAAACCCGGAGGGTTTCCAGACGTTAGCCGGTGGTTGAGGCGCGGCCGCGCGCCGACACCACCGGGACTCGCCCCGCCATGCATTCACCCTGGAAGGGTGGCAGAAAACGGGCTTTCTACCACCCTTTCAGGGTGAGCCGATTGTTTGCGGTATACCGGGGGTGTCGCTGCGCTCGACCCCCGGCTAAAAATCTTTCAATCCTTCGGATTGATTCCTTTCTCTCGCGCTAAACAAATACGGAGATTGGTAACGAGAGGAAAAAGAATGAGGAAGCCAGGAAGAAGAGAAGTTGCCGGGGAATCAAAACTGTTTCCTGGCTTCCTGGTTTCCTCATTCATCCCTGTCTTTTCCCCTCATCGTCTTGAATGCGTGAACACGGCCTAAATCTCCTGATGCTCCGCGCCCAGGCTTTCGCCGATGATCGCTTCGAGCTGGGCGAGGCTTTCCACGCTGGCGAACCGCGCGCGCAGGGCTTTGGCGCAGGGCATCCCGTGGGAGTAGGCCATCAGGCGCGCCCGCAGGGAGTGCAGGGCGGGGCGTTCCGCGCCGCGCGCGGCGACGGCCTGGGCGCAATGCCGCCGGATGAGGGTCCAGCGGGCTTCGAGCGGCGGGGACGGCGGGATGCTGCCGGTGGCGAGATAGGTTTTTATTTCGTGGAAGATCCACGGGGCGGCCATGGCTCCGCGCCCGATCATGAGGCCGGAGACGGCTGTTTCGCGCTTGCGCCGGGCGGCGTCTTGCGCGCTGTGGATGTCGCCGTTGCCGATGACGGGGATGCGGACGGCGCGCGCCACTTGGTCGATGATTTCCCAGTCGGCTTCGCCGGAGTATCCCATGTCTTTGGTGCGCCCGTGGACGGCGAGCGCCTGGACGCCCGCGTCTTCCAGGCGCCGGGCGGTTTCCAGGGCGTTGATGCCGGCGCGGTTCCAGCCGATGCGGATTTTGGCGGTGACGGGGCAGGGGGCGGCGGCTTGGACGACGGCCCGGGCGACGCGCTCCAGCAGGGGGAGGTCTTTCAGGAGGGCCGAGCCGCCGTTGCGGGCGACGACTTTGTTGACGGGGCAGCCGAAGTTGAGGTCGAGGAAGTCGGGCTGGACCCAGTCGCGCACCATCCGGGCGGCTTCGCCGAGGTGGTCCGGGTCCGCGCCGAAGAGTTGGATGCCGAGGGGGCGCTCGGAGGGCGCGAAGTCGAGGTATTCCATCGTCCGGGCGTTTTTGCGGAAGATCCCCTCGGCGGAGACGAATTCGGTGACCATGACGTCCGCGCCTTGCTCTTTGCAGAGGCCCCGGAAGATCCGGTCCGTTACCCCGGCCATGGGGGCGAGGTAGAGGGGGAAGCGGTCTTGGAACCAGGGCAGCATGGCGCTTACCCGAGGAGTTCGGCGATTTCCGCCTGGACGCTTTCGAGCTGGTCGAGGCGCAGTCGCGGGTCGGGGATGACGAAGAGTTCGCCGGTTTTGGCGTGGAGGTAGAGGTGGAGGCGTTTGCCGTCTTCTTCCTTCACTTCCACGGGCTTGAGGAGGCGCTTGCGCTCCAGCATGAGGGCCAGGAAGTAGCGCAGGTTGGCGTGTTCCTCGCCGGGCTCGGCCATGGTGCGGCGCAGGAGGGTCTCGGCGTTCTGTTTGCCCAGCGGCTCGGGCTCGGGGGGCGGGGGGACTTCAAATTTGCTGCGCCAGAAGGAGAAGGGCTGCCGGGCGGGGTCGCGCGCTTGCCAGGCTTCCTCGCAGAGGTCTTCGCGCCGGAATCCGCCGCGCTCTGTGAAGAGCAGGGTGTAGAAGAATTCGCCGTCGGCGAAGGCTCGCCCGGTGGCGGTGCAGACGGTGCTGCGGCCTTTGATTTCCCATTCGTTGGCCATGGTCTACTGGGGGATCTTGGGCTTGGGGGCAAAGAGGTCGGCCAGCTTGGGAAATTCCCGGTTGGTGGCTTTCAAATACAGCAAATAGAGCCCGATGCCGCCGAAGAGGAGGAGGGGGCTCCACGTGGCGAAGGTGGGCGAGATGCGGTTGCCTTTGCCGAAGGCGAGCATCAGGAAGGTGAAGAAGGTCATCCCGGCGAAGAGGAAGATGGCTCCCGCGATGCCCGAGAGGACGCCCCGGCGCGAGAAGACGATGGCCAGCGGGCCGGTGAAGAGGACGACGGCCAGGCATTGGAAGGGCAGCGCCCAGCGGTATTGCAGGTGCGTCGCGTAGGGGGCGAGCTGGGGTTTCGGGAAATCGGCGTTGTTTTTCAGGTATTCCTGCAGTTCGGCGACGGAAAGGCCCTGGGGATCGAGGTTGGAGCTGGCGATGCGCCACGGGGTTTCGCTCCAGTTGTTGATTTCCAGGGTTTGGAAGGGCTTGCTGGAGAGCAGGGTGCCGTCGGCTCCGAATTGCACGGTTTTGCCGTTGAAGAAGAGCCACTTTTTGGTTTCCGGCCTGTAGCGGGCGGTGAAGGCGAACCACCGGGCGACGATGGCTCCGGTTTCGTTTTGTTCGAGGATATCGACGCCCTGGAGCAGCGGATCGGGGTCGTCGGCTTTGGCGGGCATGCTGGTGACGTACCAGGTGCGCCGGTCGGGGCGGTTGCGGAAGAGCTGGCTGGTGAGGGTGCGCGCTTTGCTCGGCTTTTTGCTGATGCCGTTGCGCAGTTCTCTCTTAATGGAGTCGGAGTGGGGGGCGAGGGTGTAGTTGAGCGCCGCGCAGACGCCGGTGAGGACGAGGCCGACGAGGACGAGGGGGAGCAGGAGGCGCGGGAGGCTCTGGCCCGCGGTGAGCATGGAGATGATCTCGTTGGAGCGGGACATCTTGCTGAGGCAGAAGAGGAGCGCCAGCAGGAGGCCCACCGGGATGCAGATCATCATGAACTGCGGCACTTGCGTGAGGTAATAAACCACCACCCACCGCAGCGAAACGTGGGCTTCGATGAAATCCGACGTGTTGCTTTGCAGGTCGAATACGAGCCAGATGGAGAGGAACCCGAAGAAGCAAAGCAGGAACGGGGTCAGGAAGCTGCGGAGGATGTAACGGTCCAGAAGGATCATGGGCGAAGATCCTTACTAGAGCATTTGGGCGCGAATTTCCAATAAATCCGCACGGGAGGCCGAAACGGCGGTCCAAAATCCCCAAAAAGCGCTCTATAGCGGGGTCGGCTTTATCTTGATGGCGGGGGCGAAGGCGCCGATGGCGTGCTGTTTGATTTTGCGCTTCCAGACTTTCTCGCCGCAGAACGCGAAAAGCGTGTCCTGTTCCGGCCCGCCCAGGCAGACGCCGTAGACCCGGCTGCGGTCCGGCAGCGGCAGGATCACTTGCACGGGACCGTCGTCGGCGCAGATTTGAACGCCGGACCGCGTGGCCACGAACATTTGGCCTTCCCGGGCGTAGCAGACCGCTTCGGCCCCGGCGTCGTCTTCCCAGTCCGCTACGTGCAGGGGAAAATACCGCTCTTTGTTGGCCAGCGTGCCGTCGGGCTGGATCTGGTAGCTGTAGACCCACTTCGAGCGGCCGTCGGCGACGGATAGCAGCCATTGATCGGGCCGGTAGGCGAGGCCGGTGGCGCGTTTGAGCCCCGAATCGACCACCGTCGTTTTGCCGTCTTTGAGGAGCCAGACCCGCCCGGGATCTTCCGCTTTCTCGCCGGGGCCGCTGGCGTAGAGGCTGCCGTCGGGCCGCGCGAGGAGGGAGTCGCCCGGGATGCCTTCGGCGATTTGCCTGCCTTTTCCGGCCGTGTCGTAGCGCATCACTTTCCCCGTGCGGCTGGAGATCGCGTAGAGTTCGCCGCCCGCGCCGACGGCGAGGCTGTTGGCGAAGCCCGCGTCGTCCAGGAAAACGCTCACCTGGCCGTCGCTGCCGATGCGGTGGATTTTGTTTTTAGCGGGATCGGCAAAGAAGACTTCGCCGGTGGCGTTGCTGGCCGCCGCGCGCGCAGCGCAGAGCCCCTCCACCGCGACGGGCTGCCAGTTCTCGCCCGGCAGGAGTACGTCCCGCGCCCGGGGGGCGCTGGAGCCGGCCTGCACGGGCTGCGGCCAGCCTTTCCAGAGGTAGCGCATCGCGTCGCTGAAGTGCTCGTTCCACCCGGCGCAATGGCCGCCTTCGAGGATTTTGAACACGTAGTCGTAGCCGGAGAATTTCAGCGCTTTGTCCATCTCCTGGTCCAGCAGAAACCAGTCTCCGGCGCAGTTCTCCATGTCGTGCGCGCCGGTGGTCAGGTAGGCGCGGACGGGCCGGGCCTCGAACTTGCGGAGGAGGGTGGGGAACTCGTTCCCGCCGCGGAAGGCGACGAAGCTGCCGCTGTTCGCGTAAACGCGGCTGAAGAGGTCGGGCCGCTCCCAGGCGGCGTTGAAGGCGCTGATGCCGCCGCTGCTGGCCCCGGCGATGCACCGGTCGTTGGCGCTCGGGGAGAGTTTCAAATCGCAGTTCTTGGCCACGAAGGGGAGGATTTCTTCGGTCAGAAACCGGGCGAAACGGTCGCCTACTCCGTCGTATTCGAAACAGCGGTTGCGCCGTTCGAATTGGTCTTTGCCGGGGGCGGGCAGGCTGCCGGGGGTGACGAATACGCCGACGGTGACGGGCATTTCCCCGGCGGCGATCAGCGTTTCCAGAAAGGCCTTCTCCTTGGCGTTGTAGCCGTCCTGCCGGACGTACACGCACGCGGGGCGGGAGCCGTCGTATTGCGCCGGGATGAAGACGGTTACTTTGCGCTTCGTGCCGGGGAAAATGGCGCTGTCGGCAAAGGGGAATTCTTTGATTTCCCCTTGCGGGGGCGGGGTTTGGGCGTGGAGGCGGGGGGAGGACGGCATGGCGAGGAGGAGGAAAAGGGAGAACGTGAAACGGAGGGAGATCATGGGGGGGAGGTAGCGAATTATGGCGGCATTTGCGGGCGCCTGGAAGCGTTTTACGTGTGTTTTTTTTGCCTGCGCGCTTGCGGCGGGGACGCGTTAGGGGGCATTTTATCCGTTCCCCATGATTGCCTTCCGGGAACAGATCGGTGACGAGTTTGTGGAGCGCGTCCGGCAGATTTTTGCGCCGGACGGGCTGCTCGCCGTCGCGCGCAATTTCGAATACCGGCCGGAGCAGCAGCAAATGGCCGTGGCGGTGGCGCGGGCGCTTTCGGAGGAGAGCCACCTGGTCGTGGAGGCCGGGACGGGCGTCGGCAAGTCGCTCGCCTACCTGGTGCCGTCGATTCTTTTCGCCCTGGAGCGGCAGAAGAAGGCGGTGATTTCCACTTATACGATCAATTTGCAGGAGCAGCTTGTTTATAAGGACATCCCGATTTTGCAAAAAATCCTCCCCGTGGAGTTCGAGGTGGCGCTTTGGAAGGGGCGGCAAAATTACCTCTGCCCGCGCCGCCTGGAGCGGGCGATGCAGAGCCCCGGCGATCTTTTTACCTCGCCCGAACAGGAGGAACTCAAACGGATTTGGGAGTGGTCCCAAACCACGCGCGATGGTTCGCTGGCGGACTTCGCGGTGGAGCCGGACCCGGCCGTCTGGGCGCAGGTTTGCAGCGAGCCGCACTTGTGCACGGTGAAAACCTGCGGCGGCAAGGAGAGCCGCTGTTTTTATCAACAGGCCCGCAAACGGTTGCTGGCCGCCGACGTGGTGGTGATGAACCACACGCTCTTTTTTCTCAACGCCGGATCGGCCGACGAGGCGGCGGAGCAGGACGGCTACATTTTCGCCAACGACTTCGTGATCTTCGACGAGGCCCACACGGTGGAGAGCGTGGCGGCGAAGCAGATCGGCCTCAATGTTTCGCAGTTCGGCCTCAAATACGCGCTCCAGCGGCTCTACAACGAGCGGACCAAGAAGGGGCTTTTTACCGCGCTGCGCAACCCGGACGGCGTGCGCGAGGTGACGGCGCTGCTGGAGACGGTGGACCAGTTTTTCGAGACGGTGGCGGAGAAAGCGCCTTTCAAGGGCAAGGGCCGCGAGGTGCGCATCCGGCAGCCCGACATGGTGCCCGACACGATTACGTCGAAGCTGGCGGAACTCCAGGCGCTGATTGTGGGGGTGCTCAAAAATGTCGAGGACGAGATCACCAAGGGGGAACTCCAGGAGATGGGCCGGAAGGTGCGGGATGCCCGGCTCGCCATCGCGACGTTCCTTTCCCAAACCGCCGAGGATCACGTTTACTGGGTGGAGAAAACGGGCCGCCAGGGGCAGTTCTGCGCGCTCAATGCCGCGCCCGTGGACATCGCCGCGCACTTGCGGGCCATGCTTTTCAAGGAGGGATCGACCTGCGTCATGACGAGCGCCACGCTCTCCGTGGGCAGCGCCGAGATGCATTATTTCCGCAACCGCGTGGGGGCGGAGGAGGTGACGGCGGAGCAGGTGGGGAGCCCGTTCGATTACGAAAAGCAGATGCGCCTTTACGTGACGCGCAAGATGCCCGATCCGCGCGACGCGGGTTACGAGGAGGCGCTGGCGGCGCAGGTGGAGAAGTTCGTGGAGATGAGCCGGGGCCGCGCGTTCGTTCTCTTCACTTCCTACAAGACGTTGCAGGCGATGGCGGAGCGGCTGCGCAAGCCGTTCGAGAAGAAGGGGTGGAATTTGCTCGTGCAAGGGCAGGGGATGTCGCGCCACCGGCTGGTGGAGGATTTTAAAAAGGAAGGGGAGCCCAATGTTCTCTTTGGCACCGACAGTTTTTGGAGCGGCGTGGATGTGCCGGGCGAGGCGCTCTCCAATGTCATCATCACGCGGCTGCCGTTCGCGGTGCCGGATCACCCGCTCATCGAGGCGCGGCTGGAGGTGATCCAGGCGCAGGGAGGGGACCCGTTTGCCGAATACTCGCTGCCGGAGGCGATTCTCAAATTGCGCCAGGGCGTGGGGCGGCTGATCCGCACGAAGTCGGATACGGGGATCGTCGTTATTCTCGACCCGCGCATTCTGACCAAAGGCTATGGCAGCGCGTTTTTGAAGGCGCTGCCGAAGTGCCCGGTGGAGGTGGTGTAGAGCGGATGAAAACGCGATGAACCTTCTTTTTCCCACCATCAAATGGCGCCATCTGCCCCGCATGCTGGGCGTGGCTTACATTCACAACGCCGGTTATCTCGGCGGGTTTGTGGGGCTGGTTGTTGCTCTCGTTTTTCTGCTCTTCGCAAAGAGGGCGAGCAAGGCGGGGGGCGCCGGGGAATAGGGAGGGTCCTATCGGGCCGGCTATTCCTTCCCCATGAGCTTGGCGGGGATGAGGAAATCGAGCCGCGCTCCGCCGGGGGTGAGGGAGCCGATGTCGAGCCCCGCGAGCGCCGCTTTGCGCATCCGCAGCGCGCCGCGTTTGCCTGTGCCGAGCAGCGCTCCGGCCAGCGCGCTCAAGTCCGGCTCGTGCCCGACGAGGAGCAGGGTTTCAAAACGGCGGTAGGCGCGCAGTTCTTCCATGGCTGCTTCGGGGAGCATCCCGGAGGCGAGGAACGCGCACGAGATTAGCTCGGCATGGAGCGCCTGGGCCACGGTGCGCGCTGTTTGTTCGGTGCGCAGGAAGGGGCTGGAGAGGATGAGGCTGGGTTGCAGGCCGCGCTCTTTGCAGAAGCGCGCTACGCGCCGCGCTTGCTGGATCCCTTTTTCGCTCAATGGGCGCGCGTCATCCAATGCCGCCGTGGAGACGGCGTCGGCATGCCGGAGAAGCCAGAGTTGCATGGGCGCGGATGTGAGAGATTCGGGGGCGGGGAAACCGGGGAGGCGCTTTGGGCGGCGGTGTTTTTGTTGCTTGTGTGCGCTCGCCCCGGACGGCACGGAGTGCCGTCCCTACCTTGTGCGTGTTGTTACGCCATGACCATGCCGCCGTCTACGGTGAGCGTCTGGCCGGTGATGTATTTGGCGTCCGCGCTGGCCAGGAAGGCGACGGCGGCGGCGATGTCTTCGGGCGCGCCAAAGCTGCCCAGCGGGATCTGCGCGAGGACGCCGGTTTTGATCGCTTCGGGGAGCACGTCGGTCATGTCCGTTTTGATGAAGCCTGGGGCGACGGCGTTGACGGTGATGTTGCGACCCGCCAGTTCGCGCGCGAGCGTTTTGGTGAGGCCCAGGAGGCCCGCTTTGCTGGCGGAGTAGTTGGCCTGGCCCGCGTTGCCCATCAGGCCGGCGACGCTGGAGATGTTGACGATCCGGCCGCTGCGCTGCTTGATCATGGGGCGCAGGATGGCTTGGATGAAGTTGAAGGCGCCTTTCAGGTTGGTGCCGATGACGGCGTCCCAGTCCGCCTCGCTCATGCGCATGGCCAGGCCGTCCCGGGTGATGCCCGCGTTGTTGACCAGGATGTCCACGCGGCCGAAGTCGGCGAAGATTTTCGCGGCGGTTTCTTCCACGGCTTTTTTGTCGGCTACGTCCACGGCGTAGGCGCGGGCCGCGCCGGGGTGGGCGGCGTTGATCGCGTCGGCGACTTTGGCGGAGTTGGCTTCGGAACGGCTGATGCAGGCGACTTTGGCTCCGCCGTCGGCGAGACATTTGGCGATGGATTCCCCGATGCCGCGTCCGGCGCCGGTCACAATGGCGATCTGATTTTCAAAACGGTTCATAGGTGGGTATTCGTGGAAAGGGGCAAGGCTATCAATGCGCGCGCCGTTCCCGCAATGCCAAAAGGTCCGGGGGCGCTGGCGTTAAAAAAAACGCTTTTCAGGCTTCAGCCGAGGGACTTATGCGTGTAAAAAGGCTCGCAAATGAGCCGGATTTTTTTGAGCGCCCTTTTCTGGGCGGGAGTTGCTTTGCCTGGAATCGCTCTGGCGAACGCGCCCGTGCCAGAGATTGTGATCGACGTGGATAACCAGGAGATGACCTTGATGCAGGCGGGGCAGGAGGTCGCCAAGTTTCCCGTTTCCACCTCGAAGTTTGGGCTGGGGGACGAGTTCCGCAGTTACAAGACGCCCGTGGGGGTGTTTGAGGTGTGCGACAAGACCGGCGGGACTCTGCCTCTCGGCGCGGTGCTGAAAAAAGGGCAGCCGACCGGCGAGGTCCTGCAGCCCGACGCTCCGGGCCGCGACCCGATTGTGACGCGCATGATCCGCCTGCGGGGGTTGGAGTCGCAGAACCGCCACGCGCTGGAGCGCGGGATTTTTATTCACGGCACGCCGGAGGAACGGCGGCTGGGCAAGCCGGTCAGTTGGGGGTGCATCCGGATGCGCTCCAAGGATGTCGTGACGCTCTACAGCGTGGTGCCCGTGGGCACGCGCGTGGTGATCAAGGGGACGGGACACACCGGCGGGCTGTTCCACTGGCTGGCCAAGGTTTTCTAGGAAACGCGGTCTCCAAACGGGTCATCCCGAGCATGCGAGGGATCTCTCCCTGGCTTCAGGATGCTGAAGAATGGAAAGCGTTGAGACGTTTGCGAGGTCCCTCACTGCGTTCGGGATGACAAGCACGTTGGCCGGATTTTTGTCGTTTATTTTGCGAAACGGCGCATCCCCACGTGTCATCCCGAGCTTGCGAGGGATCTCTCCAAGGCTTCAGGATGCCGAAGAATGGAAAGCGCTGAGACGTTTGCGAGGTCCCTCACTGCGTTCGGGATGACAAGCACGTTGGCCGGATTTTGTTGTCTATTTCGCTAACAGGACACTGGAAAAACGGCGCGTTTATTTTGGCGCGATGCTCGCCACTGTTTCCGGGCTCGGCAGGCCCCAGGCCGCCCATTTGTGGCGGTATTCCTCCCACGGCAGCAGCGCGTAGGCGGGGCGCTCGGCGGCTCGCAGCCAGCGGATGAGGGATACCAAGTCTTTCTCCGCCATGGAGGTGCAGCCCCATGTCGGCCGGGTTGCTCCGCGCCGGATGTGGAAGAAGATCGCGCTCCCCGCGCCGGGCACGGGCGGGTCCGCGTTGTGCCGGATCTCCACCAGCCACCGGTAGGCGAAGTCGTTGTGCCGCATTTTCTCCTTCTCGAACCACGGAGGCGGGTTTTGCGGGTTTACGGTGACAAAGCGGTTGTATTGCGGCAGCGCGGGATCGTCCACCCAGGCGTCGGCGGTGGTGACGGTGTGGAAGGGGTAATCCGCGCCCTTGGGGAGGGCGTCGTCGTAGGTGTAGATGGTGCCCAGGCGGAAGACCCCGGCGGGCGCGCGGGCGTCGCGTTCCTGTTTGTGGAGGCCCGTTTCGTGGGTTCCCAGGATGCCGCGTCCCCATGCCAGGCCGTTCTTGCCGAGGAGAACCGGGATGGGGCCGAGCGCGGGGGTCCATGTTCCCGAGGGGCCGCGTTCCAGCGCCAGCAGTTTGCCGGAGGGGGCGTTCCAGCCCGGGGCGACGGTGACGATCAACTGGCGCACTTCGGGGTCGAGCGCCGCGCCCGCCCGGGCCGCGGAGGGCGGCAGGAGCGGGGAGAGCAAGGCGCAAAGGGAGACGAAAAGGGGGAATCGCATGACCGCCTAATCAAAGCAACGTGCGCGCCGCGTGCAAGTCTGCGCACGGGAAAAATTTGCCGTCGGCGGGGTGTGCGGATGCGTTTCGGGCTTGAAGCGCGGAAGTGGGAAGCATAGCGTGCGGGGTATGGCTTCCCCCCGCCCGGTAAATGGAATGACTCTCGTGGAGTTGGTGGTGATTCTCGCCTTGATCTTCATTCTGGTGAGCTTGAGTTTTCCCACGCAACACACCGGTCTCGTTAAGGGCCAACTGATTCAGGCGATGAGTAACGAAAGGCAAATCCACATGGCGGCTATGTCCATGGCGACGGATGGCGCGGCTAATTTCGACGCTTCTCTCGGCTGGCCGGGCGACCTCAAGGCCAATGGGCGCATCGCCACGCTTTCGGATTACGTGAACCTCCTGGTGCGGAACGACTATCTCAAGCCCGGCGATTTGAAGGTTTTCTCTGCCGCCGGGATCAAGGCGTATCCCAACGGGAAACTCACTTCGGGCAGTAACGGCGTGCTTTCCCCGGCGTTCACGGAGGAAAATAGCGCGTTCAAGGTTTTCCTGGCGAAGGACAAGGATCCCGCCGAGACGGTTTTTCTGACGACGAAAAACTATCGCTACAATTCGGATTTATCCGATCCCAATGCCAAGCCCTTTGGAGACAGAGGCTTTGTGGTCTTGCGCAAAGGGGGGGATGCGAGCGTCTACAAAAAGCAACAGGCTCGCAATATTCAGCTCCTCGGCAAGCTCCCTGGCGATGACGCCGTGGAGAGCGCCGCGAACTGTTTGAACCCGGGCGCAATCGTTCCGTAGCACGCTTATGACTTCTCGCCGCTCTCCCAAGTATCCGGTCCATGGGTTTACCGTTACGGAATTGCTCGTCCTCCTGAGTGTGATTGCCATTCTGGTAAGTTTGGCCATGCCCGCGATCACGGATCATGGACAACCTGGCGTTCTGATTTCGGGCGTGAACAATGCCCGGCAAATCCACCTGGCCGCGATGTCCATGGCTACGGACGGGGTGGAGAATAAGGATCCCGGGCTTGGTTGGCCGGGCGACCTCAAGGCCAACGGACGCATCGCCACGCTTTCGGATTACGTGAATGTCCTGGTGCGGAACGACTATCTCAAGCTCGGCGATTTGAAGGTTTTCTCCGCCGCCGGGATCAATGCCTATCCTGGCGGGACGCTCACTTCGGGCAGCAATGGCGTGCTTTCCCCGGCGTTCACGGAGGGACATAGCGCGTTCAAGGTTTTCCTGGCGAAGGACAAAGACCCCTCCAATACGGTCTTTCTGACGAGCAAAAACTACACCTACGATGCGGACTTGACCGATCCCAATGCCAAGCCCTTTGGAGACAGAGGCTTTGTGGTTTTGCGCAAAGGTGGGGATGCGTCTTTTTATAAAAAAGACCAAGGCCGAAAACTCATAATGATCGGCGACCTTCCCGGGGGCGGCACGGTGGAGAGCGCCGCGAACTGCCTGAACCCGGGGCCGGTTGCTCCCTAATACACTGATGGCTTCCTCTAGACGTCAATCCCGGCGGTTTATCCCTGCGGAACTGGTTGTCGCCCTCGCCGTGCTCGCCATTTTGGTCTTTCTTGCCGTTCCTTTTGTGAGTGGCATGCTTTTGAAGGGCCGCCTCATTAACAGCGTCAGTAAAACTCGCTTTATTCACATGGCCGCGATGTCCATGGCTGCTGACGGGGTGGCGGATAAGGACCCCGGCCTCGGTTGGCCGGGCGACCTCAAGGCGAACGGGCGCATTGCCACGCTTTCGGATTATGTCAGTCTCCTGGTGCGCCGCGGTTATTTCAAGCCCGACGAGTTGCATTCCTTCTTTTCGGACTCCGGTTACAAAACCTACCGGGGGACGCTCACTTCGGGCAGCGATGGCGTGCTTTCCCCGGCGTTTACCGATGAATATTGCGCGTTCAAGGTCTTTCTCGTGAAAGACAAGGACCCCTCCAATACCGTTTTTCTTGAAACCAAAAACTACGCTTACGACAAGGACCTGAGTGCGCCCAAGGCCAAGCCCTTTGGTGTCAATGGCTTCGTCGTTTCGCGCAAGGGCGGCGATGTGTCCTTCTACAAGCAAGACCAGGCTCATTCTCTTCGGGAAATCGGCGACCTCCCCGGGGGCGGCACGGTGGAGAGCGCCGCGAACTGCCTGAACCCGGAGCCGGTTGCTCCGTAGGGAAGAGCGGCGGATCGCGGGGAAAAATTGCGCTTCGGCCGGTTCCGGTGGTATTGATTTTCCCGTGAACCAACGCCTCATCGCCGAGATCGGCAAAAGCCAGCGGTTGCGGATCGTCAACCGGCTCAAGCGGACCCAGGGCTTGAGTGTCGGCGAACTCGCCGAGGCGCTCGGGATGAGCTATATGGGCGTGAAGCAGCACTGCGTGGAGTTGGAGCGCCTGGGGTATCTCGATACTTGGCGTCGCCCCAGGGCGGCGGCCCGGGCCGGACGCCCGGAACTCGCTTACCGGCTGACGCGCAAGGCGCATGAGCTTTTCCCCGCCGCCAGCAACGCGATGACGCTGCAATTGCTGGAGGCCGCCCAGTCCCTCTACGGCCCGCTGGCTCCGGAGAAACTTCTCTATAGGGTCTTCCAGCGCAAAACGGAGGCGTATTTGGCCCAGATGCGCGGGGCGACGCTTCTGGAGCGCGCCCGGGAGTTCGCGGCGCTCCGGGAGGCCGAGGGGTGCATGGCGGAGGTGGAGCAGGGGCCGGAGGCGGGGCCGGTGCGGATGGTGGAGTATCACAGCCCGCTGGCGGGTTTGCTGGCCGCTTACCCGGCGCTGCTGGCTCGCCTGGAGCAGGAAATGGTTTCCCGGGTGCTGGGGGTTCCCGTGAAGCGGGAGCAGACGGAGGTTTCCGGGCTCTATGCCTGTATTTTTCGCGCGGGATAAGGGGGACACAGAGAAAACGCTTGCCATTTTCGGTGGAGTCCCTACTTTGCACCCCCCATGCCTAAGCCAATCGCACGTCGCAAGACGAAGAAGGCCGTGGCCAAGCGGTTCAAAATTACCGGGACGGGCAAAGTGCTCCGCTCTCAAGCTGGCAAACGCCACTTGATGCAGAGCAAGAGTGCCAAGCGCAAGCGCCAGCTTGCCAAGAGTGCCCTGGTAGACAAGACCGACGTGGCTCGGATTAAAGAGAACATGCCGTTCGCGTAAATTACGCGTAAACGGCGCGTCCGCCCTCCTGATCCCCTTTGCGGGGTCCCATCAGCGAGCGAGGTCGGGTGGACGTGAACAACCCAAGAACAGCCCGCTGAAAGAAAGGATAAAACATGCCAAGAGCAACGAATGCTCCCGCCAGCCGTGAACGGCGCAAGCGGGTGCTAGACAAGGCCAAGGGCTTCCGTGGCCGCCGCAGTAAACTTTTCCGCTACGCGAAAAACGCGATCATGAAAGCGGAATACTGGTCGTATCGCGACCGGAAAACCCGCAAGCGCACCTTCCGCAATCTCTGGATCGCGCGTATCAACGCCGCCTGCCGTGCCAACGGCATCACCTACAGCCGGTTCATGGAAGGCCTCGCCGCCAGCGGCAGCCAGCTTGACCGCAAGGTGCTCGCCGAGATCGCCGTTTCCGATGAAACCGCCTTCCTGACGCTCCTCAAGCAAGCCCAAGCGGCTCTTGAGAGCAAGAAGACGGCCAAAGTCGCCTAAAGCGTTCATCACTTCTTTACGGCCAGCGGTGGAGTAACCCACGCCGCTGGCCGTTTTGCTAACTCGTTACCAAGCTCCAGTTCTTAACTCGTTACCAAGCTCCAGCTTGGTAATGCCCAACTTTCGGGTGGGGTCTTCGGGTGGGGGGACTGGTCCGGCAGCGGAACGGGTGAACCGGTCGCCACGTTTGCGAAGCTGGAGCTTCGAAGACAATGGCGTTCCCAAGCTGGAGCTTGGGAACGAGATGTGGCCCAAGCTGGAGCTTGGCAATGAGATGTGGCCCAAGCTGGAGCTTGGCAATGAGATGTGGCCCAAGCTGGAGCTTGGGAACGAGATGTGGCCCAAGCCGGAGCTTGGCAATGAGATGTGGCCCAAGCTGGAGCTTGGCAATGAGATGTGGCCCAAGCTGGAGCTTGGCAACGAGATGCGGTAACGCCATTCACTGGCAATCGATTTTTAGCAATTAGCAATTTTTTCCCATGCCCGGCCTTATTATCCGTCCCCGCGCCCGCCTTTTTCACGGCCATGAGTGGGTCTATGCCTCCGAGGTGTTAAAGACCTTCGGCACGCCTGAAAATGGCTCGGTCGTTACCCTGAAAGACGGCAAGGACCGCCTGCTTGGCTCGGCCATTTACAACGCCCAATCCCAGATCGTTGCCCGGCGGTTCTCGCGCCAGCGGCAGGAGCTGGATGCCGACTTTTTTGAACGGCGCGTCCGGCAGGCCGTGGAATACCGCGCGCGCCGGGAGGTGAATCCCCGCCTGGGCCGCCTCGTTTGGAGCGAAAGCGACGGGCTGCCCGGCGTGATTGTGGACCGCTATGGCGATACGCTCGTGCTCCAGACGCTTACGCTGGCCATGGACCTGCGCAAGGGGTTGATCGTGGACGCGCTGCGGGCCGTCTGCGCTCCCCGCGCCATTATCGAGCGCAACGACGCCCCCGTGCGCCGCGCCGAGGGCCTGGAGACGCAAGTGGGCGTTCTTTGGGGGGAGGCGCCCGACGCCACGACGCCCATCGAGGTGCTGGGGCTGCGGTTTGACGTGGACCTGCTCCACGGGCAGAAGACCGGGTTTTACCTGGACCAGCTCGACAACTACGCCGGGGTCGCCCCGTGGGCCGCCGGGAAGCGCGTGCTCGATTGTTTTTCCAACCAGGGGGCGTTTGCCCTCGCGTGTGCCAAGGCCGGTGCCGCCAGTGTGCGGGCCGTGGAGATCAGCGCCGACTGCGTGGATCTCATTCGCCAGAACGCCGAGCGCAACGGGCTCGCCGTGGAAGCCGTGGCGGCCAATGCTTTCGACCTCCTCAACGACGAGGAGCGGGCCGGGGCGAAGTATGATTTGATCATTCTGGATCCGCCTTCCTTTACCAAGTCCAAGGAGAAGCTCGGCGGGGCTCTGCGCGGGTACAAGGAGATCCACCTCCGCGCGCTCCAACTGCTGGCTCCCGGGGGGATGCTGGCCACTTTCTCGTGCTCCCACCACGTCAACGACGCGCTCTTCCGCGAAGTCATCGGAGACGCCGCCGTGGATGCCAAAAAGACCCTGCGCCAGTTGGTCCGCTTCGGCCAGGCGGCGGATCACCCGATCCTCCTCAACCTGCCGGAGACGGAATACCTGCGCGGCTACCTCTTCGAACTCGCCCCGGGCCGGTAGGGGGATGACGGGTTGAGAGAAGAAGAAGTTGAGAGTTGAGAGAAAGAGCGGCGATGCTCCGTTCTCTCAACTCCCAACTCTCTCAACTCTCAACCTCTTCTAGGGTGGTAATTCGCCGCCGGACTCTGTATATTGAGGGCATGATCGAAGACCGGCTGAAAAAACTGGAGGAACAGATCAGTGCCAATGGGAATGTCCCGGAGGTATCGCGGGCCGAGTTGATGCGGCTGCTGGCGGAGTTGCGATCGGAAATCGCCGAGCTTCCCAGCACCCATGCCGACGACGCCCGCAGCATCGCCACCTTTGCCGAGGCCTCGGCCTACGAGGCTACGCGTCAAACGCCAAAGCCCAAGCTGCTCAAGGCGGCGCTGGCGGGCCTGACCGGCTCGGTGGAGGAATTCGAGACCTCGCACCCGGATCTGGCCGCGACGTTGAACCGCCTTTCCGCCGTCCTCGCCAACATGGGGATGTAGGGCGGGCGAAGAGGATCTACGCGCAGAGGGGGATGGCGTTGCGCCCCGGGTAGCGCTCCCATTCGATGCCGTCGCGCCAGAGGGCGAGCTGGATGCCGAAGGGCGCGCCCGGCGGCAGCCCCAGTTCGCGCAAGTCGAGCTTCCACTCCACGCCCGTCGCGGTGACGGCCAGCGTGGTGTGCTGGGTGGGTTTGGCGGCGGGGAGGGTGAAGGCTCCCGGGCCCGGTTTGCAGAGGAGCGCCGTGTTGATTTCCTGCGGCTTTGCCACGCCCGGCCGGGTGAGCTGCAGCCGTAGGGAGAACGGCGGGAACGGGGCGCTCTGGGCGAGGTCGAGCCGCAGGTACAGGAAGCGCTTTCCGCAGCCGAACCGAAGTTTTCGGGCCAGCCGCCCTCCTTCGTGCATCGTGCCCTGTTCCGCGGCGGGCAGGTAGACGCCCGCGTCTTCCCATTCGCCGTCGGAAGCGTCTCCCAGCCGGGGGGCGATGAGCCGATTCGGGGGGTGGAGGGCGCGGGGAGCGTAGCCGGGGATGGGGAGGTCCAGTTCGGCCGGGGGCGCGGCGTTGCAGAGGAGGTAGATGTTTTTGAGGTGCTGCCGGAAGAGGTTGTCAAAGAGGGCGTCGTTTTCGGTGGAAAAATCGGGCCCGTACCACCAGAACCAGTCGCTCCCCTCGGCCGCGTAGGCTTCGCGCAGCGCGGCTTCCTGGCGGGCTTTGGGGAGGCGTTTGGCGTCGATTTGCTCCTGCAAAAACGCGCGCGCGGCCCCCAGCAGATCCC
>JAQTMF010000032.1 GCA_028714515.1 Chthoniobacteraceae bacterium | reverse complement strand
CCCGCGCGCCTCGGCGGCCGTCGCGGCGTCGTCCAGCCGGATCATCAACTCGTGGTTGATGTTGAGGCTGCGCGCGTCCAGGTTGGCGGACCCGGCGTAAACCACGCCGTCGATGACGACCAGTTTGGCATGGAGAACCTGCGGCTGGTATTCGTAGATCTCCACCCCGGCGCTCATCAACTTGGCATAGAGACTGTGGCTGGCGAGCCGCGCCGCCTCGATATCGCTGCGCCCGGCCAGCAAAAGTTGCACGCGCCCGCCGTGCCGCGCCACGCGCATCAGCGCCCGCCGCAGCCGCCACGTGGGCACAAAGTAGGCGCAAATGATCTGCACCAGCCGGGCGGAGGCAAGATCGTCGAGCAGCGCGCGCTTGAACGCCCGGTGCCCCCGGCCCGGTTCGCTTAAGAGGAGCGTCCACGGGCAGCCCTCCACGGCCGTTTCGGGCCGCTTGTGCAGGCGCGGGAGCCGCAGGCGGCGCAGCAGGGGACGGGCGGCCGCCTTGGCGAAAATCCGGCCAAAACTGGCTTCCAGCGCTTCCGCGAGCGGCCCCGCGATGTGGAGCCCGAGGTCGCGCCAGCCGTGAGCGACGCCGTCGCCGTGGTAATTCTCGGCAACATTGAAGCCCCCCACGATCGCCTCCGCGCCGTCCACCACCAGCAACTTGCGGTGGTTGCGCCGCCCGTAGCGTTCCGAGGCCCGGAACGCGTTGAACCACCGGAACTCGCCGCCAAGCTGAATCAGCGGGTCCCAAAAATGAGCGGGCAGGCCGATCGACCCGAAGGCATCCAGGAGCACCTGGACGCGCACCCCGCGCTGCCGCGCCTGGACGAGCGCCTCCCGGAATCTCTTTCCCAGCGCGCCCGCGGTAAAAATATACATCTCAAAACAAATCGAGCGGGTGGCGCGCCCCATGGCGGCCAGCATCGCGTCGAGCCCGTCCGCGCCCGTGGGCAGCCACCGGAAAGTGGAGGGAACCGGCGGATCCGTCTTTTGTTTCTGGGAGTTCAATTTCAGCATTGCATCGGCGAGGCAGGGCCGTTTCACTGGAGGAGTAGCGCGGCCGCACCTCGGGCCGCCGGGTTGGGACTGCTCCTCTTATGAAAACGTCCGTATCTCCTATGAAATCGGCGCTCGAAGAAGTTACCGCGCTTCGTCGGGTTTTCCGGGCAACATTGAAACATTTTAGCGCCGGGGTCGAGTCCGATTTGGACCGCCTGGATGCAGCCGTGCACGCCGCCGCGGAAAAGAAAACGGCGCTCCCCGCCGACCGCGCCCGCGACGCCCGCGACCTCGTCACGCTCATCCGCACGCTCGACGTGAAGCCGGAGAAAGGCCGCCGCCGCGATTTGAAAAAAATCGAAGGCGCGCTGGAGGATCTCCTGGACCTGGTAAAAAAATGGTGACTCCGGGGTGGGGGGGCGCTATGCGTTGATAAACACTTCCGTCCCCGTCTCCACGAGATCGAAAAGCGCCGCGATATCCGCATTGCGCATCCGCACACAGCCGTGGCTGCACGGCTCGCCGATCCGCTCCTCGTGGTTCGTGCCGTGGAGATAAACATAGCGCTCCCGCGTATTGGCGTTGCCCGGCTCCAGGCCGTCCAGCCACAGAATGCGGGTGAGCACGAGATCGCGCGGATCACCGGGGCTTTGCAGGGAGGCGATTTCCCCCGTCGGCACACGGCTCACGAACACCGCCCCCAGCGGAGCGTCCGCGCCGATCTTCGCGCCAATGGCAAACCGGCCCAGCGGCGTCTTATTGCTCCCCGGCTCCGAACCGAGGCCAAAGCCGGAAGTCGAAACCGGGTAACTGGCGGCGAGGCGCTCCCCCGGGCCGGAAGCGCCGGATTCCAAGAGATCAAGCCGCTGAGCGGCGGCGGAAATGCGGATTTTGCGTCGGAAAGGTTGCATGGCGGGCTCCACCTTGTATATCGTTGCGAACTTTTCAGAAAAGTCCATCACCATGAGCCGCAATAAAACCGTCGCAGTCGTCGGAGCCACAGGCGCCGTCGGCGCCGAAATGATCAAAGTCCTCGAACGCCGCCAATTCCCCGTGGGGAAATTGCTGCCGCTTGCCTCCGCCCGTTCGGCGGGCAAGACCGTGACCTTTCGCGGAGAGACGGTGACGGTTCAGGAACTGACGGAAAATTCCTTTGAAGGCGTGGACATCGCCCTCTTCAGCGCCGGAGCCGGGATTTCCCGCAAATTCGCCCCGTTCGCCGTGAAGGCCGGGGCCATTGTGGTGGACAACTCCTCCGAGTTCCGCATGAACCCGGACGTCCCCCTCATCGTCCCGGAAATCAACGGCGGCGACGTAAAATGCCACAAAGGCATCCTCGCCAACCCGAACTGCACCACGGCGATCACGCTGATGGCCCTGTATCCCTTGCACAAAGCGTTCGGCGTCAAGCGCGTCATCGCTTCGAGCTACCAGGCCGTCTCCGGCACCGGCGCGCAGGCCATCGCCGAACTGCGCCAGCAGGTGGAAGACATCACCGCGGGCCGTCCCGTGCAACCGAGCGTCTACCCGCACCAGATCGCCTTCAACGTCCTGCCCCACGTCGACGTCTTCCTCGACACCGGCTACACCAAAGAAGAAATGAAGATGCAGAACGAGGCCCGGCGCATCATGCACCTGCCCGCGTTCAAAGCGTCCGTCACCTGCGTGCGCGTCCCGGTCTACCGCGCCCACTCGATCTCCGTGAACGCGGAATTCGAGCGCCCGGTATCCGTCGAGGAAGCCCGCAAAGTGCTCACCGGCGTGCCGGGTTTGCAGTTGGTCGATGATCCCGCCCAAAACCGGTATCCGCTGCCGCTCTACGTGGCGGAAAAGGACGACTGCCAGGTGGGGCGCATCCGGCTCGACTGCGCGCTGGAAAACGCGCTCGCCTTCTGGGTCGCCGGGGATCAGCTCCTCAAAGGCGCGGCCCTGAACGCCGTGCAGATCGCGGAACTGCTCTAGCAGGGCAGGGGAGGCGATTGTCTCACAGGTTCTCGTTCCCAAGTTCAACTTGGGAACGAGGTCCGGTATTTTTTTTCGCAGATTTTAATGAGAGTTTTTAATCTGCGTTCATCTGCGAAATCTGCGGATTCCTGCTCCGTATCTGTAGAAATCGTCTCAGGGGTGGACGTTGTAGTCGGGAAAATGGACCCGGGCGCAATCGGGGCAAATGCTGTGGCTGAAATCGGCCTCCGTGTGCTCGCTGACGTAAACCTCAATGTTTTGCCATTCGTTGTTGTCGCTCCGGATCTTCTTGCAGTGCGAGCAGATCGGCAGCAGCCCGGAGAGGGTCTTCACATTGGCGAGCGCCGCTTCCAGCTCCTGGTTCTTCTTTTCCAGGCTTTGCTGGAGCCGGGTCAGGGCAATGTGGGTCTGCGCGCGCGCCAGCAACTCCTTGGCGCGGAATGGCTTGGAGACAAAGTCCGCCGCGCCGAGATCGAACCCCAGGACAATGTCGTCGGTTTCCGTCTTGGCCGTCAGGAAGATGACCGGAATGCCGGCGGTGGCGGGATCGGCCTTCATCCGGCGGCAGACTTCGTAACCGTCCATCTCCGGCATCATGATGTCCAAAAGGACCAGGTCGGGCTTCACTTTGGGAAGCAGGTCGAAAACGAGTTGCCCTCGATGGGCGACCGCAACGCGGTATTGGGCGTCCATCAAAATAGTCCCGAGCACCTGGACGTTCTTGGCGTTGTCGTCGACGATCAGGATGGTTGCGGGCGTTTGAGAAAACGGATTGTTGCTCATGGCGTGGAGATGCGGTTCAGGAATTTCGGGAATTGCGCCAGGGTCTCCTCGATCCCGGTCATATCGAAAAGCATCGCCTGGTTGCGCAGCGTATCGCCCCAAGCCGCCAGGGCCGCCGCTTTGTGCGCGGTGGCGATCCCGATGATCTTCTCGGCGAATTCCAGCACCTGGTTGATGATCATCGTATCTTGCAACTCATTCCAGATCGGCTGCAGTTCGTCTTCCAGCCGCTGCCGCAACCCGGCGGGATCGAAGATCTCCGGGGCGGATGGCGCGCAGAACGGCTCCTCCGGCTGCTGCCGCTCGACGGGGCTGGCAACCGTATGCTTGAGGTGCTTGGCGAGCGTATTGACGAGTTCCTGGCGCGCGATCGGCTTGCGGAGGAAGCCGTTGCAGACGTTCGCGATTTTCTCCTCCTCGGATTTCATCGTCGAGGCGGTGACGGCCACGATCGGGATCGCTTCGGTAGAGGGATCGCTCTTGAGGATGTGGCTTGCTTCAATGCCGTCCAGTTCGGGCATCTTGATGTCCATCAGGATAAGAGCCGGTTTTTCGGCCCGGGCCAGATCGACGGCTTCGCGGCCGTTGGCGGCTTCGAGGATTTCGAGAGGAAATTCCTCCAGGTAACCCTTGATGAGTTCCCGGTTGAGACTGATATCCTCGGCCAGGAGAATCGTCGCCGGTTCAAAGCGGATTCTCGTGTCGCCCTGGATCGAATCGACCGGCTCCGCCGTGGCCGCCTCTTCAACGTCCTTGAGGATGATCCGGAAGATGGAGCCCGTGCCGACCGTGCTTTCGACCACGATCTTCCCGCCCATCAGCTCCACCAGCCGCTTGCTGATGGCCAGCCCCAGGCCCGTGCCGCCGTACTTGGCGTGGCTTTGGCCCGTCTGCTGCTCAAACGCGCCGAAGATGGTCTCGAACTGCCCGGGAGAAATGCCGATCCCGGAATCGTGAACCTCGAAAATCAGGCTCCCCTCGCAGGAGCCGCGCCCGAGGCGGGCAACGCAGCGGACGCCCCCCTTTTCGGTGAACTTGATGGCATTCCCGATGAGGTTGAGGAGGACCTGCCGCAGCCGGGCTTCGTCGAGCACCACGGCGTTGGGGAAGCCGTCCTCGATCTCCGTGCTGTAGTCGAGCCCTTTCTCCTCAATCTTGCCGGAAAAGATCAGCTCCAGCTCGTTGAGAAGCGTGCGCGGGTTGATGGCGGAATACTCCAGGCGCAGCTTCCCGGCCTCCACCTTGCTTAGGTCCAGGATGTCGTTGATGAGCCCGAGGAGCGACTTGCCGCTGGAGTGAACGGCATGGACATACTGGCGCAACCGCGGGTCCTGGATTTTGCCGGAGAGAATTTCGGAGAAGCCGAGAATCGCGTTCATCGGCGTCCGGATTTCGTGCGACATATTGGCGAGGAACTCGCTCTTGGCTTGGTTGGCCTGCCGCGCCTCGCGTTCCGCCTTCTTGCGTTCCTTCACCTCCTCTTCCAACTCGGCAGTCCGCTCGCAGACGCGCTGTTCGAGTTCGTCGCCGCGCTTTTCCAACTCGCGGGTATTGCCCTCGATGGTGTCGAGCATCGTGTTGAACGTCCGGGTCAACCCGCCGATCTCGTCGTTGCGGACCGCCTCGCTCCGCACGGTGTAGTCCCCGGCGGCGACGCGGCGGGCGGAGGCCGAGAGCGCGCCCAGCGGCGTCAGGATCGTCCGGTTGATGAGCAGCGTGATCGCGGCGACAAGCACGGCCAGCGCGAGCAGGGCGACCAGCGGCAGGCCCGCGAACTCGCCCATCCCGATCGCCTGGGAGAGATCGAGCAGCGAAACGAGATACCAGTCGATGGCGGGCAGGTAGGCGACCGAAACCAGCCGCCGCTGCCCCTCGATGACGAGCGGGAGCGTGGCGGTCGAATCCGGGGAAGCCTTGAGCGTTTCAAACGCCTTGCGGAGATCGGCGCGGTCCTGTTCCCTCGGCATCAGCCGGAAAATCGTGCTCCGCTCTTCCGCCTTCTTGGTGAGGGTGTTCTGGTCGATCAGGCTCGTGTTGGCGTGGGCCTGGATGGCTCCCGACGGATCGACCAGGATCGGCGTGAGCGCCTTGTTTTGGGTGTGGATCAGCCGTTCGATGAACGCGTCGAGCTTCAGCCCCGTGCCGGCAAGGGCCACGCGGTCGTTGCCGTCGTGGATCACCGTGTTGATCCAGACTTTGACCTGATGATCGACGTTGTCTCGATCAACGTTGATGTGGAAGGTGTCCACCTTCTGGAGCGTCGAGTAAAACCAGGCGTCCTTGGCAACCTCCCGGTGCAGGATGTATTCGGGGAGTTCCGAGGTCAGGCCCGTGGCGAGGTTGTAGCTGTAGTAATGCCCGGAATCGCGCAGGGCGATAAAGAACGCCTTGTCGTGGAACTGGCGGGCGAACGCGTCCATGTCGCGGAAAGCGGCCGTCTTGAGGGCGGGGTTTGCTTCATCGCGCACCCAGTCGCGAATCGTGGGGAGGCTCGCCAGCGTCTGGCAAAGCGTCACCTCGCGCTCCAGCGGGGCGAGAATGCGCCCCTTCTCGCGCAACGTATATTGGACCGCGAAATCGGAGCCGATCCCGTGAATCACCCACCGGAGCGTTACGTAGAAGAGAACCCCGGCCAGCAAGCTGATGGCCAGCGTCAGCGCGACAGTCCAACGGAGAAAACGGGCGCGGATACCCTGGCGAAAATAACCGTCGAGTTTCATGGGACTTCTGATTTTTCGGGGCAAACCTCTGGCAAGAAAGCGCCGAGGGAGGAGAGGTCTGCCCGGAGCCTTCACCTATCGTTGCGCCAGCGGGAAGTGAAGCGCATTTTCCGGCCCGGGTCAATGATCCCCTCGGCGGGGAAAGGCATCCCGTGGCGGCGGCTGGCGGGCAAAGGAAAAGGAGATTGTTTATGGAGCCGTAGCGTGGCATATAGATGACGCTAGAGAGACTTTGCAATCATGAACAACAGTCCTAAAGACGGTCTCGACCGCCGGCAGTTTTTGAGCAAGCTCGGCGGCGGGGCCCTGGCTATTTCGGCCGCCCTCGCGGCCTGCAAACCGGGCAAGCAGACGGCGCGTTCCGCCGCCACCGGCAACGGCGAGATGACCTACCGGGTCAACCCCAAAACCGGCGACAAGGTGTCGCTCTTGGGGTATGGCGCCATGCGCTGGCCGCGCCTGCCGAAGCCGGGGGGCAAAGGCAATGACGGCGAGATCGACCAGGAGACGGTGAACGCCTTGGTGGACTACGCTATCGAACACGGCGTCAACTACTTCGACACCTCGCCCCGCTACTGCGAGGGAATGTCGGAAAAAGCCCTGGGCATCGCGCTCAGCCGGCATCCCCGCAACAAATTCTTCATTTCCACGAAGATGTCGAACCAGACGGCCCAGAGCCGCGAGGAGTCGATTGCGATGTATCACCGCTCGATGGAACTTTTGAAGGTCGATTATTTCGACTATTATCTGGTCCACGCCGTGGGAGCCTACGACGTGTACAAGGCGCGCTTCCTCGACAACGGCGTCCTCGATTTCATGCTCCAGGAACGGGCCGCGGGGCGCATCCGCAATCTAGGCTGGTCGTTCCACGGCAAGAAGGAGTTTTTCGACTACATGATGTTCGAGTCGGGGGTGAAATGGGATTTCGTCCTCATCCAGCTCAACTATTTCGACTGGGACGTCACCCAAGCCCAAAGCCGCAGCAACGTCGACGCCCATTATCAGTACGACGTTTTGGCGAAGCTCAAAGTACCGGCCCTCATCATGGAGCCGCTCCTGGGCGGGCGTCTGGCAAGCCCGAATCACGTGGCCCAAACGCTGATGAAACAGGCCAATCCCGATGCCAGCTTCGCTTCCTGGGCATTCCGTTTTGCCGGTTCATTCCCGGACGTCCTGACGGTCTTGAGCGGCATGACCTACATGGAGCATTTGCAAGACAATCTCCGCACCTATTCGCCGCTGGTCCCGCTGACCGACAAAGAGCAGCAGATGCTCGTGCAGGTGGCGAAGACCATGCTTGATTTCAAAAACATCAACTGCACGAACTGCCAGTACTGCATGCCATGTCCCTATGGCATCAACATACCGGGACTCTTCGCGCACTATAACAAGTGCCTGAATGAAGGGAACTTCCCATCCCAGGCCCAGGATCAAAATTACCGGAAGGCGCGGCAAACCTTTCTCGTGGGCCTCGACCGCAGCGTGCCCAAACTTCGGCAGGCCAACCACTGCATCGGATGCGGAAAGTGCGTGCCGGCATGCCCGCAAGGCATCGCGATCCCGCAGGAGATGCAGAAGATCGATCAATTCGTGGAACAACTCAAAAGAAACGGCTGACGGATCATGTCTATGTTGCGAAAAATCAGAATCACCGCGGCGTCCGCCTGTTTTGTCCTGATCACCCTCCTGTTTCTCGACTTTACGAGAATACTGCCCGCGTTCCTGGGCTGGCTGGCGAGAGTCCAATTCGTGCCCGCATTGTTGGCGGCGAACGCCGGAATGGTTGCCGCATTGGTCGTCATCACACTGCTTTTCGGCAGGGTATATTGTTCCGTCATCTGCCCTCTGGGTGTCTTTCAGGACATGGCCGCCTGGGCATCGCGGAAAATTCAAAAAAAGAAAAGATACGCCCACGCCCCGGCGCGCACCGGCCTGCGTTACGCCTTGCTGGCCCTCTTCGTCATCGCATTCGTCGCCGGTCTTGCGCCGTTATTTGCCCTGCTGGAGCCCTACAGCGCCTACGGCCGCATCGCCTCCAACCTGTTCGCCCCCGTCTACCAAGGAGGGAACAACGCGCTCGCCTATTTTGCCCAGCGCGCCGACAGCTACGCCTTCTATACGGTGGACGTCTGGATCAAAAGCGCGGTCACCTTCGGCGTGGCGCTCGCATCGTTTGGCGTCATCGGCTATTTGGCGTGGCGAAACGGGCGGACCTATTGCAACGCGATCTGCCCCGTGGGAACGGTGTTGGGTTTTCTGAGCCGGTTCGCATTGTTCCGGCCCGTCATCGACTCCTCGAAGTGCGGCGGTTGCCGCCTTTGCGAACGCAACTGCAAGGCATCCTGCATCGACGCCCAATCGCATCGAATTGACTATAGCCGTTGCGTGGCGTGCATGAACTGCGTCGCCGTCTGCCGACCGGGGGCCATTCGGTACTCCTGCGTCCGCAACAAAACGCAGCCGGCCCGCCCCATCAACCGTTAACCGCCAGGAACACCATGGAAACGAATCATGAAGAGAGCATCTCCCCACAGGGGATGTCCCGTAAAAAATTCCTTTGGATCGGCGCGCTGTTCGCCTTCACGGCAACCGTGAAAGCCAGCAAGGTCGACGGAGGCTTGGCTGTTATCGAGAACAAAAAAGCGCCGAAACGGGCGACCCCCATCGTCCCGCCCGGCGCCTTGAGCCATCGGAACTTTTCCAAACACTGCACGGGATGCCAGTTGTGTGTCTCGGCCTGTCCCAATCAAGTGCTGCGGCCCTCCCCGGGCTTGGTCAGCCTGTTGCAGCCGGAGATGTCGTATGAAAGAGGCTACTGCCGGCCCGAGTGCACGCGATGCTCGCACGTCTGCCCGGCGGGAGCGATCCGGCCCATCACCCGGGCGGAAAAATCGGCCACACAGATCGGCCATGCCGTATGGGTGAAAGAGAATTGTGTCGTCACGAGAGATGGCGTCCATTGTGGAAACTGCGCCCGGCACTGTCCGGTGGGAGCCATACAAATGGTGCCGAGCGACGCGAAGAACGAGCGATCGCCCAAATTCCCCGTCATCGACCCGGAGCGCTGCATCGGCTGCGGAGCCTGCGAAAATCTCTGTCCCTCGCGGCCGTCGAGCGCCATCTACGTCGAGGGGAACCAAATGCATCGCATCGTCTGAATAACGGCCTAGCTCCCCGCGACCGGCTCCTTCGATCCCGAACGAGTGGCAGGGCAAGACCGTTCCATCGACGGCAACCGATTTTCCCAGGATCGTGCGTCCAAACGCATGCCAAAATGCGCCACCCATAAACCCGCCATGGAGAAGATCATTTCACGCCGGCATTTCCTTGCGCTGGGCGGTTTCGCGCTGGCCGCCGGGGTATTAGGCGGCAAGAGGAGCCTCGCTTCCGCCGGTGAAAACATCCCCGGCAAAAAAGGCGGCTTTGAGATGATACCGCTTCCTTACGGCTACGAAGCATTGGAGCCATACATCGATACCGAGACGATGCATCTCCATTACGACAAGCATTACGCCGCCTACACAAAAAACCTGAATGGCGCGCTTGAAAAATTCCCCGAACTCCAGGCAAAGACGATCGAGCAATTGCTTGGGAACATCGCCGTTCTCCCCGAACCCATTCGGGAAACCGTCCGCAACAACGGCGGAGGCTACTACAACCACGGTCTCTTTTGGCGGATCATGGGGCCGCAAGGAGGAAGCCCGGAAGGCGCCTTGGCCGCGGCGATCCTTGAAACATTCGGCGGCGTGGCTGAACTGAAAAAGGCTCTCTTGGGCGCGGCAGCCTCTGTATTTGGCTCTGGATGGGCCTGGCTCGTGGTCAAAAACGGCAAACTGGAGATCACAACCACGCCCAACCAGGACAGCCCGCTGATGGGCGATCTCGCGAAAAAGGCCGGGGAACCGATTCTCGGGATCGACGTTTGGGAGCACGCTTACTATCTCAAATACAAGAACGAACGCGCCAAATACCTCGATTCCTGGTGGAACACCGTGAACTGGAAAACCGTGGGGAATCTGTATAGAGCATTTCCATCAAAGACGTAGCGGCCCCAAGTCATCCGCAACATCTTTTCCCTTGCGTTCTTCAATGGGATTGCCCGTAAACCAATGGCGGCAAACCGCCGGACGATTGAAGAGCGCGGGTGGGTCATGCGGTGGTTCCGGAAGCCCGTCCGCGTCGTATTGGGGACCGAAGGGACAGTCCGGGTCGTGCCCGAAAAAGAATACCAGCGGCGGCTTATTTCAAAAAGAACCCCCTGAGGTCGGTTTTCTTCGGCATCTGAAATTCGCTTAGGGGGATCTCCAGCACTTGGACGATCGCCATCAACTCGTAATCCGCGATGCACCGGCGGCGAAGCTCAATCTTGGTCAACACCGTCCGTTCCACATCCCAACCCATCAACTGAAGCCGTCGTGCCATGTCGGCCTGCGACCACCCCTTGGATTCCCGGAGTTGGCGAATCCGTGGCCCAAGAACATTGCGAACCGGTCTGGAGGAGATGCTGGTCATGATGTGCCACAAACGGCACTTGACGTTAGGAGGTATTTCGCGTTTGAGGGGTGCCATTGGTGGCACATTTTGCGGCGGAATTTCATAGGCCCTAGGAAGCCCGCCTCCCGGCGAAATGGAGAGGCATGGAGAGATGCTCCGTGCCTCTCGCTTTTGCGTCCTTTGCGCGGGATTGCCTTTCCTCCCGCCCGAGGTTCTAATCCCCCCATGGCATTTCCCGAATCCCTGCAAGCGGTCTGGGCGCCCTGGCGCGTCGAGTATTTCTCCATCGACAAATCGCGCGACTTCCTCGCGGAAGCGGCCCAATCCAGCGACGACCGCGCGCACCTCGTCGTGCGGCGCTTGAAAGACACCTTCCTCCTCATGAACCGCTTTCCCTACACCGTCGGCCACCTCATGGCGGTGCCCTACCGGAAAGTCGCCGACATCGCCGACCTGACGCCCGGCGAACAGGCCGAACTGTGGGATCAAGCCGCGTTCGCCCAGCGGATTCTGCGCAAAGTCGTCCACGCCGAAGGGTTCAACATCGGCCTCAACCTCGGCAAAGCGGGCGGAGCCGGGGTGGCCGACCACTTGCACCTCCACATCGTCCCGCGCTGGGAAGGGGACAACAACTTCATGCCCGTCCTGGGCAACGTGCGGGTCATGGCCGAATCGCTCGACGCCCTCTACGCAAAACTGGTGGAAGCGGACGCCTCCTAAAACTTCAGAACGCTTTTTCCTCGAAATTTTCCCGCCGCCGGGTTCTCCTCTCTGCCTTCTATGCTCCGCGTAAAACCTTTCCAAGGGCTCCGGCCCGCCGATGATCTCGTTCCCCAGGTTGCCTGCGTCCCCTACGACGTCGTGGACGCCAGGGAAGCCGCCGCCCTCACCGAAGGGAACCCCTACAGCCTCATGCACGTAGACCGCGCGGAGATCGACCTCCCCGCCGGCACCGATCCGTATTCCGTCGCCGTGTATGAAAAAGCGCGCGAAACCTTCCAGACCTTCCAGCAGCACGGCATCCTCGTGCGCGAAAGCGAGCCGTGCGTCTACCTCTACCAGCAGCGGATGGGGCGGCACGTGCAAACCGGCATCGCGCTCACCTGCCACATCGAGGACTACGAACGCGACATCATCAAAAAGCACGAGAAGACCCGCCGCGACAAAGAAGACGACCGGACGCGCCTCATCAACACCATCAGCGCCAACACCGGCCCCGTCTTCCTCACCTACCGCGACACCCCGGATCTCAACGCATTGATGGCGGAAGTCCTCAAAACGCCGCCCCTTTGCGACTTCACCGCCCCCGACGGCATCGGCCACACCGTGTGGCGCGTCCCGGGCGAAAAGCTGGGAGCCTTCTTCGTCAAAGCCTTCGAACAAGTCCCCTGCGCCTACGTCGCCGACGGCCACCACCGCACCGCCAGCGCCGTGCGCGTCGGCCGGGAGCGCCGGGAAAAGAACCCGAACCACACCGGCGACGAGCCGTACAACTGGTTCCTGTGCGTCCTCTTCCCCGCCAGCCAATTGCGCATCCTGCCCTACAACCGCTGCGTGCACGACCTCAACGGGCGAACCCCGGAAGCCTTCCTGCAAGCCGTCCGCGAGGCCGGGTTCACCGTCGCCGAAAACGCATCCGATACCCCGGAGCATCCGGGCGCAATCCGCATGTACCTGGGCGGCAAATGGTATGGGCTATCCTGGGCCCCGCAGCCCGCCGCCGACCCCATCGCGCGCCTCGACGTCACCGTCCTGCAAGAGCGGATTTTGAGCCCCCTCCTCGGCATCGACGACCCGCGCACCAGCCGCCGCATCGACTTCATCGGCGGCATCCGGGGCACGGGCGAATTGGAAGCCCGGGTCAACGACGGCAGAGGCGCCGTAGCGTTCTCCATGTTCCCGACCACGGTGGATCAGTTAATGGACATCGCCGACGCCAACCAAATCATGCCGCCCAAGAGCACGTGGTTCGAGCCGAAGCTGCGCTCCGGCCTCTTCATCCACACGTTCTAGGCGCGGCACGAACGCTCCTTACCGGTGGTGGTGGCCGTGGCCGCCCCAGTGGCCTCCCCAATGGCCGCCGCCCCGGAAGTAAACGCCTCCGGAGTAGGGATATCCATAGTAACCGTAATAAGGATAAGCGTTGTAATAGTAAGGGTTATAGGAATAAACCGGCGCCGGGTTCACGATAATGACCCGTCCCCGGTTGTGGTAATAGTGGCGTCCGTGGCCGTGATGGCCGGGATGAGCCGAGGAGATATTGATCGCGCCCAAGCTCATCAAAACGGCAGCCCCCAAAAGCAGGATCTTGCGAAACGTATTCATAAGAAAAACGGCAGCTTCTGCCGGGTATATACGTATACTATCGCACAAAACGGCAAAAAAGCCCGTGATTGCGCCGACTTGGTTCCCCGGGGGGGGAATGCGCCCGGTAGGGGCGGCACTCCGTGCCGCCCGCGTGGGCGCGTGATCTTCCCCAGGCAGCCGTCGCAAAAATTTCCGAGCATGGGCAGTATTTACAAATACAGCCAGCGCGCGCAAAAACTCCGCGCACCAGCATTCGCTCCCCCAAATCTCCGGCTGCCTCCTTATTTTATACGAGTCATACAGTCAAAAGACATTTTATCCGCAGATTCTTGCTCTGTGACTGTAGAATTCGTATTAGACGCTCCAGAGGCTGTTCACGAATTCAAAGAAGGTTTATCCGCAGATTTCGCGGAGGGCTGCAGATTTGAAGGCGAAAGATCCTTTTTTGTCCTTCCGGGAATCTGCGAAAATCTGCGTAATCCGCGGACCCTCCTCTGTCTTTGGGAACGCGTCTAGCTAGATGAAAAGAAGCGCGAATCAAGAGAAAGAACCCCGGAGGGGTACCAGCCGTTAGCCGGTGGTCGAGGCGCGTCCCCGCGCCGACACCACCGGAACTCGTCCCGCCATGCATTCACCCTGAAAGGGTGGCAGAAAACGGGCTTCCACCCACCCTTCCAGGGCGAGCTGATTGTTCGCGGGAGTCGCGCTCCGCACGCCCCCCCCCGCTACCCCACAAAATCAATCGGCTCGCAAAGCGCCTTCAAATTCTCCACCGGCGTCCCGGGAGGAATCTCGCACCCGGCATTCACCATAAACGGATTCCCCGCGCTCCGGTAACACTCCAGCATACTCGCGCGGATCGACTCCGGCGTCCCGCGGAGCACCCCCGCCACCGGGTCGATATTCCCGCACAGCGTCACCCCCCTGCCCAGAGCCGTCCGCACCCGCGCCAGATCCACCATGTGGTCCACATCCAGCAAATCCACATTCAGCGAAGCAAGCCCCGGCAGCAAATGCGTGATATTCCCGCAAATATGCAACCGCACCTTCGCCCCCATCGCGTGCAACCCGCGCACCAACCGCTGCTCATGCGGCAAAATCAACTCCTCATAAAGATCCGGCGAAACCTGGCTCGCCACCGCATCGCCCACCCCGATCGTCTCTGCGCCGCTCTCCACCTGGACCTTCGCGAACTCCAGCGCCACCTCCACACACAGCGCCATCAACTCATTGCAAAAACCGGGCTCCTCATACAAATCCACGAAAAAATTCTCCACCGTCCGCAAATCGGCCGCCTCCGCCGCCGGCCCCTCCACCCAGCCCATAATCGACGCACTCCCGCCCACCGCCGCGTGATACGCGCGCACCGCCTCGATCCGGTCGCGCATCCGCTCCGCCCGCATCGGATCCGGGCGCACCAGCCCCGCCAAACTCGCCGCATCCTCCAGCGGATGCTTCACACAATGCGGCACCGTATCGCGCTCATAAATAATCTCCGCCCCATACCCCTGCGTCTCGCGGTACGGGTCCGACATCGTATTCATCTGGTCGATCCCGAAAAACCGCGCACACTCCATATTCGCCCTCGTCAGCACGCGGAAGTCACTGGCAAAAGCGCCATAATTGGAGCCGATAAACTCCGCCGCATACTGCATGAGGATCGGCACCCGCGCGAGGAAATCTATAGGCTGGCCGCTTAACGTATTCAGATAACGCTGGAGACTATTCATAAAAAAAAGAGAGAGCGCCCCATGTAACACGGGCCGCCGCCGCCCGCCAGACATATCATCGCAAAACCAACCTCCCCCTCGCGCCGCCCCTCAATGCCAGCGCGTCGGAGCCACCCCCACCTTCCGCTTGAAAAGGCGCGAAAAATAAAGCGGATCACTAAACCCCACCTGCGCCGCCACCTCCGCCACCGGCAGCGTCGCCAACAACCGCTTCGCATGGTTCAACCGCAGATTCAGCAAATACTGGTGCGGAGCCAACCCCGTCGCCTCCTGGAACAACCGGCGGAAATGCCGGTGCCCCACACCCAGCTTCGCCGCCAGAGCCTCAAAATCAACCTCCCGCGCCCAATGCTTCCCCAGGTAACTCAGCGCCGACTCAATCACCGGCGCCGTCTGCTTGGAATGCTTCGTGCGGTTCTGGTAAAACTTCAAAATCAGCGCCAGCGTCTCCATCGTCACCCCCGCCTGGATCTGGTTCGCGAACGGCGGGCACGACCGCGCAATCTCCAACAACCGGTCAAACCCCTCCACAATCTCATCGTGCACCCCCACGTGCAAAACCGGCCAATCCACACAAAGAACATCGTGCATACACCACTGGTTGGCCAACTCCCCATTCAGACAAACCCAGCGCTCCGTCCACCCCGTCCCCGGCAACGCGAAATAATCATGCGGAATCCCCGGGAACAGCACAAACACATCCCCCGCGCCCACCCTGCGCCAATTCGTATCGTGCCCCTTGAACCGGCCCTGGCCATCCGTCACATAAACCAGCGCATAATCCCGCAACACCCGCCCCTTGCCACTGCTGCCCACACTCGTAATCGGCCCGGGCCGCGCATTCAAACGCGCCGGCTCCACCCGCCGCCCCACCCCCGCCACATACAACCCCCACGTCCGTTCCCGCGCGGCAGGGATGTAATCAAACTGTTCACGGATGGCCAAAGAATCCATATTATTGGCCATGTTGTGTATTTCAAAGGGAAATAGTCAATGGTAAAAGAGGCCAAGAGTTACATCTTCTCCACACCAAACCAACACCCATGAGCGAACTACAAGACCTCACCGCCGCAGTCGAAAAAGGAAACCGCAAAGAAGCCACCCGGCTCACCCAGGTCCTCCTGGATGCCGGCATGCCCCCCCTCGACATCGTCGAGAGCGGCCTCGTTCCCGCCATGTCCAACGTCGGCGAGAAATTCAAAAAAAATGAGGTGTTCGTCCCCGAAATGCTCATCGCCGCCCGCGCGATGAAAGAGGCCATGGCAATGATCCAGCCCCTCCTCACCGCCGCCGGCATCAAGCCGAAATACACCGCCGTCATCGGCACCGTCCAGGGCGACCTCCACGACATCGGCAAAAACCTCGTCGCCATGATGCTCAAAGGCGCCAACTTCAACGTCATCGACGTCGGCGTCAACGTCGCCCCGGAGAAATTCCTCGCCGCCGCCAAAGAAAACAACGCGCACCTGGTCGGCCTCTCCGCCCTCCTCACCACCACCATGCCCGCCATGAAAACCACCGTCGACGCCTTCCGCGAAGCCGGTGTGCAAACCAAAATCATGATCGGCGGCGCGCCCATCACCCAGCAATTCGCCAACGAAATCGGCGCGGACGGCTACAGCCCCGACGCCGCCAGCGCCGTCGACCTCGCGCAAACGCTCGTCGCCTAAGGCGGCCCGCCTCCACCCTCCGCGAAAACAAAAAATGGCCGGGGACATCCCCCGGCCATCGCGGACTTTTTGCGCCCAAACGCCACCCCTTTTTTTCCCACCACAGACACCATGGAAAGACCCTACTACCTCAACCTCGCCGCATCCGGACTGCGCATGCCCATCGGCACCCACCTCGTGCTTCACCAACACGAAAACCCCGAAGCCATCCTCCTCAACGGCCGGCAACTCGGCGCCGTCGTGGAAGAAGCCGCCATCCAGTTCAAAGCCCCCATGGCCGTCCCCGTAATGGACCTGAAACTGGAAAAAGAAGCCCTCCTTAGCGCCCGCGGCATCCCGGCCGCCGACATCGAAAGCTACCACTTCGCCGAAGCCCCCGAAACCGGCTGGAAAATCGCCACCACCCCGCGCATGAGCGCCACCTGCGAAGCCATCCGCCACATCGCCCAAAACACCAGCCTCCTCCCCGTCGGCATAGGCATCGGGCCCTTCTCGCTCATGACCAAACTCATCAGCGACCCCATCACCCCCGTCTTCCTCGCGGGCCCCGGCTCCACCGCCGACGAAGACAGCGAAGTCCGCCTCGTCGAGAGCACCCTCGCCCTTGGCCTCAGCGCCATCCTCACCTACCTCCAAGCCCAGATCGCCGCGGGAGCCAAAGCCATCATCCTCTGCGAACCCGCCGCCAACAAAGTCTACTTCTCGCCCAACCAACTCGCCGAGAGCTACGAAATCTTCGACCGCTACGTCATGGAGCCCAACCGGAAAATCAAAGCCCTCCTCGACCAAAACGGCGTCGACCTCATCTTCCACGACTGCGGCGAACTCGAAGACGAAATGATCCGCCGCTTCGCCACCCTCGACCCCGCCATGATGAGCCTCGGCAGCTCCCGCAAACTCTGGGAAGACGCCGCCCTCGTCCCCGACACCACCGTCCTCTTCGGCAACCTCCCCACCAAAAAATTCTACTCCGACGCCCTCGTCACCGTCGACGACGTCAAGCGCCTCTCCGACGAACTCACCTGCCGGATGCAAGCCACCGGCCACCCCTTCATCCTCGGCAGCGAATGCGACGTCCTGAGCGTCCCCGGCGCGCAGGAAACCATCAAAGCCAAAGTCGAAGCCTTCCTCGCATAAAAAACGCACAAAAAGGGCGCGAAAAGGGGCAAAAAGCGGACATTTTGGACGAAATAACGCCTCCAAAATGTCAATTTTTGCGAAATTGCCTCGCCATCAACAATGGCGCATAGCACCTTGAAGCCCCTCCTATGAACGACCTCCTCACCGTCCTCGCTACCCGCCCGCTCCTCTGCGACGGAGCCATGGGAACCCAGCTCCTCGCCAAAGGATTAACCAGCGGCGAATGCGGCATGCTCTGGAACACCGGCCGCCCCGAAGCCGTCCGGGGCGTCCACGACGCCTACCGGCGATCCGGGTGTAACCTCCTCACAACCAACACATTCGGAGGAACGCTCTCCGCCCTCGAACGCCACGGGCTCGCCGCGCGGATGGCCGAACTCAACCGCGCCGGAGCGCGCCTCGCCCGCGAAGCCGCGGGAGACACCGGCTGGGTACTCGGCGACATCGGCCCCTTCGGCGACTTCCTCGAACCGCTGGGCGACATGACGGCGGACGAGCTTCGCGCCATCTTCCGAGCCCAAGCCCAAGCCCTCATCGAAGGCGGAGCCGACGCCCTCCTGGTCGAAACCATGAGCGATCCCGCCGAAGCGGAAACCGCCATCGCCGCCGCCAAAGATTGCGGCGACTTCGCGGTCGTCGCCACCTATGCATTTCAGAAAACCGGCGACGCCGAATTCCGCACCATGATGGGAACCGGGGTGGGGGAAGCCGTCGAGCGCGCCATCGCCGCCGGAGCCGACCTCGTCGGCGCGAATTGCGGCACCGCGCTTTCCTTCCCGGACTACCTCGAACTGGCCCGCCAGCTTGTCCGCGCGGCAGGCAAGACGCCGGTGATATTGCAGCCCAACGCCGGAGCGCCGCAAGTGATCGGCGGCGAAACAGTCTACCTCGCCACCCCGGCGGAGATGGCCGCGATCGTCGCGCCGCTGGTTGACATCGGCGTGCGCGTCGTCGGCGGTTGCTGCGGAACATCGCCCGCGCATCTCGCCGCCATGGGCCACGCCGTTTCCACCTTATGAACGTTGGCGTCATCGCTTGCGATGTTCTCTCGGACGAAGTGCGGCATTTCTGCCGCGGCCTCCCCCAGGTGGCGGAAATCAAGAGCCTGGAACAGGGGTTGCACAACACGCCCGACATCCTGCGCGAGCGGCTCCAGGAAGCCGTCACGCAAATGGAGGCGAACGCCGCCATCGCCGCCATCGTGCTCGTCTACGGCCTGTGCAGCCGGGGAATCGAAGGCGTCTGCGCGCACCGCGCCCGGATGGTGGTGACGCGGGCCCACGATTGCATCACGCTTCTGCTCGGTTCCAAGGAACGCTACGCCGAATATCTTCAAAGCCATCCCGGCACCTATTGGTACAGCGCGGGCTGGAACCGGTGCCACGTGCCGCCCGGCAAAGAGCGATTCGACAATCTGCGCCAGGGCTACGTCGAGAAATACGGCGAGGAAAACGCCGATTACCTCATGGAGATGGAGCAGGACTGGATGCGCGCTTACAACATGGCGACGTTCGTCGACTTGGGCGTCGCGGCGACTCCGGCGGACCGGCTTTTTACCAAGCAGTGCGCCGACTGGCTCGGCTGGAGCTTTGACGAGCAGCAGGGCGATCCGCGCTTGCTCAAGGATTTGCTTTCCGGCCCATGGGACCCGGAGCGCTACCTCGTGCTGCAACCCGGCGAGTCCGTCCGCTTCACGGTGGATGCGTCGATCCTCGCCGCCCAGCCGTGCAAGCATTGCGGCGGGCCGGGGAAGGCCGCGTAAGGAAGTTTCGCTATGGCGAGCGTTTTGCATCTGAACACGCTTCACGGGCGGCAAGCCATCCACGCCGACGCGGCGGCGGATCCGCGCGGACTGGCGGATTTGCTCGCGCGCCACGGCCTGGCGCTCAATACCCGTTGCTGCGGGCGCGCGCTCTGCAAGGGATGCGCCGTGGTCCTGGAGAGCGGCGCGCTGCGCGATACCCGGACCGGCGGCCAGATCACCGGCCCGGCGGAATTGCTCGCGTGCGCCGCCGAATGGATTCCCGAAACGGAAGTCTCGCTCACGATCCCGAGCCGCTCGCTGCTGGCGCACAAACCGGCGGTCGCCGAGGATTTTCAAATCAAGGTCCCCATTGGCAACGATCCGCTTTTCGCGGGCGACTATGGATTGGCCGTGGATATCGGAACGACGACCGTTGTCGTGCTGCTCGCGGAGCTTGCCACGGGGAAGATTCTCTCTCGCGCCAGCGAGTTCAACCAGCAGATCCGCATGGGCGACGACGTGCTCTCGCGGATTCAACTTTGCGCCACGGATCCCGCCAGCGTCGCCCGGCTCCAGGCGGCGATTTGCCGCGACACCATTCTCCCCCTGGCGCGGGAAGCGTGCGCGCGGGCGGGCGTGCCGATGGAACGGATGGGCGGCATGGCCATCGCCGGGAACTCGACGATGCTCCATTTGCTTTTCGGCGTCGATCCGTCGCCCATGGGGATCGCGCCATTCACCCCGCGCTTTTTGGAGGCGCGGGTGCAATCCGCCGGTTCGCTGGGGTTGTGCGGGCTGCCGGAGGAGATGCCTGTCCACGCGCTGCCCGGGCTTGCCGCCTATGTCGGCGCGGATATCGCGGCGGGTATTTTCGCCACTGGCCTCCACTACGAGGCGCGGCCCACGCTCTTCGTCGATGTCGGCACCAACGGCGAGATCGTGCTGCTTAAAGACGGCCATCTTTTCGGCTGCGCGACGGCCGCCGGTCCGGCATTCGAGGGCTCGGGGCTGACGTGCGGGATGCGCGCGACGGAGGGAGCCATCGAAGGCGTCGTTGTGACGCGGAGCGCCTCGGGCACGGTTTCCGTGGAGTTGAAGACGATCGGCAACCGCCCGCTTGCGCAGGCGCCGGGCATTTGCGGGTCGGCCTATATCGACTTTCTCGCGCAAGCGCGCGCTTGCGGGGTGCTTTTGGAGAGCGGCCGGTTCGACCCGGAGGCGG
>JAQTMF010000031.1:14220-20806 GCA_028714515.1 Chthoniobacteraceae bacterium | reverse complement strand
CCTGCGCGTCTCGCGCGACGGCAAAGCCGTGCAGGAAATCGGCGCGTCGCGCACCCCCGACCAACCCGGCGCATGGGACGCCGTGCTCGCGGTCCCCGCGCCGGGCAGCTACCGCATCGACGTCCTGGCGGAGCCCGGCGACCCGCCCCCCGCCGCCTCGTGCCGCCTCACCGTCACGGCTCCCGCCGAAGACAAAGACGACCTCAGCGCCAACCCCGGCTACCTCGCCAAGCTCGCGGCCGATTCCGGCGGAAAACTCATCTCCGAAGACGACCTGGGGCCCCTCCTGCGGCCGCGCGTGGAAGCCGAGCCCGAACCGGGCAAAATGAACTGGACCCCCCTGTGGGACCGCGCCGCGCTGCTCCTCGGCATGCTCGCGTGCTTCGGAACCGAATGGGCCGTGCGCAGGAGGCAGGGACTATTATGAGCCGAACCTTCGAAACCCGTCTCGCCGCATTCCGCCGCCGCTGGCAATGCGGGCTCCTGCTGCTCGGGGCGCTGCGTCTCGCCGGGTTGCTCCTCGCCGCGTATGCCGTCTACGCCCTGGCCGACTTCTTCCTCGCGCTGGAAAACAACACCCGGTGGACGCTCAACATCCTCCTCGGCGCGGCCCTCGCCGCCGCCATCCTCTGGGGGCTCGCCCGCGCGGCCCGCTACTCCCGGCGCGCGGCCGCGGCCCAGGCCGACCGGCTCTCCGGCAACAAGCGGCGCGCCATTTTGAGCGCCTGCGAACTTCTCGCCGCCCGCAAAGCAGGCGCGCCCCTCAGCGACTACCTGTTGGAACAAAGCGTCGCGCGCGCCGGAGCGGAACTGGACAAAATCCCGGCCTCGCGCTGCTTCCCCAAGGCCGCCTTCGCGAGCCGCAGCAAACGCCTCGCGATCCAGGCCGCCGTGCTCCTCGCCGCCGTTGCCGTGCAAAAGCCCGGCGCGGGGATCGTCCTCGAACGCCTCCTCCATCCCACGCGCGACGTGCCGCCCTTCTCCGGCCTCGTCTTTCACATCACCCCGGAGACCCCGCGCATCCCCTACGGCGGCGGAGCCACCGTCGGCGTCGAGATCACCGGCGGCCGCGTCAAATCGCAAGTCTGGTTCGTCACCCGCTCCGGCGGAGTCGAGCGCCGCATCGCCTGCTTCCAGGAAGGCCCCGCGCGGTTCGCCCAGAAAGTCGAGAAACTGGTGGAGCCGGTCGAATTCGCCTTCGCCACCGGGCGCGCCCGCAGCCGCTGGCACCGCGTCGATCTCCTCCTCCAGCCGCGCGTCGCCCAAGCCGCCCTGACCATCACCCCGCCCGCCTACACCGGCCTCCCGCGCCAGAGCGGCCCGGCGGGCAAAGCGCCCGTCACCGGCATCGCCGGGTCCACCGCCACGCTTACCATCGAGAGCAACCGCCCCCTGCGGGACGGCGCGCTCGTCATCCGCCCCCCGGAGGAACTCGGCGGCGAAACCCTCGTCCAGGCCGCCAAAACCGGCCCGCGCACCGTCGCATTTACCTGGACCATGGCCGCCAACGCCGATCTCGACGTCACCATCAGCGACCTCCGCGGAACCCCCAACGGCGAACCCTTCCGGCTCGTCCAGCGCGTCACGCCCGACCAGCCCCCGCAAGCCACCATCACCGAGCCGGGCGTCTACGCCCTCGCCACCCCGGACAGCACCCTTACCCTCGCCGGATACGCCGAAGACGACATCGGGCTCGCCCGCGCCGACCTCGTGCGGACCGTCGTCGGCTACCGCGACCGCGCCAAGCGCCTCGGCCCCGACGCCCCCGGTCGCCACCTGGAATTCTCCACCCCGCTGGACATGAAAACGCTCGGCGTCGTTCCCGGCCAGACCCTGGAGTTTTACCTCGAAGCCACCGACACAAACCCGACGCTCATGGGCATCGGCACCTCCGCCGTCGTGCGCGTCGAAATCATCTCCACCGACAACTACGCGCAGATGATCCGCGACCGGACAACCATCGAGGAATTCGCCGGCCGCTACAACATGCTGACCGACCGGCTCGAAGCCCTGCGCAAAGCCCTCGACAAATTGCAGGAGAACGCCTACTCCGCCACCGAAGCCGAAAAAGAGCGACAGCTCGGCAAAGCGCGCGAAGAAGCCCGCAAAACCCGCGAACTCTTCCAGAAAATGGGCAAGGATTTCCCCGCGTTCGACGCCGAAAAAAGCCTCGGCAAAACCGCCGCCGAAATCGGAGAAAAAATCGCGGGCGTCGAAAAAGGCCTGGAAAACCTGAGCGCATCGGACCCCAAACTCGGCGAAATCGCCCGGGACCTGCGCGCCGAACTGGGCGGACCCGAGCGGCAAATGGACGAACAGAAACGCAGCGCCCAGGAGATCGCCGCCGTCAGCCGCGTCATGGAAAACGTCGCCGCATTCCAGAAAATCGTCCTCCAGCAAACGGAACTCGAACGCCAAATGAACCGCGCCGCCCAATCGGGCCGGAGCGAAGACAAAGAAATGCTCCGTTCGCTCGGCGAGCGGCAGGCGCAAATCCGCGAAGCCCTGCAACAAAGCGCCGCGAACCTCGGCCGCGAAGCCGCCGCGCTGCCCAGAGGCTACGAAGCGCTCAAAGAAACCGCCGCCGATTTCCTCAACAAACTCGAAGCCAAAAAAATCCCCGGGGAAATGGCCGGGGGGGAAGACGCCGCGCGCAACCAGAACGCACGCGAAGCCGCGCAAAAAGCGGCCTCGGCATTGGAAAAACTGCGCCAGCTCCTTTCCGAATGCAAAGGCATGGGCGGCATGTGCCAGGGCCAGTTGACCTTCAACGTCCCCAACCCGCTCAGCCAGACCCTCCAGCAAATGCTCCAATCGCTCCTGGCGCGCGCCTCGGGCAACGGCTCAGGCAACGGCACGACCGGAGCCGCCGGGTGGGGCGCGGGCACGGGCGAGAGCGGCGGCACCATGGGCGGCAACTCCCCCCTCAACACCCCCGTCTACGGCCCCTCGCGCCTCTCGCTCACCGGCAACGGCCCCTTCGGCAACGGAGCCGGGGACCCCAAAGGCGGCAACCAGCCCGTCGGGCGGGTCGAAGAAACCGGGCCGATGACACCCTCCCGGCCCGACCCCATCAAGAGCAAGGGCACCCTCCTGGAAAACGTGCCCGAGAAATACCGCGGCGCGGTCAAACAATACTTCAGCATCCCGGAGGAAAAACCATGAAAACCGTCTTCGCGATCCTGCTCTGCATCCTCGTCCTCGGCGCGGCCGCCCCGGCCAAAGAATGCGCCATCCAAACCGCCAACCTCATCTACGGCGGCACCCACACCTCGCGCTGCTTCAGCGACGAATTCCTCAGCGCCGTCCAGCGTCAGACAACCATCCCCACCGAACGCCGGTTCAAAAGCGTCAAACTCGCCTCCGACGAACTCTTCCAATTCCCCTTCATCATCATGACCGGCGAAGCGGACTTCCACCTCACCGCCAAAGAGCGCGAAAACATGCGGCGCTACCTCACCAGCGGCGGCTTCCTGCTCGCCTCGGCGGGCTGCTCCAACAAAGACTGGGACCGGGCCTTCCGGCGCGAAATGAAAATCATCCTCCCCGAGCACCCCTTGCGCGAACTCCCCCCGGACCACCTCATCTACCGCACCGTCAAAAAAATCGACAAACTGGCCCTCACCCACGGCGGCGAACCGGCGCGGCTCACCGGCATCGATTACAACGGCAAAACCATGGTCGTCTACTCCCCCCACGGCCTCAACGACACCGCCCACACCGCCGGCTGCTGCTGCTGCGGCGGCAACGAAATCGGCAACTCGCTGGAGATGAACGTGAACATCCTCGTCTACGCCCTCCTCTACTGATGAAAACGCCCCTCTCCATCGTGCTGCTCGCCCTGCTGGCCCTCGCGGCCCCCCTCCGGGCGGTGCCCACCGGCCCCAAGCCGCTGGAACTCCCCGCCACGATGGACGCCAAAGAAACCGGCTGGAGCGCCAACCTCGAAAGCGCGCTCGCCCGCGCCGGGCGCGAATACCAGCCCATCCTCGTCGTCTTCTCCAGCCCCGGCTGCGGCTGGTGCAAACGGCTCAAAACCGAAGTCTTCGTCGATCCCGACGTCGCCGAACTCCTGCGCCACTTCGTGCGCGTCGAGATCGACGTCACACAAAACGAAACCGCCGCCTTCCAGTTCCAGGTGCGCGGCACCCCGGCCCTGCGGATCCTCGACGCCGCCGGGCAAATGCAATCCGCCGCCGACGGCTTTCTCGCCGCCCCCGCCTTCCTGGAATTCCTGCGCGGCGCGCTCAATCCCGCCTTCCTGGCCAAAACGCCCGAGTCCCTCGCCGCGCAGCTCAAAGCCCTCGACGAAAACCGGCTCGAACCCGAGCAATGGCCCGCCCTGCTCCTCGCCCTGGGCAACAAAGTCACCCACAAAACCGTCCACGACCGCCTCCTCAAACTCACCCCCCCGCCGGGCCGCGCCCTCGTCGCCCAGCTCACCAGCCCGCGCCTCGCCGTCCGGCTCGCCGCCCTGGAAGTCGCCGAAGAAATCGCCGGAGACGACTTCGGGTTCGACCCCTGGGCCACCGCCGACGCCAACCGCGAAGCCCTCTCCCGCTGGACCCGGTGGGCCGAAGCCCCCAAACCCGCCCAGCCCCGGGGCGTGCTCGGCGAAGAACAAATCCGCGTCTACCTGCGGGACATCGCCTCGCAAGACCGCGAGCGCTCCAGCCGCGCCCTGCGCATGCTGCAAAACGGCGGCGAAGACACCCTCGGCGCCCTCGACGCAGAACAGGAAAAGAACCCCCCGCAAAACGCCGTCGCGAAAAACCGCATCCGCGAAGTGCGCTACGCCCTCGTCCTCCCCGCCATCGGCAAACAAGAACCGCTCGCCCTCGCCCATCAACTCGTCTTCGGCAACCTCGACACCCGCATCCAGGCCCTGACCCTCCTCAACGGCGGCGGCGACGCCGTCCTCCCCGTGGCGCGCGAATACCTCGATGACGGCGAGGCGATGGTCCGCGAAGCCGCCGTCGATACCCTCCTCAACGTCGCGCGCGGCGACGCCGCCCCGCTGCTCGAAACCCACCTGCGGCGCGAAAAAGACGCCAACGTCATCTACGGCATCCTGCACGGCTTCAAAAAATCCCCCTGCGCCAAAGCCGACGAAATCCTCCTGCGCTACCTCCGCGACAGCAACGAAGACCTCGCCGTCGCCTCCATCGAGAGCCTCTCCAAATCCAAAAAAGAAGGGCTCGACAAAGAACTGCGCCCCTGCCTTGAGGACCCGCGCTGGCGCGTCCGCGTGGCCGCCCTGGAGACCGCCGCCGAACGGAACCTCACCCCCCTCGCGAGCCAGGTGCAAAAAGCCGTCGACGACCCCGACGCCTTCGTGCGCGCCGCCGACATCCAGACGCTCCCCAAAGTATCCAGCGCCGCGGCCTCGGCGAAAAAAATCGAAGAAGCCTTCCTCCGCGACGACGACCTGAAACCCGCCGCCGTCAAAGCCCTCGCCAGCATGAAAAAGCCGGTGCCTCCCAGCTTTGGCGAAGCCCTCAAAACGGCCAAGCCGGAAGTCATCATCGGCGTCATCGAAGCGCTGGGAACCGAAGACGACCAGGGCGTCGAACTCGCCGCCGCCTTCGCCGACCACCCCGACCCCGACGTCGCCTGCACCGCCATCCGCATGCTCGCGGCCAAACGGCTCTCCAAAGGCCGGGCATGCGCCGTCATCACCAGAGTATTGCAAGGCGGCGACCGCGAGAAAATCCTCACCGCGCTCCTCTCCGCCAAAGTCGAGGGCGCGCAATTCCGCGCCCTGCGTTCCGCCGCCGCCGGAAAACCGGAGCGGCCCGCCGCCCCCGGCATCGTCGCCACCATCGCCCAGGCCTTCCGCAGCGGGGCAAAAGCCGACACCGCGACCATCGGCGACCTCGCCGCCGCCGCCGAGAAACTCTTCCAAACCACCGGCGACGCCCAAATCCGCGCCGCCGCCGCCCTGTTTCTCGTCCGGGGCTCCCACCCCGAAGCCCTCCGGCAACTCGACGCCAACTACCCCTCGCTCACCGCCCGCGACCGGACCGCCATCGCCGAAGCCCTCTCCGATGGCGCGAGCGCCGCCGCCGGCCCCCTCTTGCGCCGGTTGCTGGCCGACCCCTCCGAAGAAGTGCGTGAAAAAGCCGCCGAAGCATGCAAAGAGAGCGGCAGCGATCCCGCCCTCTTCGCCCTCCTGCTCGAAACACTGCTGGACGAAAATCCCGTCCTCAAACCCGCCGACATCGTCAGCTACGACCTCTTCTCCGCCATGGATCGGGAACCCTTCCGCACCGCCGCCGCCCCGTGGGTGCGCAAACTCCTGGCCGCCACCGCCGATCCCCAGCTTCCCACCCTCGGCCTCCTGCTCCTCCCGCAAATGTGGCAAAAAGGAGACGCCGACGCCGTCCGCCCCCACCTCGAATCCAGCCACCCGTGGCAGCGGCGGGCCGCCTTCCAAGCCCTGGCCTGGTGCGAGCCGGAACTCTTCCGGCCCGAAGTCAGCCGCGTCGCGCAAGACAGCTCCGAAGCCGTCCGCGCGATCCTGCCCGAAGCCTTCGCTCGCGGAGACCGCGATCGCGTCTGCGCCCTGGACGACGAACACTCCGAC